>JAGVYT010000026.1 GCA_018303115.1 Candidatus Woesearchaeota archaeon | reverse complement strand
CCCTTTTGAAAAAAAGCTTTACCTTGCTGAAAATGGCTCGGGAGGATTTGTTTTGTCTTTGGATGATGCCCTTACCCCCGTTGGCGAAGCTAAGCGGCTTAGGGTGTCAACAGTTTCAGACCCGAAAGCCCGCTTTATTCATGTTGATTCTCTTTTTAACGACAGGAACAGGAAAAGGAAACTGGGATTCATGGGAGATGTAACTCAACTTGCGCATAACGTGCGCTCCACTGGAAGCAATATCCATTACGGCGCTTTGCTTGCAGAAGGCAGGACAGACATCTGGCTTATTGACGCTGTTGGCGGATTCTACGATATTGCTCCGGGGCGTCTCCTGATTAATGAAGCGGGAGGAGAAGTGACTGACATGCATGGTAATATCCCCAGACGCGGGGTTCAGGTTGCTATTGGCTCAAACAACGTTGGCGACCATGAGCAACTTACAGATTTAGTAAGGAAGCATTACCAAGGCTATGCTGGTTTCAGATAAATATAAATAACCTTCTGAAGTTGTTTTAAAGTATGTTTCAGATATTTGCCCATCGCGGGCTTCTGGGGTTTCCTGAAAACACGCTGCTTTCTTTCAGGAAGGCGTTGGAAAGGGGTTTTGGGATTGAAGCAGATATTCACTGCACAAGGGACGGCAAGCTTGCGATTATTCATGATTCTGCCGGCGATAAGACACTTGACAAAATAATGCAAGGCAGGCCAGGCACGCCTTTGCTGATGGATGTGCTGGAATTGTTTGTGAAAAGCTCTAAACAGGGAACGCTGGCAGCGCTTCATCTCAAGTATCCTCACAATGAAATTCTTCCAGCCCTTGTTTCTGAGGTTATTAAGCAGTTCAGTCTGGCAAATCCCGGCTTTGATTTGTTTAATCGCGTTTTTGTTTTTGATGCCACGTTTGAGCTTGCAGAAAAAATAAAACAACTGCACCCAAGCCTTAAAATAGCCTTGTCAGTCGGCGAGGACATGTTGTTTAAGCAGCGGCGTTACAGGGCGAAGTATCCGACAGTTTACGCAATGGAAGACGTTGCCGGGTTTCCACATTATGACGTTGTTTGGGCTGATGAGTGGAGGGCCGGGTTGTTTTCAAAAGAGTTCATTGAAAAGTGCCGTGGGCTTGGCAAAAAGGTTTACGCGGTTTCCCCTGAGTTGCATGCAAGGACAAACCCTTCGCACACGTTAGCGCAGGATTCGGAGGGAAGGAAAAGGCTGTGGGCTGATTTGATAAAGTGGGGTGTTGATGGCGTCTGCACGGATTATCCGGAAGAGTGCAGGCAGGTTTATGATGCGGCGCAGTAGATTCTGCTTCTCTAAGTGCTGAAAAAAGTCATATGGAAGATTGCCTGAATTTTACTATTCCAGCCTTTGTTTCCCCATTCATTTTTACAATGTAAATCTCGTCTGGCGAGAGCCAGAAGTCTGCTGCCTCTTTTTCCGTGATGTTTTCAATTATTCTTCTGGCAACCCGCACGATGCCTATGTGGCACACAAGCGCAATCTTTCCGCTTTCCTTGTTTAGTTTTTTCAGTAGGGCTCTTATTCTTTTTTCTGCATCGGAATAGCTCTCTCCCGGCTTTCCTTCTGGGTTTTTTCCAGGATGGGTGTAATTGTACTTGTCAGCTTCCCTGTCCTTCCACTCACGCGTGCCTTTCAGCCGGCTTTTGGTCTTGCCTTCCCAGCTTCCGTAGCATATTTCTGTCAGCAGCTGCTCTGTTTGAACAGGCAGTTTAGTGATGCTTGATATGTGCTTTGCTGTTTCCATCGCCCTTGCCAGCGGGCTTGAAAATATGGCAGTAATTCCATAATCTTTTAGAAACGCTCCAAGCTCTTTTGAGTATCTTACGCCTTCTTTTGTAAGTGGGTTTTTGTTGAAGCACTCCTCAAAGACGTCTTTTTCTGTAAAAGCGGTTTTGCCGTGCCTTACTGTTATTATTTCCATCTTACCCCTGTTTTGAGATTAGTTCCCTGTATATTTTGAGGTATCCGTTTATGTTTTTCTCAAGAAGGAACCTTTTTAAGGGCGTGTTCTCGTATTTTTTATTGTAAACCCTTTCCACTGCTGTTGCTATTTCCTCGCTGCTTTTTGGGTTTACTAAAAGGTGTTTGCCTGACACAACTTCAGGCAGTGATGTTGTTCTTGTTGCAACTACGGGAACCCCAAGTGCGCACGCTTCAGCTGCAGTATACCCGAACCCTTCAGAAAGGCTTGGCACAACTACGCAGTCTGCCGCCCTGATATATTTTGGCAGCATCTTATGGGGAACAGGCTCAAGCAGGATTGTCTTTTTTTCTATGTGCAGCTCCCTTATCATTGACTTAAGCTTTCTGAGCTTTAGGAGGTATTGCTTGTCTTTGCTTAATATGAAAACATACCTGAGCTTTGGTATGCCTATCAGGGGTATTGCCTTTATCGCGTATTCCATTCCCTTGCTTGGGCCAGGCCTTCCGTAAGTGAGGCAGACAAACTTGTCGTCCCACTCGTATTCTTCCCTTATCTTTTTTCCGCTGTGCTTTTTTGGGTCAAAATGTTTGTAATCAACTGCATTATGGACGGTTACTGTTTTTTCAGGGCTTTTCCCCAGCTCAAGCAGCTGCCTTTTTGTGGAATTTGACACTGCCACATACTTGTCAAATGGCAGAAAGTAGATGAGCTTCTCAAGAAAGTTGTGAAGGCATGCTTGCAGTAAGTTCATCGTTGTGTAGTCCTTCCATTTTCCTATCCAGACCTCGTGCACGGTTATCGCGCATTTCCTGCCGGTGAGCTTTGAGGCAATCCACGCCGGGAAGGCGCCGTTAAAGGTTGTTGTGTGTATTATGTCGGCTTTTCTTGCCTCTTTTACGGCTTTTGGTATTGCCAGAAAACTGAACAGGTATCTGCTTTGCAGGCAGTTTATTCGGTGAATCTTCACCCCGTTAAGTTCTTCATAGCCTTTAGCGCCACTGCTCTTGTGGGTGATTATGGTTACGTCATGCCCTTTTTTGGCAAGCCCTTCTGCAAGGTTTTTGAAAACAATTTCCACTCCGCCTATGTGCGGGACGTAGTTTTCTATGACAAACAGTATTCTCATCTTGATACCAGAAGTCAATGCCCTATTTTTAAGGTTTACTGAAAAGGGTAATGCCAAGTTCAGTGGCATGCAGCTTCACTTCTTCTCCTCCCTGACTCTGTAAGGAGGAGAGAAATGAAGTAAAAAGAAAACGAAAGATGCGATAGTTGACTTTACCCTGAAAAGAATCAGGGTTTTCTTTTCCTTTCAGCCCTTTCAATTGCCATGTTTCTGACAAGCGTTTCAATCTTCTTGTCAGTGTGCCTCGTTACCCTGTACGTGTAGAAGTTCATGGCTATGATGAGCATGAAGCCGAGTATTATGAACAAATCCAGCTTTCTGCCAAGGTTGAAGCTTCTTACCACCGGGTCGAGGACTTCCGGGAACACGGATACTGCCGCGAATAGCACTGCAAAAAGCGCCCAGAAGCCCCATTCGGTAAGCGTGAACTCCTTTTTCTTGTAGTAAAGAAAGGACACGTAAAGCATGAAAGCGCTGAATACCAGTCCGAAAACCTGTATCCCCAATGGCATCTTTGTTTCTCTATGCAGTCTCTAAACCATTTCTTTCTTCTGCGTTTTCTTTCTTCAACCGACCTGTTGCAACTCTACCAATCATGCTAAGCAAGACAACGGCAGAGCCAATATAAACTGCATTAACTAAATACTGTCTTGCTTCTTTTTTTGCTCTTTCAATCAATGCTCTAGCATCTGCTTCTTCAGATTGCACTGTCTTAAATCTCGGAACAAGAGTACCACACAAATAATCAGCATCAGCTTGTTGTTTTACAGGAAATGGATTAGCGCAGTATTCCACAGCCCGTGATGAACTTTCTAAAGGATTTCCAATGTTTAGTGATGCCCAATAACGGCCTATTTCAGAATCAAGACTCTCCAGTTCTTCCACTGCTGCTTTATGTTGTTGACTGCCTTCAATACTTAGCCTTTTGGCCGCATATACAGAAGCAAAACCTAGTGACACCGCTAATCCGCCAACCACGATTCCCAAAGAAACTACTGCAATCCCTCTGGAAGTTATTCGTTTCATTTTTAAGGCAATTGTTCTTCTTGTTTTTATTTTTATTGGTTATCTGCTAAGCTTCCACCAAAACATTCTCATCGCTATGCTCATTCCGTCGAATACTGTTGTGCCTTTGTAGGCGTCTGTGTAAATGGTTTCTATTGGGACCTGCTTGAATCTCAGGCCGTATTTCCCTGTTTTCGCTGCTATTTCTGATTCTATGTTGTAATCGCTTGATATCAGACCGAGTCTTCCATAAGCTTTTTTGGTCATTATCTTGAAACCGCACTGCGCATCCCTCAGACTTATTCCGAAAAGCATTGCCAGGAGTTTGTTCAGGAAAAAATTCCCGAATTTTTTCGTCAGTGGCATGTGCGCGCTTTTGAAGTTTCTGTAAGTGAAAACAATATCCGCGTTTTCAAGCTCTTTTGCAAGCTTTGGTATGCCTTTTGGTGGGTGCTGCCCGTCGCTGTCGATGAACAAAATCGCATCTGCCCCATTCGCGTTGGCGTATTCTGCGCCGGTTCTTAATGCAGCCCCTTTTCCAAGGTTTATCAAATGCCTTAAGACAACGGCGTTTGTTTTCTTCGCTATTTGATGGGTGTTGTCCTTTGAGCCGTCATCAACTACGACTATGTTTTTGCTGTATTCCTTAACTTCCCTGACTACTTCTGCTATGCGCCTTCCTTCGTTAAATGCCGGTATTATCACAAAGAGTTTCATTGTTTTACCTTATCTCTGCAACATTGATTTTGAAGTAAAGGGTTTTGCCAAAAAGGGGATGGCTTGGCTCAGTATAGCCTTCTCCCGGCTCAACAACTATCGTCTTTTCCTCGTTGAGCTTTGCCCCGATAACGCCTTTTTCAAATCCCGGTATCACGCCGCCTATGCCTGTCATGAGCATAAGCGGGTTGTAATCCTGGCTTCCATCAAGCTTTGTTTCCCTTGTTATTCCTTTGCTTATGAAGTCCTTTATTGAGCTGTCAAAGACTGTCCCGTCCTCAAAATAACCGATGTAGTTGAGCACAACCTCATCCCCGCTTTCAACTTCTGTTTTCACTTCCACTGGCCTGAGCTCATCAATCACGTTTTTCTGTTTTCCTTCCCAGTCCACCTCCCAGACCCAGACTTGGGTGCCGGTAAACCCGCTCTGCACGGTAAGGGGCTTGAAGTATTCAAGGCTGTGGCCTTTCAAATAAAACATTCTTGCAAACATTCCGTCAATCAGCTCAGGGCTTCCCAAAACCCTTGTGTAGCTTTCTCCTGACGGAACGAGGAGAACGGACAGGTATTGGGGTATTGTGTTGTTTTCAAAATTTTTCGTTAAAATTTTTCCGTCTTCGGTCGGGTAGCTTATGGAAATTGGGTGGAGGTTCCCCTGTGGCGTTGGATACCAGGCGTTGTAGTCGGTTAGGTTTACAATCAGCCCGTCCCCGCACAGCGCCATGCCCTTGTCAGCCCCACAGCCTGTAACCCCGCCTGCAAAACCATTCCACGGCCCTATCCAGGCGTCTGTAGCGCTGTCGTCTGAAAGCTGCGTCATCTCTCTGTAGATGTTGTTTGCTTCTTCCTCGCCGATTTCGTATCTCTCTTTCATATAATTTATCGCCTCTCCTTTTGATTTTCTGCCGGTTTCCCTCCATATGTCCGCTTTCGTGAAATTCCATGCCCCGAAGTGGCCCCACACCCCCGACTTTCCTATCATGTCTTCAGAGGCTATCACGAATGATTCAGGAGGGGTGCAGTGTGTTAAATCCAATACTTCTTTCGTCTGTTGCTCGCTTAGCCCCTCGCTCATCAGGGCATCTCTTGCCTCTTCCTTCCCTAGCATTAAAATGCTTTTAGCTATCCGTATGCCTTCAACATCATCTTTTTTTATTTCCGACAGTTTTTCAGGCCCTGTATTTGCGCCGCAGTTGAGCATTCTTAGTATCCCTATTGCCTCTTGTTCGTTGTTTGTGCTGAAGAACCTTCCAACCCAGTGGGCTTGCACGGAAAGCTGCGTTGTTCCGTCAAACGTCACCGCCCTGTCCGCCAATGCCTTGAAGTGGTGCCCGAAATCCCACCAGGAAGTTATGATGGCATCTTCCCCGGAGTTGTCTTTAATGCTCTTTAAAGAATTAAACCACGCGTCGTTTATCAGGGGGATGTCGTTGTTAACTACGTTGCGCGCTGCCTGCACTGCGTTGCTGTTGAAAGTCAACCCAGGAAAAACCATGAACAGCATTAAAAACGTTACAGCCATCACAATGAGTTTGTTGGCTTTGAATTCCCTGCTGACCCATCCGCCTATAAGTCCTGTGATTAATCCCAAGGAAACTCCAAATGCTATGCTGAATGCGGGCACAAGAAGCAGAACGAATCTTATGCCTTTAGTTACCGCATATAGCGTTGCTGCAAACCATATCGTGAGCACTGCCGCATAAAAAACGTCCTTTACGATTTTGTCCGTGTTCCTTTCTTTTTTGTAAGCCTCGAATGCTGCCCTCGCTATCAGGAGAATTATTCCGAAAGCAGCAATGTAGAAGAGTGAGCTCCCAATCTGGTTTATTGCCTGCTGAACTGTTCCCTCATTCAGCTCTGCCACTGTCCTTAGGACATTTGGTGCGGCGTTCGATACAACCGGTGTTTTTATTGTCCTGAAGCCCAGGGATGCCAGGGGCGGCGTTATGAATTCGTTGAACCTTGAGAACATTGTTATGAAAATGCCTGTTGCCGCAAAATATGCCGTTATTGTTGTGATTGCCCTTCTTGAAACGCTGTCTTTGATGCTAAGAACAGTTTTTCTCACCAAATCATTCCCTTCCTGTAGCACGAAAATTTGGTAAAGCAAAAACAGTCCAAGGGTTCCTGCCGATGCGGCAAGCACGAAGTCGAATATCCACCACCATCCTCCCCATGTTAGGCTGTAAAGCGCTGTTGCAAACCCTGAAATGGCTGCAAAAGCAATTTTCCAGCTGATTTTCCTTGCGGAAAACGCTTCGATAAAAAGCCACAGGACAAGGACAGAAAAGAAGACTGCTATTGCGTCCGAGTCCGCATGCCCGAATTGTGTCCTGTTAATCAGTGATGCATGCACTCCAACCATTGTCGCAGAAAAAAACGCTGCTGTGTTTCCCGCCATCTTTCTTGCTATTAGGAAGACCAGGATTGTGGAAAGGGCGGATAGGAATACCGGGTAAAACATGAGCGCTCTTTGAAGCTCAACGCCAGGCTTGAATACCCTTGCAATCTTATAGAAAAAAACAATGGTTTCGGGGTAGAACATGTCCTGATAGGCGATTCCTCTTCCGACCGGGGCGAACTGGTGGTTGTCCCACTGGATTCCGTCCCTCACTTCATCGCCCATTTGCCCGCTTTCAAGTATGTTTTGGGTGTACCTCCACCAGTAGTAAGGGTCAATGTCCGGCATGTAATTCCTTCCGGTTTCGTCCTGGAAAAACGTCTTGAACTGCCGCGAGGTTATCTCAACCTGCTGTTGCATGTTTATGCTTTGCCCTGCAAACTGGCCTGTTTTGAACGTGTAAGTTCCTGTCTGCCATGCCCTGCTAAGCTCTTCTGCAGCAAGCTGGTTCCTGTTGCTTTCAGGCAGGTTTGGATACCTTTGGACTATAAAATTTGAAATGTCAGCGTTTATTGTAGACTGGATGCTGTTCCTCGCCCAGTTGTCCGTGAATCCCAGGTCTCCCGACTGCATTCTCAGGTTGAAGCCCAAGCCAACGCTGACGATTATCCCCAGAATTACCAGCAGAATCGCGTAGTGCTTTGACAGGAACTTTATTGAAGAACTGAGGTCAACTGATTCCTCTCCACCCCCCCCAGAAATCTTGCCGGATTTTAGGCTTTTAAAAGCCCCCTTTATTCCGGCAATTGCCTTCCCGACGTCTATTTCATCGCTTTTCCCTATATTGCTGCTTTCATCTGTAGCAGTTATGACAACGGAATCTTTTTCCTTATTTTCCTCAGAATTTTTTTTCTTTTTGAAGAATCCCGCTATCTTCCCGAAATCAAGTTCAACATCATCGCCTTTTTTGTCTTCAACCGCTTCGTCACCATCGTGGGATTGAGGCATTCCTTGAAGGGCATATGAATTGTTTATAAAGTTATCGCACTAATGTTATTTGGCTTAACACTTTTTAAAATAGAATTGATTTCATCTTGAGTATAACTAAGATACTTGAATTCTTTTATGTGTAAATCAGAATAAGCTATTTTAAGATCTTCATTTATAATCCTTAAAATCAATTTCAAAGCTAACTCTCCATTCTTCTCTCTTTTTTCATGGAAATCTATCCAAATTGATGTGTTGAAATAAAAGTCTTCTGTCATTTTTATCAAATATGCCTATTAATGTTATATAATTTGCTAATGTAATAGAGAAATGGGGGCTTGGAAAAATTTGTCAGACAGTTTCAGCAATAGCACCGTAATGCAGAGTTTAGCAAACCTTCGCTAAAACAACAGCCTTCTTGAAAGAAGCAGCAGCCTTGGCTCCTGCAGTAGCAGCTTGAACGCGAACTTCCTAGGCTCGTCCCTGTCAAACTCCTCTAACATTCTTTTATTTTTGCTGCTGCCAAAGATTTTAACCAGCTTGTTATAATCATTGTCAGAGAACCTGTTCATGGCCTTTCTCATCATCAATGACAGCCACAAGTCCCTTCCAAGCTTCTTTTTCCACAGTTTGCTGTAATCCTTTCCGGTTGCAATAGCTTCAGCAACTGCAGTTGCGGCCATTAAGCTCTGGTTTATCCCGCCTAATGTGGTTGCCTTTACCATTGTCGCGGCATCCCCTGCCAGCAAGATGCGCCCTTTCTGCGTCTGCGCTTTTGGGCTGTAAACCGGTATTGGCCCTGCCTGGCGCGCGATAATCCTCTGCTTGTAGTCCTTTCCCACCGCCTGTGTCATGAACTCATCAAAATAACCGCTTGCATTCTTGTTTGCGGCAATCCCCGCCCTGACTATCCTGCTGTTCTCAGGCACAGTCCACGCTATTCCATTTTCAGAGGGGTAAAACCTGATTAGGTTGTCGTTTTCCATCTTTGCGGTGACTTGCGAGCCGACATAAAACTTCCTGTTTCCAAAAATTCCTGCAGACCTTGCAACCTCGCTCCTGGGCCCGTCAGCTCCTATAAGCCAGTCGCTTTCAACCCCCTTTAACTGGTTTAGATTTTTATTCCTTATTTTTGCAGTAACCTTCCCGTCGCTTTCCCCATTGCCGCATATTTCCACAAACCTGTGGTTCACGTAATACTTTGCCCCCTCGTTTTTTGCCATCTCGGCAACGTGCTGGTCAAAAACAGCCCTGTCGATAACAACGTCATTTTTTAGTTTGACTTCGATAAAGTTATTGTCAGGGGAGATTATGCGAGCCTTTTCTATCCTGTTTACAACAAGCTCTTCCGGCAGCTTTAGCTGCCTTGAAAGAACGTCCTCTGTAATGACGCCAGTGCACGCCCACGGCTCGCCCACTATTGGGTGCTCCTCAAACACAGAAACGTCAAACCCTGCCCTTGCAAGAAGGTAAGCGCTGTAGCTTCCCGCAGGCCCTGCCCCTATTATGGATACGCTGGTCATTGCCATTCACAAATCCAGTCTGTTTTATATTGCTTTATGTTTTTTCCATCGCCAGCCAATACAACAAACCACTAAATATTACCTATTTAATAATAGTAACAAAATAGAAATCTTTATATATCCCTCCTTCATTCCAAAGGCTATCACGATTTTATAAAAAGTGCTGAGTGGTAAAAAATGCTTGAAGAAATCCTGAAGGCGAGAAATTCTTTTGCTGGCGAGTTTTTATCTGCTTGGAATGGTGCTAGCGCGTCGCTTATGGAGCTTGTTCCTCCTGAATACAGGTCTGGCTTGATTAAAGGAGGGAAGCGTAGAAGGATTTCAAGACTTGAGGCTAGGGCTGAAAGGGAAACAGATTGGGAAGCCAAGTATGAAATCCTGCATGAATCTAGTGAAATCATCATAAAGGGACTTATTGAAGCTTACAGTGGTAATCTCCGAGATGGTTACATTAGAGCTGACAAGCGATTATCTTCAATGCTTAAAGTATCTTCTGGATCTATTCTCGTTGCAAGGAAAGCTCTGGAGGGTCTTGAAGAACAACTTGGTGTAGCTAAAGCTGATGAAGCTAAAGCCCAAACCTCTGCAGGTAAAGCTGCTATCGATACCCTTACTTCACAAGCCAGTGCAAAAAAAGAACACCTGGAACTCTTAGTGACACGCCAGAAAGAGTATGCTGAGCATGCTAATCAAGCTAGAGCTGAAGTTGATAAATTTAATGCTAGTGGCGATTTCTATATTGAACGGTTGAAAACACTTGAGCGCCTTCAGGATTCTTACATGAGTTTGGAGTCTAGCGCAAGGGATGGCAGACAGGTTCAGTTTTCCTCAATTGCTGAATCCCTAACTTTAACTGTGGTGCTTGGAGGCATAGGACTAGGAATATCTCCTTCAACTATAAAAGCTGCTATTGACGCCAACCGTGAACTGCTCGAATCAGAAGTCGCATTTGCCGATTCTTCTGCAGCAATGGCAGTTAGAAGGCGCTTTGACGATTCTGCTGAACAAGCAAAAGAATATGACGCACAGCAAACTAGAATCAGCAACAGGCAAAGCTGGTATGTTATAGGCGCAGCTTCAATTGCCTTAGTTGCCTTATCGTATGCGACTATTGTCGGCGGCAAGCAAGGTGCTGTTGGTCCTAATGGTCCTCAAGGTAATCCTGGCATTGATGGTGTTGCTGGCGTTCGAGGTCCTGCTGGTGCTAATGGTGCTCAGGGTCCTGCTGGTGCTAATGGTGCTCGGGGTCATGCTGGCGATGCTGGTGTTGCTGGCGTTCAAGGTCCTGCTGGTGCTAATTATGCTCTTACCGAGGGGGATAAAACTGATATTGCCGGAATTGTTGCCGCCCAAATTTCAATAGAGGATAATGAAGCGCTTGTCGGTAACGTGCAAAAGTTTGTAAATGAATACCTAAATGCTAACCCTCAATTATTTGCTGTTCCAACGCCAGTTCCGACTGCTGCTCCAACAACTGCTAGACCAACGCCTGCTCCAACTGTTGGGCCAAGTCCAACTCCGACCGCACCTGCGCCTTATCAGGTTCCAAGCCAGTATACTGTGCCTAAAGCATTAATGGATATACTAAAAGTCCAAGATACGCCTGGCATGCTTGAAGCCTTGGGACTGTCCGATAAGGTAGGGAATCCGCTATTAGACGGTGATAATGCAAATGATGAGATTGTGTCTGCTACCATTGACATGTTGGCTAATACTATAGGAGTTAGTGTGCGGCTGTCAACTGGCGACGTAAGCGTGGTGTCAACAGCCGAAAAACATACCCTCACAGCAGCCCCCTTTGATGCATATCTGAAAGCAACTGCAACCGTGAAGCAGCTTGAGGAGTATCTTCGGTAATAGCTGTGGAGCCGCGGAGACTTTTATGAAACCGCATCTTTTCTTCAATTTCTGTATTTTCATTTTGTTAGCCAGTGTCTTGTCTGCTGTAAGCCTGGCGCAAGTGAATGATGACGCTTTTTCGAATCTTGGTGGTGGTGTGAATGATGATGCTTTTTCGAATCTTGGTGGTGGTGTGAATGATGATGCTTTTTCGAATCTTGGTGGTGGTGTGAATGATGATGCTTTTTCGGATTTGGAGCCTGATATATACTGCAGCGACCCGAATGTTGCTTTTGCTAATCCTGATGTGTGTGGTCAGTTGGTGGGAAACCCCCCGTCAGTGAGCATTCATGGTGTTCCTGGTGTGGTGATTGAGGGCAATCCCATCTATGTTACTGTCGTTGCCTCTGATGACGTGGCTGTTAATCAGGTAAAACTCACTTATGAATTGCAGGGTGGCGGGGTGCCTATTAATATTGACAGCTTATGCCCTAACAGGGCGTCAGGGCAGTGCGAGTGGACTTTTACTTGCAATCCTGGCAACAAACAGTCATGCAAGGACATTCAGTATGCTTTTCCTCGCACTTCTGCTCCTACAAGCGTAGGCGCTAAGTTTGTTTTCACTGCTACTGCAACAGATTCTGATGGCTTGTCCTCCTTGGTTAGCGTTTCCGGCGTTACAGAAGCTGAGCCTAGCGAGGAAGAGCCTTTGCCGACAGTGATTACCCCTGTTCCTCCCCTTGTAGAGCCTGAGCCTACTCCTGAAGAGCCTGAAATTCCTGTCTGCACGGCTGCTGCTTGGAGCTGCACTGGTTTTGCCCCTGCTGTTTGCCCGCAGTCCGGCCAGCAGGCAAGGACTTGCACCTTGATAAATACTGGATGCTCGAGCCCAAATGCTGTAAAGCCCTCTGAGAGCCAGAGCTGCGCTTTTGTCCCTCCTTTGGTAACCAATAACCCTCCTGTAATCACGGATTTCGCTGTTCCGTCAACTGCCGATGCCGGCAGCCAGATAACTGTTTCTGTTGCTGCTACTGACTCTGATGGCGGTGTTGACAGGATTGAGATTTTGCAGAATGACGGCTCTACTATTATAACTAGCCAATCATGTTTCCTGCACGCGCAGCTTTATCCTGCAGGTGCCTGACGCTTTCAGCAGCGTTTACACTTTCATTGCAAGGGCTTTTGACAACCTCGGGGCATCCGCTACTGCAACAGCTTCCGGCGCAACTAATCCGGAACCCGCTCATGTTCCTGCGCCAACTCCAAAGCTTGAAGAGGCGCTTGCAGGTGTTAGGGTAAAGGTTCCGTCTGAAAACATTTTTGTCTCAACATTAGTTCCTGATACAGGATGCGTTGCTCCGGGCGCTGAAACATTTCTTTACTCTTCTTTAAGGAACAGGGGCAGCAAGAGCTTAAAGGATGTCAGGATAACTGCAACTGTTTCAGAACTTGGTATCAGGGTTGTTTCAGGCCCGTTCAGGATAAAGAAAGGCGATTCTGCTTCGCGGTTGCTTAACTTTGACATTCCTTTTGATGCAGAGCCGGGTGTTTATTATATGAGAGTCTCTATAACTTCTGAGAGGGATTCTGTTGTCAAGTACAGGATGTTCGAGGTCAACAGGGCATGCTAATCTGGCTGGCTTCCAATCCGACTGTAATCTATAACGCTGTTGTTTTTGTTACAAGCACGGTTAAAGCGGCAGTAAACCTTCTTTAATTTGTAATCATTTTGAAATAGCAACAAAATAAAAAAATTTATATAATGCGGCTTCCTATGAGCCTTTCGGGTGAGTTGATGAAGAAACTTTTTGCTTTAACTGTCGCTTTGATTCTGTTGCTGTCGCTTTCTTCGGCAGCTTTGGCAAAGTCGCAGCACAAGGGCATGCTTTTTAACAGTATTGTTGTTCTTGAGGATGAAACTCCGGTTATTGCCGGCATAACAGTGGAAAAGGTGGATGCCAAGGCCGATTTCGATGACGGAAAGGTTGTTGTTTCTATACCCGAGCTTGGCCTGAGGGCTTCAAAAAGGATTGAGCTGGACGACAGGCGTGAATCAATGAGCCTGTTGCTTGATATTCCCGGGGATGTTTCAGGGGGGTATTACCTGCGCATTGTGGTTATGAGCGATGATGTGAAGCGCGTCAGGCACAGGTTAATCACAATATAATAGTTAAAGAAAGTTACCACTACAATATACTCAATAATCGAAAAGTTTATATATGAGGCTTATTTAACGCAAACGCATTCAAAATAACAAATTCCAACTTGGGGTGGTTACAAAATGAAAAGATTAATGGTGTTGTTTGGTTTGATTCTGGCTGTGTTAATGGCAGTTTCTGCATACGCAGTTCAGGTTCCTGTCACCGTGGGCGAAGTAAAGGTTGACGGTTACAATTTGGATGCGGGTTTAACCACTTCTGTCAGGCAGCTTGAGCGCGGGGAGGATTTTGACGTTAAAATAGCGCTTAAGGCGACAGCCGATGTTGAGAACGTTCAGATAAACGTTTTTATAACTGGTTTTGAGCACAGCCAGTCAGAGCCGATTTCTGATTCAATAAGGGCATTCGACTTGGCAGAAAACGAGACTGTTGTCAAGACGCTCCAGTTGAGCCTTCCTGAAAGGGCTGATGAGGACAAATACCTTTTAAGAATCATAGTTTCAGACAGAAGCAATGATGTGGTTACAAAAGAATACGGCATCAAGGTTCAGCCTTCTGACACGCAGGTTGTTATAAAGGACTTTGAACTGAGCCCGGAGGACGAGGTTCAGGCTGGCCGCGCAGTCTTGGCTACTGTAAGGGTAAAGAACGTTGGCGACTCCCAGGAGGATGACGTTAAGATAAGGGTTAGCATTCCTGAGCTTGGCGTTTCAGCAACTCCTGATTTCATAAATGAGCTTGAGGAAGAAGAATCCGCAACTTCAGAGGAGTTTTTCCTTAAGATTAACAGTTGCACAAAGCCTGGTATTTACAGTGTTGTGGCTGAAGTGACTTTTGACGAAGGGGATGAAAAGGTGACTGAAAAGAAGGCAATAACCGTTACAAAGGGAATCTGTGATGTAGCCGCCGAAGATGCAGCAGGGCAGGCTGAGGTTAGCGGCAAGACAACCCTTGCTTACAGCACAGAGGCTCAGTCGGTTGTTGCAGGCGGTTCAGCCGCTTCATACCCTGTTACAATAACAAACTCAGGCGCTTCAACAAAGGCTTTCATGATTTCAGTTGACGGGGCTGACTGGGCTGGCTTTAAGGTAAGCCCAAGCAACCTGGTTACAGTAAAGCCTGGCCAGACGCAGACTGTGTTTGTTTTTGCCTCTGCCAATGCAGGAACGCAGGCTGGAGAGCGCGTCTTTACAGTGAGTGTCAAGGATTCGGCAGGAAATGTTTTGCAGAACCTTGCAATGAAGGCTGATGTTGTTTCAGCAGGCGCTGCTGGCGGCATATCCGGCCTCAGGAACGCCCTGACAGCTGGCTTGGTTGTTATCGTGGCAATCCTGGTTGTAATTGGCCTGGTGCTTGCTTTCCGCAGGGTTAAGGGCGGGGAAGAAGGCGAAAGCCAGACCTACTACTAAGACTTTTTTGTTTTAGTCTTTTTCTTTTTATTATGTGATTTATGCGATTTTTTAAAATCAAAGCTCAGCTCGGCATCAAACTTAAGCGGCCTCTTATGGATTATACCTTATGAATTGTGGGACAGTCTGTGCTGCTTATCGGACAAAGCCCTTTTTTTAGAAAGCTTTAAAAATCAGTAGGTTTCTATAGCTTATATAGAATAGATTACAAAAAACTGTAAAATGAGGTGTTGTTATGGCAAAGGGTGCGGGAGTTAAAAAATCTTATGGGTCGTTAGGGAGTTTGTTGTTCCTTGTTGGGGCTGCAGCGGCTGTAGTAGTTGGCTTGTTGTCTCCTGGGGGCATTAATGCGGGCATTACTTCGGTGCTTATCTTGCTTGGGCTTATAATTGGGTTTTTGAATGTTACAACAAGGGAAACTAATTCGTTTCTTTTGGCTACGGTTTCGTTGGTTATTGTTACTGCGCTTGGTGGTGCTGTCTTGAGCCGGGTTGCTGTTGTTGGAGTTTATCTTGAGGGAGTCTTGCTGGCAATACTTACTTTTATTATTCCGGCAGCTATTATTGTAGCCCTTAAGTCGGTTTATTCCTTGGCTGCTAGCAAGTGAGATTTTTTTTATAGTTAGGACTGATAGTACGACGGCTTTGCCAAATGGCGTTTTATGATGTCAAATGAGGTTGATTTTTTTGAGTAAATCTTTGCTTTTTTCTCTACTCGTTCTTGTTTTTTTATTTGGTGGTGTTTCTTTTGTTTCTGCTAGCGTTTCTATTCCTTACGGCTATATGGATTATTATTCTGCTCCTGCTTGTGTTGGCTATGAGCAGGTTCCTGCTTCAGGACAATCGTGTTGTTCTGGCTATGTTTCTTGTTCGTATGGTGGTTGTGGTG
>JAGVYT010000025.1 GCA_018303115.1 Candidatus Woesearchaeota archaeon | reverse complement strand
ATGTCGACCATTTCACGTGGTTCCACGCTTTCCACCACTATTGTTCCTAAATCAGATACTCTCATGTTCATCCGGAGTTCTTGATTGTTTTATAAATCTTCTCACTCAAACTCCTTCAGGAACTTGATGAGTTCCTTTGCAGACTCAAAGTCCAGAAAGTCCTTTTTCGTTAGCGCAGGTATTTTCTTCGGCTTCTTTTCCTTGAATATCATTAAAGTGTCCGCCTCTATCAGTTTTTGCAGGGGCAGCAGCTGGGGGTTGGTTTTATCCCCCACTTCTGTCAGTATTATTTCCTTGCCCTTGCGGGCAATCACGTCAAAAGGCACTTTTTTTGTGTCATCCGCCTCAAACCCGAGATTGGCGTATTTTTTTGCAACCTCTGACTTTTTTGATTCCGGAACTGCTTTCCAGCTTTCCAGTATGTTTATCTTCCTGAATATTCCGCTCCCGAAAATCTTGTATAGGGGGTAAGCCTTGTTGACCGACACGTCAGCGAGCCCTGACTCATACTTGGCTATCATTCTTTTTGAAACCCCTACTTTGCGGGAAACCTCTCCAAGCGAGTAACCTGATTCCTCCCTTTTTCTTTTTAACTTCTCACCTATTA
This sequence comes from Candidatus Woesearchaeota archaeon, assembly GCA_018303115.1. Lineage (GTDB taxonomy): Archaea > Nanobdellota > Nanobdellia > Woesearchaeales > UBA10216 > UBA492. The sequence goes on along the minus strand of JAGVYT010000025.1, from coordinate 17,408 downwards.
CAGAAGCTGTTAAGCCTGCCCTGTTGCTCAATATAAAAGGCAGGGTGTTTTGGAGCACGCTGCTGAATGTGTGATAGTTCAGCGTGTAAACACCAAACCTTGAGTAAACAACCCCGTCCTCAAGGTAGCTTCCGGCTGTTTTTGCTATGATTACTGGCGAGGCGTCAATGTAGCTGCTTACCTTCCTCATCGCAATGGCATACTCTTCGCTGATGCTGTCCGCATCCTCCAGCATCTTTATGAGGAGTATAGTTATATCTTTTCTCGCAACAAGGTCAAAGCAGCCTCTGGTCAGGCTCTTTACAGTAAACCCGTGCTTCAAAAGCAGTATTCCAACATCGTCTATTAAGCCCTGTTTCATATTCCTTACAGTTGTCTGTTATAGTTATAAAAGTCTTGCGAAACCGCAGCAACCGAGAATTTAAATATAATGCCCTCAACCTTAATCTTATTATGAAGCGCATTGCGGTTATCGAGAAGGAAAAGTGCAACCCTGTTGGCTGCGGGGGATACTTGTGCATCAGGGTGAGCCCTGGAAACCGAATGGGCAATGAGGTTTTCATTGTTGGGCCTGACGGCAAGGCACAGGTCAATGAGGATGTCTGCACCGATGCTGAGAGCATCACTGTGAAGAAATGCCCTTTCAATGCGATTCACATGGTTAAGCTTCCTGACAGGCTTGCATCTCAGCCTGTCCACCGCTTTGGAAGGGACGGCTTTGTCCTTTACAGGCTGCCAACCCCTATTTTCGGGAGCGTGGCGGGCATTCTTGGGGTTAACGGAATTGGAAAAAGCACAGCCGTCAAGGTCTTGTCCAGAGTTCTTGAACCAAATTTTGGGAAGGAGAAAGGCGGCAGTTTCAGCGAGCTGCTGCAGTATTTCAAGGGGAGCGAGTCCCAGATTTTTTTTGAAAGGCTCGGCAACGGCCAGATTAAGGTTTCTTACAAGCCGCAGTCTGTTGACCTTATCCCAAAAGAAGTCTCAGGAAAGGTGAAAGAGCTTCTTAAGAATAGCGATGAGAGAAAAAGGCTAAGCGAGGTTGCAGACAAACTGGAAATAACAAAAATCCTTGACCAGGACATTAAAGAATTGTCCGGAGGCGAGCTGCAGCGGGTTGCCATTGCCGCCGCTTCACTCAAACAGGCTAATGTTTATTTCTTTGACGAGCCTTCTTCATTTCTGGACATTTCCCAGAGAATCAACGTGAGCAGGTTCATACGCTCTCTGGCAAATGAAAATACTGCCGTGGTTGTTATTGAGCACGATATGGTAGTCCTTGATTACATGGCAGACCTGATACATGTCATGTATGGCGAGCCAGGCGCTTACGGCATTGTCAGCCAGGCAAAGCCTGCAAGAAATGCAATAAACGCTTACCTCTCCGGCTACCTGAAAGAGGAGAATATGAAATTCCGCAATCACGAAATTAAGTTCTCTGTGAGGCCCCCTGAAAGGCTCCTTAAGCGCGAGCCGATTGTTTCTTGGAAAGCTATTGAGAAAAAGCTTGGGGATTTTAAGCTGACAGCTGATTCAGGACATATCCCAAAAAAGCACGTCATAGGCATTCTTGGCCCGAATGGAATAGGCAAGACGACTTTTGTAAAGCTCATCGCAGGCGTTGAAAAAACCGATAAGGGGGAGATTAGCTGCAATGTTTCAGTTTCTTACAAGCCGCAATACCTGAGCTTCAGTTCTGAGCAGCTTGTTGAGTCCTACCTTAAAGTTGACGAGATGCTTTCCCGCCAGCTGAGCCTTGAGCCGTTAATGAAGAAAAAGATAAGCGGGCTTTCTGGCGGGGAGCTGCAGCGGGTTGCTATTGCAGACTGTCTTTCAAAGGATGCTGACCTTTACCTGCTTGATGAGCCTTCTGCATACCTGGACGTTGAGCAGCGCCTTATAATCTCAAAAGTCATCCGTGAGCGAATGGAACAATCTGGAAAAACTGCTTTGGTTGTTGAGCACGACATTGTTTTCATTGACTACCTTTCAGACAGCCTGATAGTCTTTGAGGGCGAGCCTGCAAGGAAAGGCAGTGTTAGCAGCACGTTTTCAATGGAGGAAGGCATGAACCGCTTCCTCACAAACCTTGACATAACGCTAAGGAGAGACCCCGACAGCTTCCGCCCGAGAATAAACAAGCCGGGCTCAAGGCTTGACCGGGAGCAGACAGCATCTGGAAAGAGGTATTATCAGTAGTTAGATTTTTACGAGTTTGAGCCCCCTGATTTTTGAGAAGTCTTTGGCGTTAAGCGTTGCAAGCTCGCAGTTGTTTTCCATTGTTATAGCTGCTATGAAAATGTCATTAGTGCTTATTGTTTTTCCTTTTTTTCGCAGCTCGTTTGAAATTTGTGCTGACTTGCGCGCTGCATTTTCATCCAGCTCAAGAATTTCTGTTTGCCTGATAAAAGCTTCAACTTCCCTGATTGAATAGGTGCGCAGAAGCAGCTCAAAAGCTGCAACTGAAGGCAGGCAGGGCTTTTGTTCTGCAAATTGCCCAATAAGGCTTTGCGCAAAGTTGTCATGCTTAAGCATTGCTATGCATACAGAAGTGTCTAGCGCGATTTTCCCCATAGCCTGTCATCCGTCATTTTTTTAGCTTTTTTCAGCCACTTAATAGCCTCTTCATCCTCATGGTAATCCTTAAGAATTCCTGCAAATTTCATGAGGTTGCCAAAGGTCTTTTCCTGCGGCTTTTGGTTCTCAATCGCTTCCGCTATAACCTCGCTGAAGCTTTTGTCAGTGCCTTTTGCCTTTTTCAGTTCCTCGTAAACCCTGTTGGATACCATTATGTTCCTTGCCATGATATGAGTATACATATACATATATATAAATTTATGCCTTTCCAAGTATTGCTGTTATTTTCCTTGGATTAGAAGCCGCCAGGTAAGCCAGCAATCCTGCTGCAACTATTGAGGCAGAAGTAATGATGCCCGTCAGGAAGTTTGTCGCAGAGTTGGTGAAGACGTTCACGTTTGCCTTGACAGCGGCCCCCAGTTTAAGGCTTACGCCGGAATCACTGCTTGAAGCAATAATGTAAATGTTTTTCCCGTAATTGCCTTCTTTGAGATTTGCTGCATTCGCTTTCACTGTTATTTTTTCATTTCCGAAAGGCTCTATGATTCCGTTGTGGTAAAACTCGAGGAAATCCGCATTGCCCCTTACTTCAAATTCGGTTTCCCTGTCTTCAAGGTTGTAAAGGGTAAGCTCTTTTTGCTGGCTCTTGCCTTTTTCAATATTAAAGCTTAGTTCTGCAGGGGCAACCCCGATGCCTGCTGCTTCTACTGAGATTACTAATGATAAAAACAAGAAAGGCAACAAAAAAATCGTTTTCATGGCTTCACCGCTATCAAGGTTATTGTCCCGCTGTAATTCCCGGGAACAGTTGCAGTGGGAATGCTTAACTTAAATGATAAAGGCTGTTTTGACGCTGTTCCTATTCCGACCTGTTTAATTTGCGGCAAATATGAAAGCGTTCCTGCCAGGCTGTTATTGTAATCGCCGTTAAAAGTATACTGGATGTTGCCAACATCTATGATACCGCCGATGCTGCTAAGATTGGTGGCAGATAATTCTATGTCAAAAACAGAGTTTCCGATGTTTGCAATGGTGGTGTTGGCAGCAGTTGACTCATCCGCATCGCCTATTACCTCAGAGCTTTTGCTAGGCATTGCAGAAAACTGCACGTTAGTTGTATCTATTTCCATTGCTATTAAACTGGAGTAATCAAAGCCTGCAGAGGCATTGGCTGAGAAGCCGCTGTTGTCAGTCGCAGTAACTGTTATGCTATAGTTTCCTGCAGCATCGTAATAGCCCATGCTAAAGTTTGCTTTATACAATGAAGCAGTAGAATTTAACTCGAGCTGCTTGGCCATGCCAATACTGCTGCTGCCAATGTTCAGCACAACAGTGTCGACATAATCATTGCCATTATCATGGCTGACAACACTCTCAACCTCAACAGTTTTATTCCGCTTTGGCACAGGATTAATTTGATTGCCTTCAGCGCTGTCGTCGTCATCTGTTAATATGCCAAAGGAGTTTATAACTGGAAAAGAGCCTTCGACTACTGCCACAATAGTTATTTCAGTGCTGCTGAAAGCATTGCTGCCAAAGCTGCTGTTATGAAAGTCAGGGGCTGCTGCTGTAAAATCATTTAAATTACTGCCAGTGTCAACATAGCTGCTGCCGTTTTTTGTTCTTACTAACGCTTCCCCTTCGCTGCTGCCGCTATGAGGATTTCCTTCATACAGTCCACTGCCGATATTCAGCTGGTCTCCCCATCCAACCGCATCAATTATGCTGGAGCCGTCGCTTAAGGCAATGCCTGCATCTGTGTTTGTGAGCGTCATTGTCTCTTCATAATCTGCCTCAGGCCATCCCATATTGTCCCTGCTGCCGCTCCAGCCAATATCCGCAACCAAAAGATAACCTCCACTGCTGATAACAGCACCAACAGGGAGCGTAACGTCTGTTGGAGAGGTTTCTGTAGCCAAAACCCATCCAGAAACGTCTATCGGACCTGTGGTTGGGTTGTATAGCTCTACAGCCTCCCCGCCAGACTCGGTTACAGGATTATAAAGAACCTCGGTTATTATTATGTTATCCATAGCTGCTGCCGCCGTTTCAATGATTAGTAAAAACAGCAGCAGTTGCAGTCGACTTCATAGTCAGGAAAATTCTGAGCACTAAGAACCACCAGTCTATGCTAACATAATGTTAAATCCCGCCAGTCTTTGACTGGTGGTTCTTTAGACCGAAAAGCTTTTGAAATGTCGGACGCGAAGCGTCTGACACCAAGAACCGAAAGGTTCTTATGCCCGATGCCTTAGCGGCACTAAGGTGTGAGCTTAGCGGTCTGCCGGATTGACCAACGCCGGCACATTTTTCTTGCAGCAGGCATCCTTAATATGTCTTTGCCGGAAATTTCCGGAGGATTTTCGGAGAAGTTGGAAATTGCTGCAGTTGATTCGAAAATTTTTTAATTTGCTTTTAAATTGAAGAAAAGATTTGTGGCAAATCCGCAAAAATTCCATATTGCAGGAATCGCTCTGGCAAAGGGCGAGGCTGTCGTTACCAGAGATGCAGGCTATGCTAGGATTCAGGGGCTCAAGGTCTTAAGGTATTATGGATAAACTTTGATGTCCTTAATGCCCCTAAAGTCCTTGTCAAATGTTGCTATTTTCTTTACTTTGAAAAGCCGCATGAATGCAACGCTTGTGCAGTCTGTAAAGCTCAGGCTGCTAGCCGATTCAAAAAGCCTCCAAGCCTTTTCGAAAACGGAAACGTCTGTCATTGCCATGAATATCTCTGAAAACCTGCTCCTCCACATCTTTTATGCTTACCTGCCCTCACGCCTTCCCCCTGCTCTGCCCCAGGGTCACTCCAGAAGCCATCAGGTGTGCGACTCTTATAGGCTCGGGAATGTTGCCTCGAGTGCAGCTGATTCTTATGATTTCCTTTGCTTTTTCCAAAGTCGTTCCGGAGAATTGCATGTAAAGAACCCCTGCTTTATGTATGCGGCCTGCTTTTTCAATGAGCTTTATGCTGCTTTTTTTGCCGAGCTTTACCAGCGCCTCTTTCATCTTTCCCGTATTAGGAATTCGCCTCATTATGACTATCACGGGCACTTTTGTTTTGCCGCTGACTTTTGCAATGTCTATCAGGTTAAAGCCCCCGAAAGCAAGCCCTTTCAGCAGTATAGCCTTCAGCTGCGGATAGAACTTGCTTTTTGCAACCATCTTTATTATTTTGGCAGTGGAGTCTGTTCCGTCCACGTCAACAACTTCTGACAGCACCCCATCGATGCTGCTGCCGCCGCGAAAAAACACACCGACTATCAGTGTTTTCCCGTCCCTGAACTTGTCAAAAGGCGCGTCATCTATCCCAAGAAGCCTTATTTCCTTTTTCATATAAGGTCTAGCCCCATTTGGCTTTTGCTAACATCACGAATATTACAGCAATCATGAGAAAAATAACAACAAAGTCATTTCTTATTACCTGGTCAATGTAAGCCATGTCTGTTATACGGGGCATATTGTTAATAAAGCTTTGCGTTGCTCAAACACCGATATTATAAATCTTTTTTTAATGGTTTTATTGTTTTTTTAATAATACTTATAAAGGTGTGCGTCTCGCTTATCTGTAGTATGAACACCTCCGTGGCAGCTGCTTGTTTTTTGCGGCTGCTGCGAATTTTTAAGTGATTCTAAATGTGCGGTATAATAGCTTACAAGGGCAAAAAAGACGCTTCCACAGTTGTGTTTGAGGGCTTAAAAGACCTTGAATACAGGGGCTACGACTCGTGGGGCATTGCAACTGTAGCCGATTCTGAAGTCAGGGTAATTAAGAAAGTTGGAAAGATAAGCGACAGCGGTAATGTGGGGCTTGTCAGAAGCAACCTTGCAATTGCGCATACAAGGTGGGCAACGCACGGCGGCGTCACAGAAGGAAACGCCCACCCCCACCTTGACTGCTCAGGAAAGACTGCCGTTGTCCACAACGGCATTATAGAAAACTATCAGGAGCTTAAAAGGCAGCTTTCTGGCCACAAGTTTTCGTCTGAAACAGATACTGAAATCATTCCCCATCTTATCGAGGAAAGGATGAAGGGGGGCATTAGTTTTGAAGTGGCTGTGAAAGAGGTTGCGAATCTGCTAAGGGGCAGGTCTGCCTTTGTTGCGATAAGTGCAGATTCAAAGAAGCTTTTAGCTGTCAGGAAAGGCACCCCGCTTATTGTTGGTGTCGGAAATAACGAGTTTTTCATTGCTTCGGATATTACCGCCTTTTTAAAGCATACAAGGAGGGTGCAGTATCTTGATGACGGCGAACTCGCAGTTATTGACTCTGCCACTACTTTCTTTAACATCGGCAGCGGCGAAAAAATTGATAAAAGGATTATTGAAATAGACTGGCAGCAAGAAACAGCTGAAAAACAGGGGTATGAGCATTACTTAATCAAGGAGATAATGGAGCAGAAGGAAACGCTATGGGGCGCAATAAACCAGGATGAAGCCAAGATGCTCGCTTTTGCAAACGACATCAATAACGCCTATGGCACGTTTCTTATCGGATGTGGTAGTGCAGGAAAGGTGTGCATGACTGGGGAATACCTTTTCAGCAAGGTCGCGAAGAAGCATGTTAATTCATATGTTGCCTCAGAATTCCCAAACTACAGCCATTACCTCACTCCAAAGTCGCTTGTCATAGCGGTTTCCCAGAGTGGCGAAACAGCAGACGTCCTTGATGCAATAGATGCTGCAAAAAAGAAAGGCTCAAGGGTTATCTCGCTGCTTAACGTTTTTGGCTCTACGATGATGCGATCATCGGATGAATACTTCATGGTTAATGCCGGTGTGGAACGCTCTGTTGTCTCGACAAAGGCAACGACGGCGCAGCTGGCAGTCACAACACTTCTCGCTTACGCTTCCATCGGGAAGCTTCAGGAGGGCAAGTTCCTGCTGATGGACGTGGCTGAAGCTGTGAATGACATGCTTAACCCCCGCTATGAAGAGCGCATCAGGAAGCTTGCACAAATGCTGAAAGGAAGGAATGACGCATACATAATTGGCAGAAGCCTGAACTATCCCATGGCTTTAGAGGCTGCAATTAAGCTCCAGGAAACGGCTTATATCAGAGCCCAGGGCTTTGCAGGCGGGGAGCTGAAACATGGCCCTCTCGCTTTGATAGAAAATGGAACGCCCTGCATTGCATTAGTTGCTAACGACGAAGTCAGGGACGAGATGATTAGCAACGCCAGCGAGATAAAAGCAAGGGGCGGGTTTATTATCGGCATTGCTCCTGAAAACAATGAAGTCTTTGATTACTGGATAAAGGTTCCTGACGTTGGAAACGCCTCTCCCATTGTCAACATAATACCTGTCCAGATTCTTGCCTACCACATAGCTTTACTAAAAGGTTTAAATCCGGATTACCCCAGAAACCTGGCAAAGAGCGTGACTGTGAAGTGAGACTGTTCGGAACAGACGGGATTCGCGGGAAGGTCAATGAGTGGCCGATTACTGCGGATGCTGCTTTAGGGCTGGGGAAGGCGTTTGTGGCTTTAGTTTCTAAGAATAATGGCGGGAAAATAAAAATAGCGATAGGCAGGGACACCAGAGTCTCTGGCAGCATGCTTGAGGAAGCATTAATTGCAGGGGTAACTTCTTCAGGTGCAGACGCCCTGCCTTTTGGTGTTGTTCCCAGCAATGCCGTCTCTTACCTGCTGCAGCTAAAAGATTGCGACGGCGGCATAATGATTTCCGCCTCCCATAACCCTGCTGATGAGAACGGCTTCAAGTTTTTCTCTTCAGAAGGCTTTAAAGTTCCGGAAGAAGCAGAGAAAGAGCTTGAACGAATATTCTTTTCAAAAGAATTCGTTAAGTCTGAGACTCCAGGAAGCGTTTTCAGAGTCAGGGATGTGAAACAAAACTATATTTCAATGATAACAGACAGCTTGCAGGGCAGCGACTTGTCAGGGCTTAAGGTAGCTGTTGATGCAGGAAACGGCGCTGCTTCTTACATAGTTAAGGACTTGCTCCATGAGTTAAAAGCCGAGGCAACCATAATCAACAATGAGCCTGACGGCAATAACATCAACAAAGGCGGTGCGTTGTTTCCTGAGCAGCTTCAAAAGCTAGTCAGGGAAAACAAGCTTGACGCCGGGGTCGCTTTTGACGGAGATGCTGACAGGCTGGTAATGGTTGATGAGCTTGGTAATGTTGTTGAAGGCGATGCACTGATTGCTGCTGCCGCGGTTAATCTTAAAACAAAAGGTAAGCTTAACAAAAACCGTGTTGTAGTTACAGGCTACAGCAACATTGGTTTGGATGTCTCATTGAGGAAGTTGGGAATAAACGTAACTAGAGTGAATACCGGCGATAAAAATGTGGGCAATGAGCTGTTTAAGCACAGATTAAGCGTTGGAGGTGAAAGCTCAGGGCACATTCTCTTTCCCGAGTTCTCAAAAACAGCTGACGCAGTGCTTTCTTCTGTGCAAATATTGAATGTCATGAAAGAGCAGGGCAGGAAGCTCTCTGAACTGGCTGCTGTTTTGGAAAAATACCCCCAACTCCTGATGAATGTTGATGTCAGGGAAAAGCGGGAGTTAAATGGAATGCCTGCTGTAATCTCTAAAATTAAAGAGGCGGAAAAAAAGCTGGGAGGCAATGGCCGTGTTTTTGTAAGGTATTCAGGCACTGAAAATAAGCTGCGCATACTGGTTGAGGGTGAAAGCGAAAGTGAAATAAAGAAGCTTGCCAACGACATTGCCGAGGCTGCCAAATCAGAGATTGGAAAATGAAAGCGGTCATACTTGCGGCAGGGAAATCAACGAGGACACACCCCCTTACCATTAACAGGCCAAAATGCCTGCTTAAGGTCGCCAATAAGACAATTTTGGGGCACATCCTGAACAAGCTTGAAGGGCTGGTTGAAGAGGCTATAATAGTCATAGGCCATTGCGGAGAGCAGATAAGCAATCATTTTGGAAGCAGCTATGGCAAAATAAAAATAACTTATGTTCAGCAGAAAAGCCAGCTTGGAACCGGAAACGCGTTGAGTTCTGCTGAGAACCTTGTTTCTGACAGGTTTATTGTCCTTATGGGAGATGACATTTACAGCAGGGAGGACATTGAGCGTTGTCTGGAACATGAATACTGCATTCTTGCAAAAGAGGTTAAGGATGTAAGCAGCTTCGGTGAAGTTGTTGCCAATGACAAATTCTTGTCGGACATCAAGGAGAAACCGGAATCAGGTTCAGAAGGCCTGGCCAACACAGGGCTTTATGTTCTTGACAAAAACATTTTTGCCGTTATCAAGAAGCTTAAGAAAAGCTCACGGGGCGAGTATGAGGTGACGGATGCCGTCAGGGCCTTTGCCAAAAAGAAAAAGATAATTGTGGAAAGGGCAGATTTCTGGCTTCCAGTAACTTACCCATGGTCATTGCTTGATGCAAATGAAGCAGTATCGGACAATATAAGCAGCGATGTTTACGCTACTGTGGAGAAAGGCGCTATAATAAAGGGGAAGGTTTTTGTAGGCAGAAACTCTCTCATAAGGTCGGGGGCTTACATAGAAGGTCCGGTAGTGATAGGAGAGAATTGCGACATTGGCCCAAACTGCTATATCAGGGCTTTCAGCTCAATCGGCAACAACTGCAGGATTGGGAACGCTGTTGAGGTAAAAAATTCCATAGTAATGGACAACACGCACATCGGACATCTAAGCTATGTCGGAGACTCCGTGATTGGAGAGAACGTTAACTTGGGTGCGGGCTTTATCGTTGCCAATCTCCGCCATGACAATGAAACGGTTAAATCTGTGGTGAAAGAAGAACTTATCAGCACAGGTCGCAGGAAATTCGGGACAATAATTGCAGAAAATGTAAAGACTGGCATCCGCACTTCCGTCTATCCCGGAAGAAAAATCTGGCCAAACAAGACAACCCTGCCTGGGGAAATTGTCAAGAGAGATATCACTTAATTTTTCTCAGAAACGTCAGAAACCCCGAGTGCCCTATTGTCTGCGACTTTGGCCTGACTATCCTGTTCTCGATTTCCCACTCGCGCTCTGTTATTTCTATGGTTTTTACGTGGATAAAGCCTTTTTCCTTTGCTGCTGTGAGCATATCGCAGACCTGTGGTATGGTTGGGCTATACGATACCAGAAAGCCTCCGGGTTTAAGGGCTGCGCTCGCTGCGCCAACCCCTTTCCACGGCTCAGGCAGGTCAAAGGTTACCACATCAGCATTGCGCTCGTCTATGCCTTCATAGACATTCTTGTTTTTCAACAAGACATTTTTTGCCTTCAGCAGGTTTATGTTTTCAGCAGCTATCTTGGCAAAGTCCTGCCTTTCCTCATACGTTATGATTTTACTCGCAATATTTGCCATGAAAATGGCAAGGGCGCCGCTCCCTGTTCCTGCATCAACCACTACAGAATCCTTGCCCATGCCCGTCTCTGCAATTATGCTCCCCATATCCTTTGCCGGGATTACCTGAGGGGCTCTCCTGATTTTCCTGAAGACGTCTATGAAGGACGGCTTGAAGGCTGGCAGCTCAACACCTTTGTTGGTTTTTACAATACCGCTGCCGCTAACCCCTTTAAGGTCTTCCTTTTTTATCACTCCATACTGGCAGTGGTAGTCCTGATTAAGGTTTCTAACGTATAAGTGCTTTCCACTGCCGCTAACTAACACTAATTTTATCTCTTCCATGCACTTAGCTGCAATCAGTCTTTTTATAAAGTTTTATAAACGCAGCGGCAGTAATTGCTTCTATGGCGAAAAAATTCAGGGAACGGTTTAAGACTGAGGAAAACGTATTTGACCAGTTCACCATCCGCAACCTCTTCGTTCTGAGCAGCAAGGACTTCTTCGAGGATGGAACGCTAAGCCCAGTCTCGATTGGCAAGGAAGCGAACATTTTTTCTGCCTCAAGAGGGGATGAAAAGGTCATCCTAAAGATTTACCGCCTTGAAACCGCTGATTTCAAGAAGATGTACGACTACATAAGGGTTGACCCCCGCTATGAGAATCTTGCCAAGAAAAGGCGCAAGATAATCTTTGCATGGGCACAGCGCGAGTACAGAAATCTGCTGGCTGCAAGAAACGCTCTCGTCAAAGCGCCATTGCCCATAACTTTCATGAAAAATATACTGGTGATGAGCTTTGTCGGTGATGACAAGCCTTCCATGAAGATAAAGGACGGCATCCCGCAGAATCCAAAGCAGTTTTTTGAGCAAATAATCGGCAATATTAAGAAATTTTACAGCAGCGGCTACGTTCACGGCGACTTGTCAAAGTTCAACATCCTCAACTACAATGAGCAACCGGTATTAATTGACTTCTCGCAGGCATCTCCACTGAGAGCGCCTCATGCAGGGGAAATGCTGAAGCGGGACATCCACAATGTGTGCGAGTTCTTTAGGCGACTAAACGTAAAGACTGATGAGGAAGAGCTGTTTGCAAATGTAACGTCTAAAAAGTGATTATAATCTTGCATACACATCGTTAAGTGCAGGTAATAGTTGCTCGGTGCTAACCTCAAGCCCAGATGTGCAGGAGATTAAGCCTGCTACGGGCACGGCTAACTCAGGGTCATTAGTAATGACAAATAGCTCTCCTTTCTCAGGGGTCCAAGGTTCTAGTGACCATCCTCTGTTACTTGTTGGCTCCTCAGGGCTGGGTTGCATGCCGAAATCTGCATGATATGTGTTTATTCTCAAAAATCGCAACTCCGCAATTTGCTCATGCTGCAACAGTTTTGGATCTTCACCCAGCATTGCAATTAAGGCAAGTCTTTCAGCAGCGCCTTCAGAGCTATAAACATAGAGAACTCCAGGAGGAAACGCTTTTGCTTTTTCTTGGCGGTAATTTGTATTTACAAGATGCTCAAGAAACCTTCCAAGTTCACGTAAATAAAACTCGGCAGGATTAGCTGGGTTTACCGACCATCGTGTAAGGTGAGCGCTTCCATTACATTTTGTTTCAAAGACGACACCTTCGCCTAATTTTACAGTAATATCTTCACGTCCGGTTTCAGGTGTTACGATCAATTTTTCAGGAAGCATAAGAAAAAAGCTATTTAGTAGAGCTTTAAAAAGTTAATGGGAGAAAAACAGCCGTTGAAGGCAGGCGTAACAGAAAAATATTTATTTTAACATCATAGTTTATTAAATGTTGAAGCAACGGCTTAACACAAGAGAAAACTGTTACCGTCCTTCATAGAGTCTCATAAAATTCAACAGATGATTTCGCTTTTTTCTTGATTTCTTCGTCAAACGTTACAATCTTAGACCTGCTTTGGCTAGCGGCATTCACAATAATCGCATCAGCCCCTTTCAAACCCATTTTGATGGCCAGGTCGCTTGCCTGAGAGGCATCAGAATTGCTTATTGGAATTATGCTGATAATTTTCCCTCCAGCGATGTCTTTCATGGCATTCTTAACCTGTGTTGCTTCCGCTTCGCCTTTGTTCCTCCTTATGACACCACAAAGCTCCGCCAGCGACAATGCTGAAATGAGTCCTTTAATTTCACGCCGAAGTATCCTGTCCCTCAACAGCTTCGCCTTTTCATGATGCGCGTCTGATATGAAAAAGGAGACCAGACAAGAGGTGTCAAGAAGCAGACTCATTTTCATCTCCGTTCTCTTCGCACTGCTTCTACAGAATCAAGCCCCTTAGGCCACTTAGCGGAAACTTTGGCTGCAAGCTCATCAAATGATTTTATCAGCTTCTCTGCATCAAACGGCTTTATAAGTATCCCTTCTCTGGTCAGCTGCGCCTCTACCATTTCCCCCTCTCGCAGCCCGAGCCCTTCCCTTAGCTTCTTTTTGAGCACTATCTGCCCTTTCGGCCCGATTTTACTTACAACTGTTAGAGTCATACCTTTAGTTTGGTTATACTCATATTTAAATCTTACTATTTCCTAAAAAATAAAAAAACCCCGCTGTTGAAGGCGGGGCAGATGTTTTGCCTTCACTTTGTTTGTTGGGGGTGGTAAAATGAAGGCAAAGAAACTCACCTAAACGGTGATTATGAAACGATTTCTATGCCAAGGTCGTTGTCCACTGTTGTTCTCTTCGGTGTTCTCATGCCCCTTCCGGACTTGATATTGCCGAGTATCCACGGGCTGCTCACACCTGTTATTATTGTCATCACTGTTATCTTGCCTTTCATATCCTCGCTTATCCTTGCGCCCCAGATGACATTCGCATCGTCATCAAGGCTCTCAGTTACAAGCTCCCCAATCTTGTTTATCTCGTCTAGTGTCATGTCAGAGCCGCCTGAAACGTGTATTAAAGCCCCTGTAGCGCCTTTATAGTTGATATCAAGCAGAGGGTTGCTTAGTGCTCCCTGAACCGCTTCTTCAACCCTGTTGTTGGTGTCAGATGCTCCTACCCCTATTGCAGCAACCCCTCCGTTGGTCATTATGGCCTTGACATCCGCATAGTCGAGGTTTACCAGCGATGGGACGGCAATTGTTTCCACTATCCCTTTTATCATTGTTGCAATAAGCTCGTTTGCAACTGCAAATGCCTGTTCTATTGGAAGGTTTCCTGCGATTTGGACAAGCCGGTTGTTGTCAATTACAATTACCGTATCACAAACCTGCCTTAGCTGCTGCAGTCCGAATTCCGCCTTGTCTATTCTTGCTCTCTCTATCTTGAAAGGCATCGTAACAGTGCCTATAACAATGGCGTCGTTCTCTTTGGCTACCTTTGCAACTACCGGGGCAGCACCTGTCCCTGTGCCTCCTCCCATTCCTGCGCATACAAACACCATGTCTGCCCCCTTCATGGCCTCCTTTATCTCTTGAAGGGCCTCTTTTGCAGCTTCAGCACCCCTCTCAGGAAATCCTCCGCAACCAAGGCCGCGAGTCAAATCCTTCCCGATTATAAATTTCTGGTCAGCATGGCTGATGTCAAGGTGCTGCTTATCGGTATTGCATGCGATAATCTCAGCGCCCTTAATGCCCTTTCTGTGGAGCCAGCTTACCATGTTGTTGCCTGCTCCGCCCACTCCAGCAACCTTTATGTTGGCTTGTCCAACGACTGCCTTAAGCTCTGAGTCTTGTTCTGCATTTTTTAATGCGTCCTGCACGATAAAGTCCATTTTCTAGCCACCCCGCGGTTTATTTTTTGTTTTATTTTTCAATCAGCCAGAACACAACCACGCTAGCGGTTATACTCAACTGTTATACTGAAAAACCGCAAAGTTTATAAAGTAGTTATGTTACAGCTACCTCTAGAACTCATTAATTGCTTACGCCAATAAGCATTTACCAAACAAACAATACGTGTTTTGCGCCAACAAAACACCTAATTTCTATATTTTTAAATCAAGCAAGTATTTAAATAATTCTATACAGTAGTATATATGTCAAAAAAGCTTCTAGTATACGTTTTTGTGGTTATCGATGATAATTCAGCTTCTCTGGCTTGCCTCGCTTTCTCCCGGCCATACCCGGTTAAGGCCGGAGAAAGCGGGAGCAGCCAAGCCAAGAAGCAGCGTTCAGGACAAACCCGTTCTCCGGCTCTGTTCAAAAAGTCAATTTTGCCTGTTTTGATTCTGTTCCTGCTGCCTTTAATTTTATCTCTCCCCTCTAAAAGGTTAAGGGGAGAGATAAAACAGGGCAAGCCAAAGAAAGCAAACAGGCAAGACTTTCAACAATGCCCCTCGTTCTCCCATAATTTTAAATACATCAGATAGCGCTAGGGAAGTAGAAAACGGCTTAAGCAACAATAAGCTGCAGTAACAGCTGCAACCACTGACAATAGTCATCGTAGCGGTTACTATTGCCGCTAAAATTCATATTAAAGCTTAACAAAAAAGAGGCAGAATGGGAAAAAAAGGACAGGCTGCAAACGAGACCGCCCTTATCATGGGTTTTATGACGCTGTTCCTCATAGCCTTTCTTGCGGTTATATCTGACAAGCTTTTTATTGCAACTGATGACCGCGCTAAAGAGATTGCCGAGGACCTGGCAGATGTAATAGAATCCGAGCTGGTTCTTGCGGCGAATTCACAGGACGGTTACAGCAGAATCTTTACCCTGCCGTTCTCTCTTGACGGGAAGCCTTACCGATTGTCGTTCTACAACGCTTCCAATACAGAAGCTAATTTCACGCACATGGAAGTCGGCATAAACGTGACAGGGGGCGAGTACACCGCATTCAGGGTTCTTCCGAAGAACATTCAGGGAACTTTAGGCGTTGGCGATAATTTTGCCAGAAAGCATGAAGGGTTTGTTAACGTAAGCGCTCCGTTAAGCTGAAAGAGTCAGATGTAACTCGCTATTATTATGCCTATGACAACGCCAATAATCATTCCCACGAGGAAATCAAGAACTCCCTTTGAATAGAACAGGTGGGTTGTTGTCGGCCTTTCCATTGAGAGGTATGCCTGCAAGAACTGCCTTGCGTTTACAATGCCTCTGGGTGATTTTACCATTATGCTTAACTCACGATTCTGCAGTTTTTATACTTTTCTTTTTTTGGACTTTGCCATTCAGCATCAAAAACTGTAAGAACCATGTTCACAAGCTTGCCATTAAACAACGCAGTAACGCCACCTTCCCTGCTGAATAAACCTGCCTACGAACCCGTAACCGTTACAGACAACGCAGTGAACTCGCCTGTCTGCGTGTTTGAGCCAGCGACTATTGTTGCCTGGCCATCTTGCTTTAACTCGGATTCGGAAATCGCCTTGGAGCTTCCGTCAGAAAGTTCAGCATACCTTGTTGCAGGCGATTTTTTAAGCGTCAAAACGCCATTATTCGTAGTAAGCGTCAAGCCATCTTCTGTTATCCCCGCAATTCTGCCTTCAAACACCTCGACTCTATCGGCACCCCCCAATAATTGGGCTTGCTCGTCCTGGCCGGCTGCAGGCTCAGGGCCCGGCTGGTTAAAGGAAGAGTAGGCAAAAAAAGTGATTACAAAAACAACGACAACAACAATGGATATGAGCAGCTTGCTGTCCATCATAACACCTCTTTTACCATAATTTGCACTACACCTATACTACACCTATTTAAATGTTTCATTATCTCGGGGAAGATTGAGCTTCTGCATGTTTTCGCAGTTAGAAGCTGCTAGCAACCACTATTTTTAATTCTTCTAAAGGGCACTTGCAGGTTGTAAAGTTAAATGTTGTAGATACTCCATTAATATTTTGGTTTTGTGAATTCTTCCTCCATCATATGGAATAAAAGTTACAGAAGCGCGACTATCAATGTTACAAACTGAATATGTAATAGTCCCGCCACCCGGCAAATTTTCAGTTCTATGAAAACGCACTTGGTTAGGATCAAGCCTGTTAATTTTGACACTGACGCTATAACCCAACCTTTCTGCGCTCTCAATGAGTCCTTGTCGGTCTAATTCGTTTGAGAATGTTACATTTACGCCAAAAGGCATCACAACACCGTCAGGCTTATCTTCTGTAATATCAGGAGGCCAAACGCTGCTCAAATAAGCTGGCCTGATTCTCTCAACACCGTGAGGTAACTTTCTATTAATTTCTCCCCAGTAGCCATCACCGCCAATAACACCATTAATACACTCTTCTTCCGACATAAGTTTTTCAAGGTCAATCATAAACATTATAAAGAGCAGGGTAGTATTTATTTTTTTCGTTATTCTTGTTAAATAGAAGTCTACCTCTACCATCTAAGATTTGAGGGGGAGGAAAGTGGAGCACGACAGATCAGAATGTGTTTTCTAAATCAGCCCGTATTTTCTTGCAAATCTCTTAATATGTCTGCGGATTTTTTTGTGTATGTGGCGCAGCCCGACCTTTTTCTTTTTAAGTCGTTTAGGGCTTTTGATTTTTTTGCTGCTTCTTTTTTTTACTTTACGTAGTTTATCTCTTACTTGCTTATGCCCCGCATGCTTTCTTTTGGCGACAGTT
>JAGVYT010000036.1 GCA_018303115.1 Candidatus Woesearchaeota archaeon | reverse complement strand
CCATAATCCCGCCAGGTGTGGTTGCAGCTTTTGCATTTAAGGAACTTTGTTTCCCCCTCGTCAGCCGCTCTTGTCTGCATGGTCCAGTAATATGCTTGCTTATGGCTGCATTTAGGGCATTCCGCATCTGTTACCGGCAGCGTCTCGGCTTCTTTACTTAACACGTGCACGTCTTGAGATTTTTGCTTGATTTTTTCTTTTAATCGGCTAATTGGCTCTTTGCCGATATAACCGCAGACGCATACAGCCTGTTTTTTGCCTTTTTGCTCCTTAGAAGACATTATAGACCCGCATTTTGGGCAAAAGAGCATTTTCAAGCGCTGCCTCCCTGTAAAATTGTAAGGGCCTCTGTGAAGATTATTTTTACATATCCGAGAAACGGCACGCTTATCAGGGCCTGTCCTATAAGCTGTTCTTCAGGGATGTTTTTCTCATAAGAAAGCTGGGCGTCGTTATTATCCCCTTTAGTGGATAACACGTAAGTTCCTTCTGCCTTTTGTTTTGAGACTAGGCGGTGTATGACGGGCTCTTTGGCATCGCCTCTGAAAACAATGGTTTGCCCTATCAAAAGTTCGCTCGGCTTTTTGCCTTTAAGTATCATAAGGTCTCCTTTATTGAAGCCGTTCTTAAACTGGAAGCCCTCAAAATCCTTTTTGGTGATGTTGAGCTTTTCATAAAAATCTGCTTTTTTGGGCCACCATTCATCAAAAGTCTCGTGGTGCTCCATGCTTCCGCTCACCACAGCAACAACTGGGTTTGTTGTTGCAAGTAAAAAACCCAGACCAGGGTATACTAAGAACTTTATTATTATAAAAGCCAGAACAACATTGACTACCCAGCTCAGAAGGCTGTTATCCGCCCATATGAAGCGCCATAACCTCTGCAAAAATTTTTTCATATGAGGCTGGCTTCAGGAAAGAAATAAAAAGGTATCGGTTTTCGTGGATGCATGCACCGTAACTACTATGAGGCCATAATACAGGTAAGGCCAAGGAAGAGGGAAGTAGAGGGGTTTATAGCTTCTGGGCTTGAAAATACCTCAAAAGCCCGTCTTGTTAAAAAGAAGATTCTGAAGGAAGGGGTTGACTACTATATAAGTTCGTGGAAATTTGCCCAGTCCCTCGGGAATAAACTGGCAAAGCGTTTTGGGGGCACTGTTGTCTTGTCAAAGAAAATATTCGGAATTAGCAGGAAAAAAAGGCGTGTTGTTTACAGGTCTACAATCTTATACCGGGTTCCTCCTTTTACAAGGGGGGACGTGGTGGCGCAGGGCGGCAGGATACTGCAAATAACTTATGTGGGAAAGGGAAAAAGGGTTGTTGGGGAAAACCTCTTAAGCGGCAAAAAAGAGGGTGTTGACGCAAAAAAGGGCTTGGAAAAATTAAAAACATACAAGACAAGGGTTTCGGCAGTTTATCCTGAACTTGAAGTAATTAACCCTGAAGATTACCAGAGCATTGTTGTGTCGAACCCGAAGGTAAAATATGTCAATGAAAAAGTTTTGACTGTTTTCTACAATGGAAGGGCTTACTTAGTTGGTTAGCCTGTCGCCTATGAATGTGCTGGCTTCTACTCCGGAAAGTACCGCTGCTGTCACTATAATGCCTGCCATAACAACGCCTAACGATAACGCAAGGAAAGCTTTCTTCCTTTCCATGCCAAAAAGCCACGCTGCAAGTGTTCCTGTGTAGGCGCCTGTTACAGGAAGCGGCACTGCGACGAAAAGCGTTAATCCCAGATAGCCATACTTTAATATGCGGGGATGCGCCTTACGCCTGACTCTTTCGATAAACCTTCCAAACATACCCTCATAAATTTTAATGCGCATAAGGTGGTTGTGGATGTAATTAAGAAAGACAAAAATTATTGGAATTACCAAAATATTGGATACGACTGCAGTTATGAAAACCAGGACTGGGTTTAACCCATATATAATGCCGTAGGGTATCGCCCCCCTCAGCTCAGAAACAGGGAGCATGCTCAATAGAATTGTCGTGATAAATTCTAGTGCCATTCTGCTGTTGCCTTCTCAATCCGGTTTTTAAAATTGTTTTGCTTTAGAATAAAGTTGACAAGGTTTTTGGGTGTGGGGAATTTTTTCTTGACTTTTGCAAAAAGCCTGCCTTTTTTGACAACAGTGTTTTTATGGGTTCTTTTGAATCTTAACGAGTTGGCTTTATCAGATGCTTCCGGACCTTTCCTGACTTCAGTTGCAGAGGGAAATTTTTTGTTAATAAAAAACCAAATAATGCCCTTCCGCTCATCCCAGTCCCAAGAGCTCTTTATAACTTTAAAGCCGTGTTCTGCCAGCTTATTTCTTAAAAGTTCATACTTATTTGTTATGGCCGCTCCCATCACGTCTTTTTTATTCTTTTCAGGAACGGCATCAACTATTAGAAGGAGTGATTTTTTAGTTACTGCTTTGATTAAATCTTTTTTTACCACAGTTTTTTTGGTAAAAAACTGTTTAGACGGACTTCTTAAAAAGTTGTATGCCGCTTTCTTGAAAACAGTGAAAGATTCGTCGTTTAGGGCGGCAGTGACGTTCCTGCTGGGCTGAACCGGGTCAATAAGGATTAAGGGGCTTAATGTTTTTGGTTTGTTAAGCTCTATCAGCGGGTTTCTGGACTTATAACTCCCTTCAGGGTCTATTATTTGTTTCTCTTTCCATTTTGTTGCTGCCCTGAGCAAATTGACAAAAGAGCCGTAGTGTATTGCCAAAACCTCGCAGGCATAGCCTGAAAAGCCCCTTACATAGGATTCTGCCCCGTAAATGCCCAAGGCAGACATGAACGCTTTCGCGAGCCTTATGTCTGCCTGTTTGTTTTTTGACTTCTTACCAACCCATCTGGCGTGGAGCGGGGAGACGTCTGTAATGTTTTTTGCCTGTTTTGAAGAAGCAATGTTTAAGATGGGAACAATTTCAAAGGTGTAAGGGGCGATTCTTGTCTGAAAGTAGTCCCTGCTGCCGTGAAGGCGTTCCGCTTTAACGGACGCTTTCTTTAGCTTGATTGCAAGAATGTCGGATATCGCAGAGCCGTTGCCTGCATGCTTTTTGTAGTTGAAAAGAACAAAAACGTCAATCTCAAATGTGTTCTTAAGCTGCGTGTTCTTCTTACTGGAGCCAGCAATTATGGCCCTGGCTTTTAGGGGTTTTAGTTGCTTGTTCAGCTTAGAAACCATTTTGCATGCAGCAGACTCTGCTCTATGAAGCTCTTCGGGGGAGGGGGTTATGTCTAAAACAACTTCATCAAGCACCTTCTTAAGTTTGGTCTGGTTTCGCATGAAATAATGAAGAAACGGCGGTTATAAAAAAGTTTGTTATTGCGGCTCCGCACCCGTCAAGCCTTCTTCATGGTGTTCCATGAAGTTGTAAACATCTTCTTCATTGAGGAAACAAAGAATGGGCTCTTGACCCAGATTGCCGAGTCGTAAGTCTGATGAACATCTGCGTCGTTCAAAAGCATGAAAATTATCTCATCCCCGTCGATTATGTAGAACCTGCCTTCTGTTTGGGTATCCCGGATTTCAGCGAATTTGCTCAATTCAGCAGCTGCAGATTTGTTTTCCTGTGTCAATTGGGTGGCAATCATCACCTTAACGCCGTTTTCCTTCGCTTTCTTAAGGACTGATTTGAATGAGTCTCTCTCTCTTATAAGGCCTGCACTTGTAGTCTGTATTACAACCTGCTTTTTAGCTGATTTTATGGCGCGTTCAACATAGTGGTTAACGTTCTTTCTTCCTTTGAAAATGCCAGAGAAGTCTGATGGGTTGACCTGTTTAATCCCTGTTTTGTGCAAAAGCTTAAGTTCGTCTAGAATTTCGCTCGTTTCTAGTTTTGTAATGATTTGGGTTTGTATGTCTGCCTCTTCCTGAATCCGTTTCCTAACCCGTGTAAGCACGTGCTCCGGGTCAACTGCAAGGTATTTTATCGGTTTGCCTATTTTCATCACCAAAAAACCTTTTTTTTCGAGGCTTTCGAGAACATCATACGCCCTTGAACGCGGAACGTTTGCTATGTCGGACAATTCTCCTGCTGTTGCTACGCCTCTTGACAAGAGGGCTGCCCACAGCTTAGATTCATAACTATTCAGGCCAAAGTCTTTTAGTTGGTTAAGTGTGTTTTTTTGAACAAGCATAAAATAAGGGGTTGGGTTGGGTATTTAAAGGTTTTTGTTATTATAAAGTAGCAAATACGTTACCCACCCGATGGTTTCTTGTGGAAACCACACCACCCACCCCAAACAAGCGTATATGTTTTCTATATTGAAAACATTTTACTTGTTGTTTTGCAGGTCGAAAAAATAAAAACACGAATTTTAAAAGATATACTTTGCATCATACAAACTTTAATAAACAACCCGCAAAATCTCCATGAGAAGTTGTGGGGTGTTTCGTTTGCAACAGGAACTTGTCCAGTTTTTGGAGGATTTCGCTTCTAAAAAAAGTGTGTTCAAAAATAAAAAGGTTTTCCAGCCGTCTTATAAGCCGGCAACAATCCTCCACCGCAACGACCTTATTGAGCAAATGGCCAAAATATTGGCTCCAGTCCTGAAGCTGGAAAAGCCGTCAAACCTTTTTGTGTATGGAAAAACCGGCACCGGCAAAACCCTGTCTGTCAAGGATGTCGCTGAAGGGTTTAACAAACTTGTTATTTCTAAAAACATCCCTCTTAAGATTCTTTACATCAACTGCAAGTTAAAAAGAATTTCTGACACAGAATACCGCCTCATAGCGCAGCTCGCAAGAGAGTTTGGTAAAACAATTCCCCCAACAGGCCTGCCAACAGACGAAGTTTACAAACTGTTTTTTAATGCTGTTGACGAATCTGAGCGGGCGGTTATTCTTGTTTTGGATGAGGTAGACCAGTTAACCAAGAAAACCGGCAGTGAATTGCTTTACAACCTAACAAGAATAAACGAGGAGCTGTCGAAATCTTTTGTTTCTTTAATAGGAATATCAAACGACCTTAACTTTGTCGACGCCCTTGACCCGCGGGTTAAGTCATCGCTCTCCGAGGAGGAGCTTCTTTTCCCGCCTTATAATGCGGTGCAGATTCAGGAAATATTAAATGAGCGTGCAAAAGAGGGCTTTGCTAAAAACAAAATAGGGCAGGGGGTAATAGAAAAATGTTCTGCATATGCTGCCCGTGAGCACGGCGATGCCAGAAGGGCTCTTGAGCTGCTAAGGGTCTCGGGGGAGCTGGCAGACCGTTCTAACAACCAAAAAGTAACAACCGAGCATGTTGACGAGGCAGAAGAGAAAATAGACCGGGACAGGCTACTGGATGCCGTTTCAACACAGCCGAAACAGGCTCAGGCGGCTCTTTACTCAATCATATCAACAAGCTCTGGCAAGCAACCCATATTTACCGGGACTGTTTACGAGTTTTACAAGGAGCTTTGCACGAGAACAGACCTTAGGCCATTGACACAAAGACGTCTTTCTGACATAATATCCGAGCTTGATATGCTTGGCGTAATAACCGCAAGAGTTATATCAAAAGGGAGGTATGGAAGGACAAGAGAAATTGTTGTTCCTAAAACACTCCAAGCTGCCAACATAAGGCGAATCTTGCAGGACGCGCTTAACTTATAACAAAAATGGAATCAACAGCCAAAAAAGAACATGTGGCTGCTTTATTAAAAAAAGGCGTATTAGTCAGCCCGGATTTTGTCGAGCAGGCGGATGCTTCTATAAAACCAGGGGAGGATTTGCTCATTCTGGATAGTGAGGCCAATAAACTTCTTTCAAAAAAAGAAAAAAATGTTAACTGGAGGGAAATCGAGAAAATAAGAGTTATGTATGAAAAAGGAAAAGCATCGCTCCCCAGCATAGAAGATATAGCCCCTGTTTCCGATGAGAATAAGCTGAAAGACACCCAGATAATAGCTTCTTATAAAACCGCCCCCCAGAAAATCGACATTTCGCATTTTGTCGGCTATTTCAACACAAGATACAGGCTTATTGAAGGCTTGCTCAGGGGCAGGCCGGAGCTGCAAAACCTGTTATCCGTAATCAGACTGAAAAACCGTGCCGTCCCAAGCAACGCATCTATTATTGGCATTGTAAACGAAAAGCGGGAGACAAAAAATAAGAACTTTATTGTTACCCTTGAAGATTCTACTGGCCAGCAAAAAGTCGTGATAAACAAGAACCGCGCTGATTTGTATAATGAAGCGAGGGAACTGGTAACCGACGAGGTGGTGGGGGTATCAGGCTCATACAGGCAGGGAGTAATGTTCGCTAACAGCATAGTTTTCCCCGACATCCCGTTGCTTGAACTAAAAAAATCTCCAAAAGAAGAGTATCTTGCAGGCATGTCAGACCTGCACTTCGGCTCTAAGCAGTTTATGCCTGACGAGTTTAACCGTTTTTTGAGCTGGGTTAACCTGGAGGCAGGAAACAGGAAGCAAAAAGAAATTGCAGAAAAGCTGAAGTATATACTTATTGCCGGGGATATTGTTGATGGGATAGGAGTCTACAACAACCAATACTCAGAGCTTTCTATACACGATTTGAAAGAACAGTATGACGCCTGCGCCAAAGCCCTTTCTGAAATACCAGAGCACATAAGCATAGTTATTAGTCCTGGCAACCACGATGCCGTCCGTATGCCAGAACCGCAGCCGCCTCTTGACAACAAATTCACCCAGAAGCTGGTAAAATTAAAGAACGTCCTCCTTGTCTCAAACCCAGCCATGGTAAAAATTGGCGCTAAAGAGGGCTTTTCAGGATTCAACTGTCTCCTTTACCACGGCTACAGCTTTGATTACTATGTTGCAAATGTTGATGCAATAAGACTTAAGGGAGGATATGAAAGGGCAGACCTGATAATGAAGTTTTTGCTAAAGAGGCGCCACTTGGCACCCAGCCACACATCAACCCTTATTAACCCCAGTCCAGACCACGATGCCCTGTTTATAGAGCCTGTTCCGGATTTTTTCATCACAGGTCACATTCACCGCACTTCGGTTTCAAATTACAAATCAACAACTTTAATCAACGGCTCATGCTGGCAGTCCATGACCTCGTTCCAGGAGCGCCTCGGCCACAACCCCCAGCCTGCAAGGCTCCCATTAATAAACCTTAAAACAAGGGATGCGAATATAATAAATTTTGGGAAATGACCCCTGTGCGGTTCTGTTGAAAAAATCGTTATTTGCCTGTTTTGCTGCTGTCGCTTCTTCCCCCAATTTTCCTTCCCCCCTCTAACAAGTTAAAGGGAGAAGGAAAAAAGGAAAGGGCGAATAAGAGAGCGGGCAAGACTTTCAACAATGCCAAACCTGTGCAAAAACAATAAAAACATACCGCTTACCCCTTTCTTATGCCAGAAGCTTCTCCAGCCATTGAAAAATATTTCTCCTTGATTGATTCAGAACTTATTCGCTGTTATGATGTTGCCAATGAGGCGCGTTCACGAGGTTTTGACCCTGAGGAAACGGTTGACGTCCCTCTTACAAAGAACATGGCAGAGCGCGTTGAGGGGCTTATCAGCGCAGTCAAGCCAGGGATTATAGGCAGCGGCCTTGCCAAGCGCATTGAGGAGCTGGAAAAGCAGTATGGCGAGCTTTCTCTTGAGGTGGCAATGGTTATAGCAGAGGAAGTGGCTGAAAGCAGGTTCTGCGGGTTTGACAGCAAAAAGGAAGCTATTGAAGTTGGAATAAGAACCGGGTTTGCCTATCTGACTATAGGCATTGTTTCTGCACCCCTCGAGGGGTTCACCGGGCTTAAAATAAAAAAAAGAAGGGACGGCATGGCGTATTTTGCCGCGATGTTTTCAGGCCCGGTGCGTGGTGCTGGCGGCACTGCAATGGCGCTCTTTCTTGTTGTTGCAGACTATGTTAGAAAAAAGAACGGGTATTTTCCCTATGATTCTACTTCAGACGAACGCAACAGGTGCGCCACAGAGCTTGAAGACTACCATGATCGCGTCACCAACCTCCAATACAGGCCAAGTGATGAAGAGGTAAGGTTTCTGGTAAAGAACTGCCCTATCGAAATAGATGGCGACCCTACAGAAAAGCTTGAAGTCAGCCAGTTTAAGGACATCCCGAGGATTGAAACAAACAGAATCAGGGGAGGGGTGTGTTTGGTTGTGAGCATGCTTGCCCTTAAGGCACCGAAGTTGTGGAAGGAGATTAAAAGGGCGCAGAAAAATTTTGATTTGGACTGGGGGTTTATAGAGGATTTTATTAAATTACAGGTAAAGAAAAAAAGCCAGTCGGAAAAAAGCGATGAGCGTGAAATAACCCCGGATTATACTTTTATTTCAGACCTGGTTGCCGGGAGGCCGGTCCTTACTTATCCTTTGCAGGCAGGGGGGTTTAGGCTTAGATACGGCCGCACAAGGATGAGCGGGTATTCTTCTGCAGCCATTAACCCGGCAACGTTGGTTGTTCTGGATAACTACATTGCGACAGGCACTCAGCTGAAAGTTGAAAGGCCCGGCAAAGCAGCTGCAATAACCCCCTGCGACTCCATAGACGGCCCGATTGTCAAGCTTAATGACGGCACTGTTATCCGTCTTGACACCGAACATGAGGCCAAGAAATATGTAAAGGAGGTTGCAGAAATACTTTACTTGGGGGATTTCCTTGTTAGTTACGGCGACTTTTATGACCGCAACCACGTTCTGGTCCCGCCAGGCTATTGCGAGGAATGGCATAAACGCGAACTGGAAAACGCTGGAAAGTTGATAAATGAAGATGAAACAAAAAGGCTTTATGACGAGTATATTAAAATAAAGTTCCCTTCTTTCCCTTCGTCACAGCAGTCAGTGCTCCTTTCAAAAAAACTCGACATACCATTAAACCCCCGATACACGTATTTTTGGAACGGCATAACTCCTGAAAACCTGGCAGAGATGTTGTCATGGCTTAAGCAGTCAAAAAACACTGATTCTAAAATAGTCTTGCCGATTCTTGATGCGAAGAGAACACTGGAGCTTTTAGGGCTTCCTCATAAAGTTTTTGGGGGGTTTGTAGTAATTGAAGCTGATGACGCATTTGCTTTTTCGGCTTCGCTGGGGCTTGAGCCTTCATTATCAAATGTAAAAGAGCAGCACAACATAGTAACCCAGAACCTTAACCTTAAGACACTTGATATAATAAATAAAATTTCCTCTGTTAAGATAAGGGATAAGTGCGGCACATTTATCGGCGCTAGGATGGGGCGGCCTGAAAAGGCCAAAATGCGAAAGCTTATAGGGAGCCCGCACGCCCTTTTTCCTGTAGGGAAGGAGGGGGGCAGGTTAAGGTCTTTCCAGTCTGCCCTTGAAGCTGGAAAGATAATTGCAGAATTTCCAACCTACCTTTGTAAAAACTGCAATGCAGAAACCATTTACAGGGTTTGCGAGTCCTGCGGCAAAAGAGCGGTGCAACTTTACAACTGCAGTATTTGCGGCAAAACCCAGAGCTGCAACCACAACCCAGCCCTATTTGCTAAAAAAGCCATTGACATTAGGCATTACATGGCTTCTGCCTGCAAAAAGCTTGATGAAAACGTATACCCCGACCTTATTAAAGGCGTCAGGGGCACTTCGAACAGGAATCACATTCCAGAGCATCTTTTGAAAGGGGTTTTGAGGGCAAAACACGGTATTGCCGTAAATAAAGATGGCACAACCAGGTATGACATGAGCGAGCTTCCGATAACCCATTTCAAGCCTATTGAAATAGGCGCTTCTGTTGAGTCCCTTGTAAAGCTTGGCTACAGCCATGATATTGAAGGCAACCGTATTGCTTCGCCAGAGCAGATTGTGGAAATAATGCCGCAGGATGTCATACTTCCCTCAAACGTTGAAGTGACTGAGGATAGCGCAGACGTTGTTCTTTTGAGGATAGCAAACTTTGTTGATGAGCTTCTTGTCACGCTTTACAATCTTAAGCCTTTTTACAACATTAAAAACAAGCAGGAGCTGATAGGTCAGCTGGTTATTGGTTTGGCTCCCCACATATCTGCCGGGGTTACGGGGAGGATAATAGGGTTTTCCAAGACCCAGGGGCTGCTTGCCCACCCATTGTTCCATGCGGCAATGAGGAGGGATGCAGACGGGGATGAGGCGTGCATAATGCTTGCTATGGACACCCTCCTTAACTTTTCCAGGCAGTATCTCCCTGATTCCAGGGGCGCTAAAACCATGGACAGCCCCCTTGTCCTTATACCAAGGATTATCCCTGCAGAAGTTGATGACATGGCGCACAGGTTTGATGTTGCGTGGAAATATCCTCTGGAGCTGTATGAAGCTGCGTTGAGTTATAAGATGCCGTTCAGCGTTGCAGTAGAGCTTTTAGGCTCCCGCCTTGGAACAGAAAAACAATACGAGGGCATCGGTTATACCAATGACATTCAGAACATAAATTCCGGAGTTGTCGTTTCTGCTTATAAGACCATCCCTTCAATGGAGGAAAAGCTTAAGGGCCAGATGGTTTTGGCAGAGAGGATAAGGGCGGTTGATCCCAAGGATGTTGCCAGGCTTGTTGTGGAAAAGCACCTTCTTAAGGACATTCGCGGGAACCTAAGAAAATTCTCTAACCAGCAGTTCCGCTGCAGTAAGTGCAATAAAAAATTCCGGCGCCCGCTGCTGTCCGGTGGGTGCGATGATTGCGGGGGGAACCTTCTATTCACCGTATCTGAGGGCACGGTAACAAAGTATCTTGAGCCTGCGATAAGCCTTGCAGAAAAGTATGCCGTTTCCCCCTACCTGATTCAGGTTCTTGACCTGACAAAACAGAGGATTGCAGAAGTGTTTGGAAAGGAAAAAGACAGGCAGGAAGGGCTGGGCAGGTGGTTTGGCTAAGTACCCCCTGTTATCAATGCCTGCGCGTGCGGAACATTCGCGATTCTAATGACGTTTTCTTTTTTTATCAGGCCAGTCTTTACTCCAAAAGCTATAGCCTCTTCCCCTACTAAGTTAACAACGTATGCGTCTTTTATAAGCTGTTGCAGTTTTTCTTTACTGACCTGCTGCCCTTTGTAGAAGCTTCCTGTAAGGTCAAGCTGCAGGCCCTTCCCCTCAAACCTTTTCCTGAGAAGTTCTGCGTCGCAAACAGCAACAAGCTTTCTTCCATTGTCAACATGCCCTTTTGCCAGAATCATATTCTTACTCTTATTGACCGCTTTGCTCCGCATACAGAGCATTTTATGAAGTTAATCTTGTCTTCCTTAACAAGCTTCGTGTCTGGCCTGTTGCACTCAGGGCATATTACAAATTCTTTTACATACTGCACTACCTTTTCGTTTATCCTTGAGGCAGGGATTTTTGTTCCTATTATGAGCGCAGAGCTTGTCAAGTCTCCCGGCGCTGCCAATTCCCTAAGGACGTATTTCAGCAGGTGTTCTACAGGCCTTCCAACAAGCTCGGCAATCTGATGGAAATTGCTTATGACCGTCCTGTTCCCCTGGACATGGCCACGGGCTTTTGGAATCTCGAACCTTGCAACCTCTTCAGACAGCTCAGGCAACTCCTTCCGCGCCCGTTTCAGCAGTTCTTCATATTCCATGCTCAAAAAGAAAAAGCAGGAGGTTTTTAAATCTTTGCCAGCTTCTTTATCAGCGCTTTTCCCATAATTTTTGCCAGAAAAGGATAACTAATATCCCCGGAAATTAATCTGTAAAGGTCTTTGCTTGAATTTTTCCTCAGGAATCTCACACCCAAATCCATATTCCCATCACTTTTGGAATGCTTTTTCGCCAATTCTTGCAGTTTAAATCCCAACTCGTATTTTTTGCAATATTTTTTTCTCCACTCTCTGCTGTAGTTTTCTAACAAGCTTATGTCGCCTTTCTTAATAGCCGCCTTAATCCATTTTGCAGCCATTCGCGATGCGTCCATCACAAATCTCACACCCTCCCCTAAAATCGGATTGACTTGAAGAGCTGAATCCCCGACAACAACCACATTGCCTTGCGTAAATTTTTTCAGCGGCTTGCCAGTCCGCAATACAGCAACTTCTTTCTTAAGCGGCTTAAACTCGCATCTTTCCTTTACTCTTGGTATGTTCCACATTTCATCAATCAGCTGCTGAACATCTTTAAACAGTTCTTTATCTAGTGTGCCATAACCGACTATGGCTTTCTTTGAATTAATCGGCAGTATCCATCCATACCCGCCTCTAAAGTGGCTTCCAACAAATAAGTCCGTGGTATTAGGCTCTGTTTTGAGCGGAACAATGTATTCTATACCAACGGCTGTAACGGGATTTCTTGGAACAAGCCCAAGTTTTCCCCCAATGACAACCCCCACTCCAGAACAGTCTGCAAATATTTTTGCCTTAACCATTTTTTTCTTTCCTTTCGAAGTATACTGTATGGATTTAACACCCGCATCTAACTCAACGCCATCTATTAACGCCTCATATGCAACCTTGACATTTCCCCTTCGCTTCGCATCCCTCTCGAGAAAACTTAACAGTTTCTTTCTATTAACTGAATTAACTGAGTTTACTGGCATACTCTTTATAGCAACCTGATTCTTAGAAGCAAAATACAGTGTATTAACCGGATGTAAAATGTTTGACGGCAGCCCCCACTCTTTCGGCTCAATCAAGCTTCCTAAAGTGTTATATTGAACGTCCTCTGCGCTTTTCTTTTTATCCAATACAAGAATTTTCAAACCAGAATCAGCAAGCTCCCTTGCCAAACTGAGTCCTGCCGGCCCAGCCCCAGCAATAACTATATCATAGCCGCCTTTCATGCACTTTCCCTGTTTACTACACCCTCGACAGGAACCCGAATCTTGGCTCGAACACGTCTCCTGAGCGCTTGAGCCTTTCTATTATTTCTTCAACGTCTGATGCGCTCATCCCTTTGTCCTGCGCCAGCCTCTGGACGTCTTCAAGCGGGATTGTCTTACCTATTTGTCCTTCAAGTTCCTGTATTATTTCCTTTACAACGTAGATTCTCTCTCTTTGGGATGAGCCTATCCCTGTAGCTATGCGGTCAATGTCAATCCTGCCTGTTTCCCTGTCCAATCCTACCTGCAGTAAGCAATAAGTCAGCAGCTCTATGGCTTTTCTCGCGTCTTTTTTAGTTACCTTGTCAGCAAACCTTACTTTAGCATGCGCCTCTGCAAGCCTTACAAGGGCTTCAAGCTGCCTTGGCGATATTGGTATTGAGCGTGCAGCCCTGTCGTCTGTGCTTTCCCTGTTTCTCATCTGGACGTAAAAGTCCTTTATTTCATTAAATGCAGAATCAGTAAGCACTGGAGAGCTCTTCTGTCTTGCATAAGCAATGTATTTTTTTAGAAGGCCGGAGGGAATTTCAGGCTCAATTAAGTCAGGGGTTTGTTGTAGTTGCAGTATGTGTTTTGCCAGCCTTTCGTCGTTTTCAGGGTCAGGCACGTCTTTTATCGGGAAGATTAAGTCAAACCTGTTCGGGTTGGCTGCTGCAAGCACAGTTGTTTTTGACGATAATGTTGCTTGGATGTTGGCCTTTGCCACGCTTATGCTTTGCTGTTCCAGCGCTTCGTGCATTGCGCTCCTGTCTTCATCGCTCATCTTGTCCATTTCGTCTATGGCAACAAGTCCGTTGTTGCTCAGGACAAGCGCCCCAGCCTCAAGGCTCCATCCCCCGAGAAACTCGTCTTTTACAACTGCTGCGGTCAGCCCTACCCCTGAAGAGCCCATCCCTGCCACATATCTCCCCTTGGGGGCTATCTGGCTTATCCTTTTCAGGATTGCGCTTTTTCCAGCACCTGGATCGCCAACCAGCAGCACATGGCAGTCCCCTCTTGAAACAGCCCCGTCTTTCCTTTTTTTATGCACTCCTCCAAGTAGTTGCAGCAGCAGGGCTTCCTTTATTCTTCTGTAGCCGTGGATTGACGGGACTATGGAGTCGACAAGCTTGTCGTAAATTTTTTGGTCTTGTGAAAGTTCAAGTATTGCCTTTTCCTCTTCCTTTGAGATTTCTATTTGGTAGAAGTCTTCCTCTAAGGCCTCTATGTAATTTGCTTCAAGCAGCAGGTCAAATCTTGTCGATTTTGTCCCCTTGACAAAGACAGGCGTCTCTTTAAGCACCCCCACAACAACAACCCTGTTTCCAGGATTAGTCCGCTTGTCTGTTATCGGGCTTACCAGGTCTTCCTTCAAAAACACGTTCATCCTTTTCGGCTGGTCGCCTCCCTGAAGTTCATCAGGCGACTCCTCAAGCACCATTGCCTGTGCGTCAACAAGGCTCTTGCTTATCAGTCTGAACTTGCCCTTTCTCCCGCATCCGCACCTGTCAGGCTCGCGGAAAGAGCCTTCCAGCTGTAAAACAGAAATGACATTGCCGCAATTAGGGCATTCAAATTTCGAAGTTGTTACTTGCGGCCTTACATCCGATTTTTGCCTCACTATCCCTGTTATTGTAATAAGCTTCCCTATGTGAGCGCTCCTAACATCGCTAACCATTATTTTCTGGGTTTCCGGTATTTTCTTGAACCTTATTCTAAAGTTCTTTATTTCAGAAGGAAAGTCAAGCGACTCAACAGCAACCTCGGCAGCCTTAATAACTTCATCCGGGCTTTCAAGAAGTTTTTCTGCAAGTTGGGGCTCAAATGAAAGAAGCTCTTTGAAATCAACCACGACAAAATTATTGCCTTTCCCTATGGACTCGAGTATGTGTTTCTTGTAATACTGATTGAAGAATTCCTCAAACCCCTTTATCTGTTCAGACTCGTCCATCTTTTCCTCTTCTTATTTCAACTAAAAAGGGGATTACTTCTT
Organism: Candidatus Woesearchaeota archaeon; assembly: GCA_018303115.1. Classification (GTDB taxonomy): domain Archaea; phylum Nanobdellota; class Nanobdellia; order Woesearchaeales; family UBA10216; genus UBA492. The sequence goes on along the minus strand of JAGVYT010000036.1, from coordinate 27,675 downwards.
CACTGTCTTGAGATTTGCTATGAGCTTCTGCAAGGCGGATTTTACTTCTTTTTCGCTCTTTGTTCCTGTGCAGACCACTTTTCCATTGCTGAATAGAAGGAAAGTCGCTTTTGCATTGCCATCAACAAGCTTATAAACCAGTCCAGGAAACTGTTCTGGCTCGTATTCAGTGTTTCTCAGCTTCATTGCCAGGGTATTAAGGTTCAAGTCCATTCCGACAGTTCCAGAAGCAACTATGTTCTGTATTTTGACCTCAGGCTTTATCTTGATTTTTATGCCAATCTTTTCAAGGCTTTTTATGATTTTTTTTATGCTCTCGTTAACCTTGTCCATGGACCTCGCGCCGGTGCAGACAACCTTTCCTGAACTGAAAATCAGCGCGCTCGTTTTTGGCTCCTTAATCCTGATGACAAGCCCCGGGAACTGCTCTGGGTTGTATTCCGTGTTAGAAAGCGTAGCAGCCATCTTTTCCAGTGGTATATCGTGCTGTAAAGATGTGCTTACAACAATGTTAACCACTCTTATTTCGTGCTTCATGCTACCACCACCCCTTTAAAAAGGGGTGTAAAGTCATTTATAAATAATCCTGTTTTTAAATGGGTATTTTCCTGTTGGGATGACCCCATCATTTCCTATGGAAAATCGGCTTTTCAGGCTTTGAAAAGCCGATTTTAAGCCCTTTTTGTTCATTTTCAACATGTCAGAAATCGCTTATGGCATACGCTCTTTTGCTTCAGCGAAGGGAAAGCCAGCGATTTCTGAGTCTCAGAAACCTTCGGTTTCTGATGATGCTCAGAAGCTAAAGCTTCCGACACATGCTCAAAACAACACGCTACGGGCTTTAGCCCGTGGTTGTTTTGACATACCTTTAACTAGCTTATTGGCAGTAGTGATTTTACCGCCTTATAAACCCTATCCGGTAATGTCCAGTGACCAATGGTAGAAAACCCGCGAAAGGTCGTCAAAATCTGTAAGGAAAAGAACACCCTCTCTTGGATTGTACATCGTATTTCTCAGCCAGTCATCTCCCCACAGAAAACCTTTATTTCTTACAATATTCTTAAGATTCTCGTGCAATTCACTAACTCGCCCGGCTAAGTCTCCTTTAGCCCTATCCCCTCTAATACCCCTAACCCGCTTGACAACTACGGCAGGCTTTACCCTGTAAAACAATCCGAACAAATTTCGTTCATAAACGATTCGCACTTGAAAGACTCCAACTGGTTCTGGAACAGGAATGCCAGATTCGTAAGCATCCACTACTACATCATAAGCCTTCTTTGTTCTCCTTAACCTCTCTTCCTCCGAATCGGGACTCCATTGAAGAGGTTTTTTCACCCTTGCCACGTGATGGCGGTTCAGCGCAAATACGTTATTATTGCATCCTTGACCTAATCTCCATGTAAATAAGTCCTGATACTGATAGACCGGTAACTCGTCAATTGGGCTGGAAGGTGTTGTTAACGTTTGAATCGCCATTTTGGAAAAGGTAATCTATAACTTCTTTTAAATCCTTCTTTTCTAACCCTATCCGGTAATGTCCAGTGACCAATGATCTCAGGGCGTTATCCCGAATCCTGTTCGTGTAGCTACTGCATACCCCCAAACCTGTTCTCCAAAACTTCTATGACCACTCTATGGCTCACATACGGCAGAGCAGGAGGGGGGAAGTAAAGAGGAAGCGATAAACATTCGAGAAAGCTCTTTTAGGACAACGCCTGGTCTCAGACAACTTTTTTAAACAACCATAATCCACTAAAAGAAATGGAGCTCTTCATAGAGGCAGAGAATAAAAGGAAGAAACTGAAGTTCAGCGGAACTGTTTCGCAGCTTCTTCAGAAGTTGAAAGTAAACCCGGAAACAGTCATAGTTGCAAAAAACAACCAGTTCGTTACTGAGAACGAAAAGCTCGCTGATAAAGACGATGTCAAACTTTTATCCGTTATTTCCGGCGGTTAGGAGATATTCTTTCAGTTTCTCAACAGCATTTTTCCTGAACAGGTGGTAGCCTTGCGGATAGCCAAGCTCACCGTAAGTCTTCTTTTTCCCTTTTGGCATGAATATCGGGTCCTGCCCCCAGCCCTTGTTCCCTCGCAACTTGCCAGCAATCTTTCCCTCTTCAATTCCAAGAAAGCATAATGGCTGTTTCCCTGGGCTGCAGAGCCCGATTGCGGATTTATAATATGCCTTCCTGTTCTTAACCCCTTTCATCAGCTTGAGCAGCCCCTCGTTCCCTATTCTTTTATGCGTGAATTTGGTCATTATTCCGGGAAAGCCGTTAAGCGCTTCAATGTGGCATCCTGAGTCTTCAACCAAAACTGTTTTCTTTAGTCTTTCAGCCAGCATTTTTGCAGCGGCCCTGGAAATCTCGCATGGCTCGTCCAGCTTTAGTTCAGGATACTCCAATTGCATTATTTCAACATTAAATTCCGGCTCTAGAAGCTTTCTCAGCTCGTTTATTTTACGTGGGTTGCTGCTTATAAGAACAAATTTCATACTCACCACTGCTTCTTTTCAGCAACAACATGTCTGTCTTTTTTTGCAGGGGCGTTTTTCAGCATGCGCTCTGGAAAGCCTTCTGTAAGCTCGCACTTCCCGGCTTTTCTTGTAGAATCGCTCATTTCTATCCCTACATCTTCTTCAACTCCTTCAGCAGCTTCAATGGCTGCCATAAACTCGTCCATCAATGCTTTGGCGCCCTTTCTTACCTTTTCCTCTTCCATAATGCAGCGTGTTTTACTGCAGCTATATATAATTTTAGTGGCAGCCATCAATTTAGCGACAAATATTTATACCCTCCAATCAATTTTACAGCTAATGTATGAAATAATAGTGGGCAGGGATGCTGAGGACAGAAGGAAGTTTGGAACAAAAGGCATGTTCTTATTAGGCAGGCATTATGTTAAAATGGGGCGGACAACCTCCCTTTCTAATGAAGTTTATATGGACGTTGCCAGAAGCCACGTAGTTTTTGTAACAGGCAAGCGTGGAAGCGGAAAGTCGTTTAGCCTCGGGGCTATCGCAGAAGGCATGATGACTTTAACACAAGAAATTACATCAAAGCTTGCAGTTGTTATGTTTGACACAATGGGAATTTACTGGACTATGAAGTATGAAAACAAGCGGGACGAAGCTCTTTTGCGGGAATGGGGATTTAAATACGAGGAAATAAATGCCAAGGTTTATGTTCCAGCAGGGCATTTTGAAAGCGCAAAGGAAAAGGGGATTCCGGTTGATTTTCCATTTGCAATTCAGCCTTCTGAACTGTCCGTAGAAGACTGGTGCCTGACTTTCAATATAGAGATAACAAGCCCAATCGGCGCTTTAATTGGCAGAGTTATTTCAAATCTTGAAGAAGATTACGATATAGATGGCATTATTGCTGCCATACAATCAGATGAGCGCACCGACCACTACACCCAAGCTGCTGCTGAAAACCTTTTCATAACAGCTGAAAGTTGGGGGTTGTTCAGCAAACAGGGGATTTCTTTTTCTGAATTGGTCCAGCCAAGCCAGATAACAGTTATAGACGTTAGCGGTTATGCTTCTGCTGTAAACAGGGCTAGTGTCAGGGCTTTGGTTATAGGCTTAATCAGCAAGAAACTTTTTACTGAGCGAATGCAGGCGAGAAAAGAGGAAGAGTTCAGGGATGTAAAGTCTTTTACAAGGCTTATTCCCTCTGAAGAAGAAGCGAAAGAGGTTCCGCTGATATGGATTATGGTGGATGAAGCGCACGAGTTTTTGCCGAGAAGTGGCACGACTCCAGCAACTGACACCTTGCAAACGCTTCTCCGCGAAGGCCGCCAGCCCGGCATCTCCCTGGTCCTTGCCTCTCAGCAGCCAGGGCAAATCCATACGGATGTTATGACGCAATCGGATATTGTCATAGCCCATCATATCACTGCAAAGATTGATGTTGACGCTTTAGGTGCTTTGATGCAGACCTACATGAGGGAAAGCCTTGACAAGACGCTTGCAGACCTTCCCGACGTGAAAGGTGCGGCAATTCTGTTTGATGATACCAACGAGCGCCTTTATCCAATACGCATCCGCCCAAGGATTACATGGCATGGCGGCGGAAGCCCAAGCCTTCTAAAGGAGCAGAGCAGGCTTATAGAGCTATGATTTTATTTTGCTTTTCTTAATTTCGCAGCTTCTCCCGCTCTAAGCCGATAAGGGCGGGCTATTACAACTGAAAGAACAAGCCCGACAACCATCTCTGTTGCACTAAGCATGGTAAGCTAAAACTGATTTAATGTTTAAATAGTTTTCAAGAAGCCCCGTACTAATCCGCCAACGATGTCGCCTAATGGTGTTGACGGATTAGTCAGATTTACGCACCGGTAGCAGTTATTTGCCCTAAACGGGCCCTGTGCCCTTAATTCCTCAACATGCCGCCTATAATCTTGCCAGACCTGTTCAGGCAATCTGGCGTCAATATTGCTGAACGCTTGCCTTTCAGGGTATAGGCCAATGTTCCCGTTTGTGTAAAGTTTGAGTGAACGGGGCTTGAACGGTATCGTTCCCTCCCTAATAAAAGTATCAAAATTTCTTAAGGCAACAGTTCGGCCTATAACATGACCATGCCTTCTTTTCAACTCTAGAATTATGCTGGCTAAACTTCCTGCAAAAACTGTTCCGAGTGTTTCCTCAGTTATCCTTCTTTTGTCAGCGGTAACATCGTAGCCGGTTAAGGCTGAGGCAGGTTTTGATGCTGAGTATGGTTGGAATGAAACGGCAGCTCCTACGCTCTCCGCGTAAACGATAATTTCCTCCATTTGTGCTGGCGTTGTTTGGTTGTCGATTGTCACAGTTATGGCTACTTTTCCGAATATTGGTGCAGTCTTAATCAACGTTTCAATTGCATTTTTAACGTCCCTGACACCGTAGCGTTGCACCTGTGTTATTTCCCTAAATCTTTTGTCCTCCGTTGTAGGCAAAGAAACGCTTGCAAACAAGAGTCCAGCTTTCCACATGTTCGCTGCCTTCCTCCTGTCGATAAGTGTTCCATTTATGACAATTCCGACATAATTATGCTTAGACGCCGCAGCAATGATATCATCTAAGTCGGTTCTTACAGTTGGCTCAAACCCGGCCAGTACAACAACTAGGCTTCCAAATGCCTTATGCAGTGCCTCAATCCTCGCTTCAATCCCCTCGAATGGAAGGTCACTGCCGAGTTGCCGTTGTCCAAGAAGCAAGGGGTAGTCGCATCCATCGCAGCGCAAGTTACAAAAATTGGTGATATCGACTGATGCATAGAACGGTCTGCTTAGCATAAAATTTGCAGCTAGAGAAGCAGCCTTCTTTATTTCTTTTGCTGCAGTGTCAGTTATCATCTAATCAGCAATTAACGCTCCTTTCTTAAATTTTGTCTCTGCTGCGGTGTATATTCCTGCACTTAGGGAACTGGTCGCATGCAAGAAACTGGCCGTAGACGCTTTTTCTTATTATCATCTTCCCTTTCCCGCATTTCTCGCATGCAGAGTTTTCCTTGTCAGTCGCTATCCTTTTTGACGGGCAGTCTAGGTTTATGCACGCCTCCTGCGGTTTTTTCATTTTTCTTATCATTAGGATTTTAGGGTGGCTGCATTCCTCGCACAGCTTGTCTGTTGTTTTAGCCATGCCGTTGCTTGGCAGCTTGAAAGTGATTTTGCATTCCGGGTAGTTGCTGCACGCTATGAACTTCCCGAATCTTCCCTTTTTCATCATGAGGTTGCCTTCGCAGCTAACGCACTTTCCTACAGTGTTAGCTATAGTTTCTGCGGTCTTCGTCGCTTCAAGCAGATTATTCCCTATGTCCTTTTCCTTTTTCTTGAACTCTCCAAGTATTTCTGTCAGCACGTCTTTCGCTTCTTCCAGGACATCATCCCCCTTTTTCTTGTTCTCCTGTATTTCTTCCATTTCAATTTCAAAATGCCTTGTCAGCTCCTCGCTTACGACTTTCGGGCTGTATTTTTGCAGGGTTTCCTCTATTTTAATTCCGAGCTCTGTTGCCATTATTGCCCTCTCAGTAATGTAACCGCGCTGGTAGAGGGTGTCAATCACGTCTGCCCGTGTCGCTTTTGTCCCTACGTTCCTTTTTTCCAGTTCCCTTATTATTGAGGCTTGCGTGTATCTTGCCGGCGGCTTTGTTTCCTTTTTAAGCATCTCCATTCTTTTCTGCCTCACACCCTCTCCGGCCTTTACTTGGGGGAGCTCTTCTTCCTTGAATTTTGCGTATTCCCCGTAGTACCTGTGCCATCCATCGTGTTTTGTCCTTGTCCCTGTTGCTGTGAATGTCTCGCCTTCAACCTCTATGTGAATTGTCATAGTTTCCCTTATTGCCGGTTCTGCAAAAGTTGCCAGGAACCTTCTCGCAATCAAATCGTAAATTTTGAAGTTGTAGTCTTTCAGCCCGTTTGGCTTTATGCCTGTTGGGAATATCGCTGGATGCGCTGGGTCTGTTTTCTTGCCGTTGTTTGGCTCCAGCTTTTTGTTTTTCAGAAGCTCTTTGCATAATTCGCTGTAGCTGCTGTTTTTTTGCAGTTCCTTCAGTATTTTTTCATACCCTATTGCTGCCGGCAACTGCTGTGAGGAAGTTCTTGGGTAAGATATCAGCCCTGACGTGTACAGGTCCTGCGCTACAGCAAGAGCCATTTTTGGATTTATTCCGAAGCATCTGTATGCTTCTGTCTGAAGTGTGGTTAAGTCAAGAGGTGTCGGGGCGTTTTGTTCGTATTCTTTCCTTTTTACGTCTTTTATTTCTCCATCCTTTCCAGTTGTTTTTTCATAGATGGCTTTTGCCTCTTCTTTTTTCCAGAACTTGCCTTTTTCGTGCAGCGCATGAATAACCCCTTTTTTTGCCTGCGCCTCCATCCCTATCTGCCAGAACGGCTCTGATTTAAATGCAGAAATTTCCTTTTCCTTGTCAACTATTATTTTAAGCGATGGTCCCTGCACTCTTCCTATGCTTAGTATCTTGAACATCCCCGCCTTTTTTATTGATGAAGTGAGCGCCCTCGAAAGGTTGATGCCGTAATACCAGTCCAGCTCGTGCCGCGTTTCTCCAGCGTGTGCGAGCCCCCATTCTATGCTCGGAGAGGCAGTTTCATAAGCCCTGACTAAATCAGGTTTTGTGAGCGTTGAGAATTTCATCCTCCTTCCGTCCTTTTGCCTGCAGATGAATCTAAGAGCGTTTAAGCCGATAACCTCTCCTTCCATGTCAAGGTCGCATGCTACAGTGAAAGAATCTGCTTTTTTGGAAAGCTTCTTTAGCATATCATAATATTTTTTTGAAAATGCCGCATTTTTGTCCATCTCGTACAAAGGCTTCCATTCGACGTTAAATGTTGGATACCTCATCCCTTTCTTTTCTTTTTCCGCTATACCGAACAAATGCCCTACCGCGCATCCGACTATTATGTCATTACTGCCTCGGGTTATCTCGTAATAGTAAACGCCCCTGTCGCCTTTTCTCAGCGGTTTGCCGTCTGCCAGCGCTTCCGCTATTCTCTGAGCAGATTTGGGCTTTTCTGTTATGATTAGCTCTGTCATGAAAATTGAAGAATTCGGCTATGGTTTAAAAAACTTTGGAAATTGGCTTATTTTGCAAATTTCAGTTCAGAGACAAGTTTTTTGGCTTCTTTTATGCTTTTTTCCAGCTTATTCATGAACTGCGTCATTTTTTCACATGCAATTTCTTTTACCTCTCCGGAAGTCATCTTTCCTGACTTGTAAGCCCTGTAAATCTTATCAAGCTTTTTGTCGTCTTCAATCAAGTGCTGCTTAAGCAGTTCAAAAACCATATCTTTCTCTATAACAGCCCCTAAGCGTTTGTGTTCTTCAAGCGTGTCTCTCCCGCCGCTAATGGCATTTTTTATTTTCTTGCAGACAATTTTCGGGTCTTCAGGCAGTTCAATGCAGGATTCCGGTCTTGATTTTGACATCTTTATCGAGCCGTCCAAAGAAGGCGTATACTTGTGGAAGATAGCGCTTGGCGCAAAATATTTTTCTGTTTTCATCCTGCCAACAATGTCTCTTGTAAGAAGTATGTGTGGCAGCTGGTCGCTCCCTACCGGGATTATTCCTGGCATCCTTTTCTTAAATTGCGGGTAAAGAATGTCAGCAACCTGCGTAATGGCAGCCAGTATCTTTCCCGGGTCTGCGTTTCCGTAAGTTGCCAGGAACTGGTTTAAAGTAACCTTTTTTGAAAACAATGCAGTAGCGCGCATAACTTCAACGTTTTCTGACTGGAAATAAACAGTTGTCTTTTTCGGCTCCAGACCAAGGGCTATATAAGCTGGTATGTGAAAATCAAGAGCCCTTTTCCTTGCCTGTTCTAAAGAAACCCCTCTTGTCGCCTGTGCTTCCAGGTCAGCAACCAAAATGTATGTTTCAGCCCCCATTTTTTGGAAATAAGCGATGTTTTCCACCACCATCTTGTTTCCAAAGTGAATCTTATCTCCTGTAGGCATAATCCCGCTGAGAACATAGAACGGCTTTTTCTTATTAATGGATTCAGAAATAATTTTCTGTCCTATCCCCGCAAAAACAACATCCCTCCTCATTATTCTGTTCGGTTTCGGAAATAATGACGAATCAAACCTTTCAAGATGGAAATCTGTAATAAGCTTAGTATAGTCTTCAATCAGTTCGCTTCCGTAAGGGTCGATAATCCGTTGCTTGGCCATGCTCCTGTTTTCCCGTTCTTTCTTTTTAAATGTTGCTTCTTTTATCAGAAAAATTTGGGTTTCATGAACCTCCTTTTAAGCTTAGCGATTTCGTATTTTTCGATTAACGATAGAGATAAATTAAGGCAATCTTCTGGTTGCATGGAGTCTTCCGGTATTATTCCGGGCAAGGAGCGTTTTAGCGAAAGTGCTGCTAATCCCAGCCTTGTCAACGCAATCTGGGCATTAAGTGGCCCTTTTTTGATAGTTTCTGCAATTTTTTCAGGGCTATCGCCGAGCATTATTCTTCTGCCCCCATTTTTTGTTCCAGAGTCAGGATTGTACGGTGTTTTCACCTCCTCTCCTGTTCCAAAGGCAAAAAAAAGGGAATAAATAAGAAAAACCGATCCCACTAACTGCCCCTATCACACCATCGTATAATTTCCCTCTTCTTTGTCCTACTTTAATCCTAATGCCATGTTCAAGCTGCATGTACATTGTTACTGCGACCTCACTTAGTGCGAAGGTTAAATCATACTCTCCTTCTGGCAAACTCTTTCTTAATTCATTCTCCAGTTCTGAACTAGCTAGTTTCCTTTCAACATCATGATAAATGGCACGATAAGCTGGAGTCTCTATAAACGATGAAGTTTCTTCTACCTTTATCTCAACATCAAAAGCATCCTGCAGGAGTCTAAGTTGCGACTTCAGGGCAGCTTTGCCTTCTTCGATGTCTTTGGCGTTTGTTCCGGTCATTTCCTGAAAACTGTCAACTATTAGCAAAGTATGGCTTGCTACGCTTTTTCCAATAAAGGCCATTGCTGCTACTTCAATTGGAGTTTTTTTATATGCCCCTACGCCCATAAAAGTAGCCTTATCATACAGAGTATACGGAGGCTCTGTAGTTTCATTTATTAGGTAGTCAATACAAACACCATTTTTTCTCGTCACGCAATTATTTCCTGGCGTATAATCCCTGCTTGCGTCACTTGTTTCCATTTTCCTTCCCTCCGTAGTTGTATAGCTTACACCTCATATCATTTATTAGAAATCTTTCCGTTAAAGCACCTTTCAATTTCAGAATTTTAAGCGCAGCCTTAACACTTCTGACAGCAAGCCCCGTCTTTTCAGCAATTTCTTTCTGGCTGCAACCACCACTGTTACAACTACTTAGAACTCTCACTACCTTAACACAACTGCCCGGCAGTCCACCGGTAACCAGTCATTTCCTGACGCTGCCCAAAGGCAACCACTGCTATTTGCATCTGTCATAATCAATTAGAAGCAGAAGCTTGTTTAAATACCTTTGGATAGGTGCAAACACAAACATTTATATACATAGGGATATCTTTGGATATCCGAGTGATTGTTATTGTTTATTTACACAAAGCATGCTTTGGAGAGAATGGATGCTTATGGTTTGGATAAAGCAGAGATAGAAGCTGCGATAAAGAAAGGAGTTAAATGGAAGGAAGAGAAAAGAGCGGTTTGGCATAGCAACATGGCAGGCATCGAAGTTGTGTTTACTAAAAGCAACAGCAGCATAGTTATAATTGCTGTTTACGAAGCGAGGTGGGCAAAATGAAGTGCGTTTTTTGCAACTCTGTAACTGAAGAAAGGTTGGTTGATTATGAGGAAGTTGGTGTTAAATTTGGCAAATACAAAGCTCACGTATGTAAAAAATGCGGCGAGGCATATTTTGACTCAGGAATCGCTGAAATTATTCAAAAAAAATCCAAAGACCTTGGTTTGTTCGGATTGGCAAAGAAAACTAAGGTGGCAGAGATTGGCAATAGCCTTGCTATCAGGGTGCCTAAGCGCTTGGCAGAATTTGTCGGTCTGAAGAAAGGAAAAGAGGTAACTTTGATGGTGAAAGAAAAGAATCAGTTGAATATTGAGTTGTAGGCGATTTTTGACAATTATAAAATGACAAAAATCATGGAAGAGTTCAGATGCCTGCAATAACCCGTAAGTAAACAATTACTTCTGAGAAACGGCCTTTTTAACCGCATTCGCAATCGCCTCGGAATCCATCCCGTATTTCTTAAACAGCACTTCCTGAGAGTCTGACTCTGCAAATCCGTCCTTGATGCCGACAACGTCAAACTTCACATCCAGAGTCTTTTTCGCTATCACCGCTGCAACAGCGTCCCCAAGCCCTCCGTAAATGTTGTGGTCCTGCGCAGCTATTAGCACTCCTGTCTTAGCAGCATCTACTATTGCCTTTTCATCAATAGGTTTTATTGATGACATGTTAACTACTGCTGCCTCTATTCCTTCATTTTTCAGCAACTCGGCAGCTTTCAAAGACTCCTGCACCATTATCCCAGAGGCAATTATCGCAGCGTCCCCGCCCCCCTTCAGTAAAGAAGCCTTTCCTAATTTAAACTTATAACTGTCATCGTAAATCGTTTCAACTTCAGGCCTTCCCAGCCTCACGTAAGCAGGCCCTTTGTGCCCGACAAGAAACTCAACAACCTTCTCCGCCTCAACTGCGTCAGCGGGCTCAATGACAATCATTGTAGGCATTGCCCTTGCCATTCCAACGTCATTTACCGCCTGCGCTGTCGGCCCGTCCTCTCCTATGGCAACTCCTGCATGGCTGGCTATCAGTTTTACGTTGCTTTCAGAATAGGCTACCGAGACAAGCTGGTGGTCCTGCGTCCTTCCCATTAGAAAAGAGGCAAAACTTGATGCAAAGGGTATCTTGCCGCATTTTGCAAAGCCTGCTGCAGTGCCTACCATGTCCATCTCGCTTATCCCCATATTAAAGAAGCGTTCAGGGTATTTTTCCTTGAACTTTTCGCTTCTTGTTGAGTCAGAAACTCCTGCATCCAAAACTACAACGTCCTTATTGCCGCCTATTTTCAGCAATCCATTTCCGTAGCCGTCCCTGGTCGCTGCTTTAGCCATTAAGTTCCTCCAGCGCCTGTTTTAGCTGCTCGTCATTTGGCGCTTTGCCGTGCCATTTGTTCTGCCCTTCCATGAATGAGACGCCCTTCCCTTTTATCGTGTCAGCAACTATTACAGTTGGCTTTCCTTTAACTTCTGCTGCGTCTTCCAAAGCATCAATTATTGCAGGAATGTCATGCCCGTTAATCCTTATGGCATGCCACCCGAATGCCTCAAACTTTTTGTCAACAGGCTCAACCTCCTTTAACTTTGATGTTATGCTGTCTTGGGCAACCCTGTTGTTGTCCACTATTGCAATCAGGTTATCTGACTTGAACTGTGCAGCGCTCATAACAGCTTCCCAGACACTGCCCTCATTTAGCTCCCCATCCCCGAGCAATACGTAAACACGATAATCCTTTCCGTCAAGCTTTCCTGCAAGCGCCATGCCATGCCCTGCAGAGAGCCCCTGCCCAAGCGAGCCGGTTGCTATCTCCACTCCAGGAAGCTTCGGGTTTGGATGGCCTGTTAGTCTGCCAAGCCTCCTGAATGTTTTCAATTCTTCTTTAGGAAAATACCCTACGTCTGCAAAAACAGTGTAAAGCACAGGCGTGCAGTGGCCTTTGCTCAAAATGAACCTGTCGCGGTCAGGCCAGTCAGGCTTTTTCGCATCATACTTCATATGGTGGTAGAACAGTGCAACCATTATTTCAGTTGCAGACAGGCTGCCGCCAGGATCTCTTTTGCCTTAGCCTTTAGCTTTTCAACTTTTGTAGTAATAAAAATCCCCGAGAAAACGTTTAAGTCAGCCAAATATATTGTTTTCGGTTTTTTAGAATTTTTTTGCTGGCATACCTCATTTTCCCTCCTCCTGACAAAAATAAGGAAGAGGGAAAATTGAGAAACAGAATTCGTGCTTTTCATCAAACCAGTTTTTACCTTAACAACCCCTTCAGCACAGCAACCGCCTTTTCCCTTTTCTTCGGGAAGGAGGCTATGTTGATTCTTATGTGGTAGCAGTTACCAGAGTCTGTCAGCACGAATTTACCCTTTGTCAGCATATCCTTGTCCAGCCTCATAAAAAAGTTCAGGTCGTTGTCAAGCCTTGAGTCAAGCTGCTCCAAGAGCGTTTTTTTCCCGTCACCAAGCTTGTCCAAGAGATTTTGAATGAAAGCGTTTACATACCTGTTTTTTGTCAGCGCTGCTTTAATTACGTGCATTCTTTTCCTGTCAAAACCCTCTGCCCTCTGCCATTCCAGTTTTATCTTTTCCTTCTCCAGGTCAAAAGGCAATAGCAGTTTAATCTTCTCAATCACGAGCTTTTTGTCCTCGTCTTCCTTGCAGAAAACCCTTATGCAGGCGTTGTTGGCTATTCTCACTATGAATAAAATAATTTATATACTTGATGCCCCATTCTATTGGAAATGGCAATTGACGAATTGTTAAGGTTTGTTTCAACAAATTCTGCTGCCCTTAAGGTTATAGCCCCTCTTGCAGCCCCTCTTGCATTAGCTGCAGTAGCTAGTATCAGTGTTATTTTAGCGTTAAACGCTGAGCGTGCTTACTGGGCAAGAGTTGACAACGAAGGACCAAAAAGCTGTGAAATATTAGCGGGTTATACGGGCATTCCTCCTTTTGCGATTAGCCCTGAAAGAGCTTTAGAGTTAAAAGAATTGGTTATTCCAGGTGAAAACGAGACTAATGTTCGTCGCGTACCGAAGCGCCACCCGCTCCACCAAACTTTAACTAAGTATTTCGGTGTTGCTGCAGAAGCAAGTGGATAGCTTTTTATAATCATAATAAAATAATAGCCGCATGAAACACCCGCCTTCCACTGTTCTTGTTTTGCTTTCGTTATTCCTGCTTGCCCAGTTTATAGGGCTTTTTGTCCTTGACAGCTATATTGACAAGGAACTGACAGCAGAAACGGGCGTTGTTACGTACAAGGAGCTTCCTGCAGGGATTGAAAGGCCTGACATCGCACCTGATTATGCCTTCGTATTTATAGCCGTCGCAATTCTTATCGGCACTGGCATTCTTCTTTTGATAATGAAGTTCCGCAGGTTCAACCTTTGGAAACTCTGGTATTTTCTGGCTGTAACGCTCTCATTGGCAATCGCCTGGGCAGCTTTTATACCCCAGGCAATGGCGCTATTTGCCGCTTTCATAGCTGCTGTTATGAAAGTCTTAAAGCCCAACTTCATAATCCATAATTTAACGGAATTGTTCATCTACAGCGGGCTGGCAGCAATATTTGTCCCGATTATGAATGTTTTCTCGGCATCTGTGTTGCTCCTGTTAATATCTGCTTATGACATGTATGCTGTGTGGAAAAGCAGGCACATGGTAAAGATGGCTAAATTCCAGACAGCCTCCAACCTGTTTGCAGGATTAGCAATTCCAAAGACCATTCCTTTAGTCACTAAAACCACTGCCGCTATTAAAAATAAAAAAATTAAAGCCGGCAAAAAAATCCCAAAAGAAGAGAAAGTTGCGATAATTGGCGGGGGGGACATCGGATTCCCGCTCTTGTTTGCGGGAACTGTGATGGCTAATGTCGGCTTTCAGGCGTCTTTTCTAATCCCGGCATTTGCAGCCTTGGGGCTTGCTGTCCTCTTCCTTATCAGCAAGAAAGGCAAGTTCTACCCGGCAATGCCCTTCGTAAGCGCAGGGTGCTTTATTGGGTACGGGTTTATCCGCTTTATATTATAGGATGATGTCAACTTACGCGTGTTTCGTTTTCTCTTCTTGACATTATCCAACTGAGTGTTAAGTCAAGTTGTTAAGTGCACACCGCCTTGCTGTTGCTGAATGCGCCAAAACTGTTTGCTTGGTTAGGAGAACCGCAGTCAGCAAATGGGCACTTGGAAAGTTTACTTAAAACCGTGATAAGCTTTAAAAACCCTGATGTCTCCCCTTTTCATGGGCAGGCTATGCCGGGAGGTCAGCCCTCTCCTGTAACTGCAAACGGGCTTTATGGCGGGGTGAAGCTGGCAAGCGGTTCAGGCTGCAGCCGGAGGTCTTGGCTCGTACGTTGACCTTCTGTCCTTCAGGGTTGTTGCGTTTGAAAACCACGTCAGGCTGGGAACAGAGCAGCGTTAATCATTTGCAATGGCGCTTGAGGGGGTGCGGAAGCGAGGAAAAGCTAAGGTGAACTTTCAGCTAACGTTTGTCCCAATCGCTGGCGTGCCTGCCTGCTTTTTGTCATAATATTTAAACATCCTGCGGATGAGGCTCTGGCTTAAGCCGATTCAGAATTCCACGAAGTTCAGCGGCTTTTTAGAAACTTTAACTTCAAGCTTATCCCCATCTACAAACCCGAATTCCTTCTCGGAGGAATCAACTACAACAACCCCTTGGTGGTTTAGTGAGGTTATTCTTAATGTCTCTTTTGCTGATAAGGACCCAAGAAGCAGCTTTGATTTTGTAAGTCTTCCTATGTATGGTTCCCTTACCACAAAACCAAAGCCTGTTTTTGGTATTGACAGTTTTTTCTTTGCAGCGCTTTTCGCCCATCCGCTGCTTCCGGTTCTTGTTGTAACGAGAACTCCGGAGCTCTTTTGGAGTTCGCTTTTTCCTTTTACCTTCAAGATATACCTTGAGGTATGGTAAGGGTGCCTGCTTCCAACGAAAACCTCATTAACAGCGAGCATCGGAACCTTTTTCTTGTTAATTCTTGCCTCGAGCCTTGGCAGCTTTGTTATCTTGGATTTTCCATTAAGAATTAGCTTAATTTTCCTTTCAAAGTCCTTTATGGTTGCCCTGCCGTAAAACGCCTCGTTGTAGTTCACATCAGAACTTACAACAAAAACCGGGGTTTTGTCCACGAGGTGGGCGGTTCTTAAAAAAGTTCCGTCCCCTCCTACAGATATTATCAAATCCTTGTTGCGGATTTGGTTTTTTGTCAGCATTTCCCTGTTTACGCATTTAAAATCAATCCTGTTCTTGGCCAAAGCCCTTTCAACAAGTCTGAGGGTCTTGTAATTATGCACACAATACGAAACCAGCGCTTTTTTTATTGAAAATCTCATTCTATTACAATTGCCGGCTTTCCTGGCAATGCCTGCCTTGCCTTTGCCTCTTTAGATTCTTTTTCAGCAACTATTTCCGCCTTTACCCCGTATTCCTGTTTTATTGATTCAGCTGCCGCCTTGTATGCCTCAAGTTCTTTTTTCTCTTCAAGCAGCACCTTTGGGATTTTGCTGTTGTTCTTAAGAAGCGTTTGTATTATCTTTACAGCCTCTTTTGCATTGGCTTTTACAGCTTTCTCATCCATGCACGTTCCCATAATTGCTTTCATATCTCTGGTTTCACTTATTATCCCGGTCAATGCGCGCATCAGCGAGTATTTCCACGGCGCTGCTGTAATGATTGTAACCTTTTTCGGCTCTTCTATCTTTGCCAGTTCACGTATCCTTTCGATATCAGACAAGATAACGTGGGCAAGCTCTTCTGCGAACTCTGCGTTGCTGTCTATCCTGCTCTGGTCATACTCAGGCCAGCTCTCAAAGCTGACCATCTTTTTGTTTCCAAGCTTTTCCCAGACCTCTTCTGCGAGGTGCGGCGCGAAAGGGGCTATTAACAAGGTAAGATTCATCAGGGCCTCTTTGTAGACCTTCTTGTCAACCCTGCCTTTCCTGTACTTGTATAGGTGATTTACCAGTTCAATAATCTTTCCAATTGCCATGTTTGGCTTTAGCCCCTCACAGAATTCAGTCACTTGCTTTATTGTCTGGTGTGTTTTGCTTAATATGTGCTTGTCTTTGTTGTCAGTGCCTTTTTTGTAATCCGGCTTGCTTGCAGCAAGGTGATAGACTCTCTTCAGCAGCCTGAAGCTGCCTTCCACCCCTTCGTCAGACCATTCAATCTCTTTTTCAGGCATGGAGGAGAATAGAATGAACAGTCTTGCGGTATCAGGGCCGTATTTGCCGATTATTTCGCGGGGGTCTACAATGTTGCCTTTGCTCTTGCTCATTACCATTCCGTCTTTCAGCACCATTCCCTGGTTCAGCAGGTTGACGAAAGGCTCGTCAACTGTTGTAACTCCTATATCCCTTAACGCTTTTGTTAAAAACCTTGCGTAAAGCAAGTGCATTATGGCATGCTCTATCCCGCCAATGTACCGGTCAACAGGCATCCAGTAGGCTGCCTCTTCGTTAAAGGGCTTTTTATCTTCTTTAGGGCTGCAGTAGCGGAAAAAATACCAGCTGCTGTCAACGAAAGTATCCATCGTGTCTGTTTCGCGTTTTGCATCAGACTTGCAGTTCGGGCATTTCGCATTAACAAACTCGTTACAACTTTCCAAAGGGTTTCCCTGCCCTGTAAACTTCACCCTTTCTGGCTCCGGGAGCTTTACAGGCAACTCATTTTCAGGAACCGGCATAGCCCCGCATTTGCCGCAATAAATTATGGGTATTGGCGTTCCCCAGTATCTCTGGCGCGAAATAAGCCAGTCGCGGAGCTTGTAGGCTGTTGTATACTTTGCACTGCCCTGCTTTACAAAAAAATCTGCTGTGGCTTTTCTGGCCTTTACACTACCCATCCCATCAAATTTACCGGCATTTATCATTACACCTTCTTCAACAAATGCTTCCCTCATTTCTTCTGCTTTTAACTTCTGCCCTTTTGGCGTTACCACAACAAATATCTTCAGCCCGTATTTCTTGGCAAAATCAAAATCGCGTAAGTCATGCGCAGGAGTGCATTTGACAATGCCAGTGCCGTATTCCATTATTGCGAAATTGGCTATCCAGACAGGTATTCTCCATCCGGTGGCATGGTTGATTGCATATCTGCCTGTGAAGAATCCTTCTTTCGCCTTTTCAACATTTACCCTGTCTGAAATTTTCTGCTTCTTTATTTTCTCGATAAATTTTTTCGCGTCTCCCTCATATTTTGTCCCATTCACCAGCCTTTCAACGAGCGGATGCTCCGGCGCTATTACAAGAAAAGTGGTGCCATAAGTTGTGTGCGGCCACGTTGTAAAAGTAGCAAGTTTTATGTTCATTCCATCAACTTTCCAATACTCTTCCAAGCCCTCGCTCTTCCCAATCCAGTTGCGCTGCATCGTCTTGACTCGTTCCGCCCAGCTCTGAACATGGTCAAGGCCGGTTAGGAGTTCATCTGCATAAGCAGTTATCTTGAAAAACCACTGCTCAAGCTCTTTCTCAATGACGGCATTCCCGCATCTCCAGCAGTTCCCGTCATGCACCTGCTCGTTTGCCAATACTGTTGCGCAGCTCCCGCACCAGTTTACAGGAGATTTTTTCTTGTATGCAAGTCCTCGCTTTAGCAGCTGAAGGAATATCCACTGGTTCCATCTGTAATATTCTGGAGTGCATGTAGCTATTTCACGATCCCAGTCATAGCTTAAACCAAGCATCTTCATTTGCTGGCCCATTAATGCCATGTTGCTCTCTGTCCAACTTTTTGGATCAACCTTGTTCTTGATTGCCGCATTTTCCGCAGGCAGCCCAAACGCGTCATAACCCATTGGATGGAGAACATTAAACCCCCTCATCCTTTTATACCTTGCATACGAATCGCCTATGGAGTAATTTCTTACATGACCCATATGGAGGCCCTGACCAGAAGGATATGGCAGCATTTCTAAGCAAAAATATTTCTTTTTATTAGAGTCTGGCTTGACTTTGAAGGTTTTTTTATCCTCCCAGCGTTTCTGCCATTTTACTGCTATTTTGTTGAAGTCCGCACCTGCCATAGCTCCTCAGGACTAAGGCAGCTTTTAAATTCTTTGCGATTGAGAAGCAAGGCTCCGTGTGATTGGGAAAGTGAGAGGATTTCTTGAAGAATCCGACCATGCAAACCAAACATTTTAATATCAATCCCTCTTACTCGATTGTATGCCGCAGGACCAAAGAGTGATGCTGCCCTCCTCTCAGGGAGGCCTTGTTAGATATTATGACGAATACAAAAGCAAGCTCCAGATTAAGCCAAGCCACGTTATAATACTCGCAATTGTCATAATAGCGCTTGAGGCGTTTCTGCACACAACCGGCTAAAACACAGCAACTTTTCAATGACGCCGTTTCATCAGAACCTTTAAATAATATCTGTTAATTCTTTGGCATTATGTTCCCCGGAATGAATCCTAGGGCTGTAGAGCAGGCAATGAAAAAGATGGGCATCAGGCAGGTGGACATCCCTGCTTCCGAAGTTATAATTAAATCAGAGGGAAAAGATATTGTCATAGCAAATCCCAAGGTTGTCAAGGTAAACGTGATGGGCCAGGACAGCTTCCAGATAACCGGCAATGTCGAGGAGCGCCCTGCAACAGTTGAGATTTCTGAGGATGACGTTAAGACCGTTTCCGAACAAACAGGCGTTTCGGATGAAGACGCCAGGAAAGCATTGGAAGAGTCAAATGGAGACTTGGCCGCTGCCATCATGCTGCTGAAAAAGTAACCTTTATAAACAACCACTTAATCCCCGTCTATACTGCCCGAGTCAGTATGGCGCTTCTAGGGCTAGAAAGCGTTCTAACTACATCTCGGGGTTTTGCAATGGAAAAGCCTAATGAGGATTTCAGGTATCTTGTAAGAATCAGCAACACTGATTTGGATGGCAACAAGAAGGTAGTTGACAGTATAAAAAAGATAAGGGGGGTTGGTTTTGCGTTTGCAAATGCTGTGTGCAGCGTAGCCGGTATTGAAAAGGGAAGGAAAACCGGCAATCTTAATGATGAAGAAGTGAAAAAAATTGAGGACGTAATTGTTAACGCTCACTCAAAATTGCCTGAATGGATTCTTAACAGGCGCAGAAGCATTGAAGACAATTCTTCAAAGCACCTTGTATCCACAGACCTGTCTTTTGCCCAGGAGAACGACATAAGGCAGATGCAGAAAATCAGAAGCTACCGTGGCATTAGGCACATGGCAGGCGCTCCTGTCAGGGGCCAGCGAACAAGGTCTAATTTCAGAAAGAACAAAGGAAAGGTGCTTGGTGTTGTCAAGTCAAAGGCTGTAGCTGCTCATGCCAAGGATGCAAAAGACGTCAAGGATAAAGGCAAGGGGAAGAAGTGATTTAGATGGGCAGTCCAAAACAGCCAAAAAAGAAGTATTCAAGGCCTTTTAAGCCGTGGGATCGCAAAAGGCTTGATTCGGAAAAGCCCGTAATGAACGAATTCGGTCTTAAAAACAAGCGTGAGTTGTGGAGAACCGCTTCCTTGCTTAGAAAATTCACGGCACAGGCAAAACGCCTTATTGCTTTGAGAGGGGGGCAGGCTGAAACTGAGAAGAAGCAGCTTATTGACAAATTAAGCTCGCTTGGCGTCATAGGAAAAAACGCTTCCCTAGACGAAGTCCTTGGGCTTACTGTCAAGGATTTCCTAAGCAGGCGTCTTCAGACTATTGTATTCAAGAAAAATTTTTCCCGCTCAATCCGGCAGTCCCGCCAGTTCATCTCCCACCGCCATGTAAAGGTCGGCGATAAAGTAATAACCTCCCCTTCCTATATCGTTCCCTCTTCCATTGAAGGGCAGGTAGTCTTTGTTGAGGGCTCTACTCTTTCAAAACCAGACCACCCTGAAAGGGCTGTTAAAGAGGTTAAGGAGGTTCCAGATGCAGAAGAATGATATTAAGTGGGGGGTTGCGCATATCTTCTCATCTTATAATAACACTATAATTCACATTACGGACATTACAGGATGCGAAACAATATCAAAAGCTACCGGCGGCATGGTTGTTAAGTCTGACCGCATGGAAAGCTCTCCAACAGCCGCTATGGCTGCAGCAAAAAAGGCTGCAGAAGGCGCTATGGAAAAGAAGATAACAGGAATTCATGTTAAGATACGGGCTCCTGGCGGCCATAACGGGCCTTCAAGCCCCGGTCCTGGAGCGCAGGCAGCTGTTCGCGCTTTGTCAAGGATGGGGCTGAGAATTGGCATAATAGAAGACGTCACCCCCATACCTCATGACAGTTGCAGAAAAAAAGGCGGAAAGCGGGGTAGGAGAGTATGATGGCTGTCGAAGTTTTTGAATCAGATGCCAAGGGCAACAGGCTTTCATTTGTTTTGAAAGGAGCGAATCCGGCAACTGCCAATTCTCTCAGGAGGAGTGTGCTGCAGGATGTTCCAACAATGGCAATTGAGGATGTCGAATTCAGGAAAAACAGTTCAATACTTTACGATGAAATAATAGCGCACAGGCTGGGTTTAGTCCCATTGACAACAGACCTTCAGGGCTATAGCATTCCTGAAAAATGCAAGTGCAAAGGGCAGGGGTGTGCAAGCTGCCAGGCAAAGCTGACTCTGAAGGCGGAAGGGCCTGCTACTGTTTACTCCTCTGATTTGAAGTCAAAAGACCCTGAAATCAAGCCTGTTTTTCCTGGAATGCCGATAGTCAAGCTTTTGAAGGGCCAGAAGCTTGAGCTGGAAGCTACCGCTGTTCTTGGAACCGGGAAGCAGCATTAAAAATGGGCGCCAGGCCACATTTACTACAAGCAAAAGCCTGTTTTTAAAGCCGGTGACGTAAAAAACCCGGAAGATGTCGCGAAGGCTTGCCCTGCCGGCGTTTTTGAAGTCAGGCATGGAAAACTTGTTGCTAATGAAGCGCTGTTGATGAAATATGATTTGGCAGGCGTAGTTGAAGAGGTTTCAAATGGCGGGGCAAGCATAGAAGCAACAGACGATTTTGTATTTTATCTGGAGTCTTTCGGTCAGCTTAGCTGCAAACAGATAATGGAGAAGGCAGTTGAGGAATTCGAGTCACAGCTTATAGAGTTTCAAAAGCTGCTGAAGTAAACCAGGGCTACCGCTGCTTGCAAGTTCGGTTAATCATGTTCATTCATGCGGGGGTGGCAGAGCCTGGTCAAATGCGCTACCTTGAGGCCATGGGCAACCATGGGCAAAAGGGTAGTCCCTTAGTGGGTGCGCGTGTTCGAATCACGTCCCCCGCATTTAACAACATGGAGGTAAAAAATGCCGTCAAACAACGAAGTAATATGCGCGCAAAAAGATGTAATTGCAGACAGGGGCGATTTGGAAGGAGCTGTCGCTGCTGAAACAGCTGCTTTAAATGAGTTGGGCATTCGATTCACAGCCGCCCAAATACAGCCTGTTGGTAGTATGAGTGCTGTCAGGTTTCAGGTGTTAACTAAAAAAGGGGCGGTTCCTGAAGGACTCCCTCCTGCTTATACCCGTTACCAGATAGGCGTGTCAAATGGTATTGGTATTATTAGTGATGATTATTCCCATACTCGACAAGTAAAAAGTTAAAATAACAAAAATGAGAACCGGTCCGACAAACGAGCAATTGAAGGCTCTTTTAGTGGACTTGAAAGATAAAGGCAATAAAAACAGCTCTCCAATTTTACTCAGGCTTGCTAATGATTTGGAAAAGCCTTCAAGGCAGAGGCGCGTAGTCAACCTTTCAAGGATAAACAGGTATACAAAGGACGGTGAAACAGTAGTCGTTCCAGGCAAAGTGCTCGCAGCCGGCGAGCTGGACCACGCTGTAACCATTGCAGCCTGGAGATTTTCCCAGCAGGCGCTTGACAAGATTCAAAAGTCAAAATCAAAAGCGATGCAGATATCAGAACTGATTAAGGGAGAAGTCAAAGGCAAGAGAATAAGGGTGCTTGGTTAAGATGATAATAAACGCTGAAAACCTTGTTTTGGGGAGAATGGCTGCAATTGCAGCCAAGCAGGCATTGCTGGGGGAAGATGTGCGCATAGTGAATTGCGAGAAGGCGATAATAACAGGGGATAAAAAGAACACGCTGAAGCACTACCTTCAAAGACTTGACATTGGTCAGCCCCAGAAGGGCCCCTTTATTCAGAGAAGGCCTGACCTCTTCGTGCGAAGGGCAATCAGGGGGATGCTTCCCAGACGTCAAAGCAAGGGAAAGCAGGCTTTTTCAAGGATTAAGTGCTATATCGGGGTTCCGGCCGATTTAGAAAAAGCAGAGACTTTAAGACAGGCACAGCTCCAAAAGGTTACAAAGCGTTTCATAACCGTGGGCGAGCTTTGCATGCATCTTGGAGGCGGCAAATGAAATATTTCATCACATCAGGAAAAAGAAAGCGGGCTGTAGCAAGGGCTGTTATCAAGCCAGGCAATGGCGTTGTTAAGATAAACGGCAGGCTGCTTGAGTTTTGCCAGCCGGACATTGCAAAGCTTAAAATGCAGGAGCCCCTCCTGCTTGCAGAAGGCTATGCTGATAAAACCGATATAACAGTAAAAATCTCCGGCGGCGGAGTAATGAGCCAGGCAGAGGCTGCCCGTCTTGCAATTGCCCGTGCTTTGGTAGGATTCACCAAGGACAAAAAGCTGGAAAAGACTTTTTTGGAATATGACAGGCATTTGATGGTTGCTGATGTCAGGAGAAGGGAGGTTCGCAAGCCAAACACTCACGGAAAGGCTCGTGCGAAGAGACAAAAATCTTATAGGTGACTAAAAAATGATTATTCCGATAAGATGCTGGAGCTGCAGTAAGCCAATAGCCCATCTATGGGAAGGCTTTAAAGAGCGGGTAGAGAAAGGCGAGGAGCGCAAGAGAGTTCTTGACGAGTTTGGCTTGGAAAGGTACTGCTGTAGGGCAACATTCCTCGGCCATGTTGATTTGCTGGATATTGCCGCAGAATTTAAGAAGTTTTAGTCTTGCATGTTCAGCGCTATGAACGATGCGGAAAAGTCCGAAGTCTTTGTTACAAAATCGTTAAGCGAGCACAGGACAACCGCATCAGTATAACCGCTTTTTCTTAACAAGCTTGAAGTTTTGTCCCTGAAAGCGTTTTTCTCTTTATTAAGCTCTGTCAGCCTGTTAATGTCGAACTTGTAAAATAGCTCATAGTAGCTGTTGAAGTATTCGTTAGCTGTTTTTAGCATCTCTAACACAGGCTTGCTTACTTTTGCTTTCGGGCTTGAAGCTAGAAATTTGCAGATGTCTTTGTAATGGTCGCAAATCTTCTCAAGGTTCCACACAATAACGTAAATAAAGCACGTTTTTTTGTCGTTTTTGTAGCCTTTTTTATTTAAGATTCTCTCGCAGAAGTTTGTGAGCTGGTTGTTTGTTTTTTCCAGGGCAAGGAGCTCGTTAAGGGCTCCAAGTTTGCCTTCTTCTATATACGAGTAAATGCCATCTCCCATGTTTTTAGTTACAAGAAATGCCCTTCTGAGTATTGTTTCAAATTCCTTTTCCTGCTCTTCAGCGACTATTCTGATAACGCACCGGTTCTTGCTTTGTTCAATTACCGCAAACCCGATAAGCATTTCCTTTATGGTTTCCTGAATAACGTTGATTAGAGAGGAATCTTTGTATAATATCTCAATCTCATCATAGCCTGATTTGTGTAAGCTTGCCAGGACCCACCTTCTTATAACTTCTGTGTCGAGTTCTGAAAAATCCACCTGCACGCCCTCAGAATCCGTTCTTTTGCTGGTTGAGAAAACTATCTGCTGGCCCCTTTCCTCAACTTCCAGCTCTGCTCCCTTCTTCACGCCGTAATCCCTGGCCCATTTGCTTGGCAGGGAAACCACCAGCGTCTTATGCGCCAGCTGTATGACTTTACGTTTCATACGCTTAGCTAATCCTTATAGATATATAAATATTTCGGTATTATATAATTATAAGGTAATATATAAGTCTTAAGGAAAAGTTATATATCTTATGCCTCCATATGCTTTCAACAACAATATAAGGTTTTCAAATTGAGGTGATGCATATGACTGACAGAAAAGATTTGGTGGTAATAACGCATTTGCGCGACAATTGCCGCAAGACTTTGACAGAAATGTCAAAGAAAAGCCAAATTCCCATATCCACTATTTACGAAAAAATAAAGCGGAACAAGGATGGCATCATAATAAAGCACACATGCCTCGTTGATTTTGCAAAGCTTGGTTTCAATGCAAGGGCGAAGGTAGTAATCCAGGCCAACATAAACCACAAGCAGGACTTGATGCAGTTTCTTCTAAAGCACCATAACATAAACTCGGTTTATAAGATAAACAACGGCTATGACTATCTCATAGAAGGGATTTTCAGGAACATGCGTGAGCTTGAGGAATTCCTTGAGATTTTGCAGGTAAAATTCAAGGTAAAAAAGCAGGAAACATACTTCATAATAGATGACCTAAAACGGGAAGCTTTTCTGAGCGATCCGCAAACGCTTGATTTGCTGATATAGCTATCAGAAATATTTACCTCTTACGTCCTCAGCCGGTGCTCCCGAACCCTCCCCTGGACTTGCCCATAGAATCAGTTTCTTCCCATTCGAACTTGTCTATCTTTACAAAAATGCCTTGCGCAATTCTCTCCCCCTTTTCAACTTTAACTTCGCTGTCTGTGCTGTTGAACACCTGCACCTTTATCTCGTCCTCATTTCCGCAGTAGTCGTTGTCAATAACCCCGATTCCGTGAGGCTTGTGCAGCCCTTTCTTTTTTGGAGTGGAGCTCCGTAATGCAACAAGAAGCATGTATCCCGGAGGAGTCTCAACAATTACATTTCCCGGGATGAGCGCAATGCTCTTGGGCGGTATAACCGTGTCCTCCCTTGCAGAAATGTCAAACCCGACGCTCCCCGAAGTCTTGTAAACAGGCAGCGGTAAGCTTTTGTCGAGCCTTTTTATCTTTACCTTCATGCCTGCAGGAATTTTAAGGCGGTTTTTAAAGTTTGCTAAAGAAAATAGGCAGCACTGCTCCAAATACTACAATTAGTGTCGTAATTAAAGCAGCTGCTGTTACAGCAGCCCAAGCTGCTGCTACACTTACTTCTACCAAAGAATTACCTCTTGACCAATTTCTTTATCTCCTTTTCAAAGTCTTCCAAGTCTTCCATTTCCCTGTAAACAGCGGCAAATCTTATGTATGCTATCTTGTCAAGCTTTCTCAGCTTTTTCATTACAAGCTCTCCTATGTATTTGCTTTTTACCTCCTGGCTGTCAAGCCTTCTCAGCTCTGATTCAATCTCGTCAACTACGGCATCAACCTGCTCAACGGATATGGGGCGCTTCTCGCACGCCTTCATTATGCCTGTTTTTAGTTTTTCCCTGTTGAACTGCTCCCGCCTGCCGTCTTTTTTTACAACAGCAAGCTCAAACTCTTCAGCCCTTTCATAAGTTGTGAAGCGCTTCTTGCACCTTAAGCATTCCCTCCTGCGCCTGGTTACAGACGCATCATGAGGCTCGCGCTTGTCAAGCACTTTTGTTCCCCTGGATTCGCAGTATGCGCATTTCATTTTAGCTGTATACCGGATTTTTTTCTATAACATTGCTCCTCTTGTTTTCAAACCTCGACAGCACGTGAAGCAGCGATGACAGCCTGTTTGCGTATTTCAGCAGCTCCTGGTTTATCTTTTCAGAGCGGTCAAGCCTTACAAGCGCCCTTTCTGCGCGCCTTGATACTGTCCTCGCAACATTAATCAGCATTGCAGCTTTTGTTCCTGAAGGAACTATGAACTTGGTTTGTTTTGGAAGCTGTTCGTCAAGCTTGTCAATAAGCGCTTCAATGCGCTCAACATGCCTTGCGGTAATTTTTATCTCCCCCCTGTCAGTTACTGTTGCAAGCTCAGCCCCAATGCTGAAAAGGTCGTTCTCAATTTCATGAATTATTCTTTTAACGTCCTCGTCAGATGAAAACGCGGCAGATGCCCCCAAAAAAGAGTTTAATTCATCAACGCTTCCTATGGCGTCTATTCTTTCGCTGTGCTTTTCTATGCTACCTCCAAAAACGTATGTCTCTCCCGTATCCCCATTTCTGGTGTAGCACTTCATTTTACACGTCGCATTTGCTAAAGCCGCACTCTTCGTTGAGGCAGGAATGGCATCCGTTATCCATCTTTAGCGTGTTCTGGCTGCATGAAGGGCACTGCACTAGTTGCGCCCCATTTGCTTCAATGCTTTTGCCCATTCCATACACCTCTATTCTGCAACTGCCTTAGGCAGTTTTTCAATTTTCACAACTATCTCCTTGTCTTTCATTGCATGATAAACTGTTGTAAGCTTTCCGTCAGGAAGCGTTATGACGTCACCGCCCCTGACCTGGACTTTTTTCCCGTTAATTTCAGTTTCAAATAGTTTATCTTTATATTTCTGGAACTCGCTTTTTTCGGTTTCAGAGCTGAGAATCGGGTAACGCGAGCCGGCACGGTATATTGTCACCCCCTTAATGCCATTTTTCCAGGCGTTAAGGTATATGTTTGATATTACTTCGGGGTGTATGTCTTCCGGAAGGTTTATTGTTGATGAAATACTGTGGTCTATGTATTTTTGCCATAGCCCCTGTATTTTGACACGCTTTACAGGGTCTATGAAATGTGCTGTCCTGAAGAAATGCTTTGGAATGAACTCTTCAAGCTCTGCATCTGTTGTGCATTTTTGCGCTTTCTCAATCAGCCCTGTTTGTGTTAAGTATGCATTGACTGTTGAATGGAACACCCTGAATATTTTGTTGTTAAAGGATTCAGAGCGTCTTGTATAATAAAGTGCAAATATCGGTTCTATTCCCCCGCTGACTCCTATAAAGTTCTTCTCTCCAATGCTATAACCTAAGACTATGCTGGAAATTGTTCCTGTTGGTGCAATGGACAGTATCGCTATATTCCTTAATCCCTTGCTTCTGATTATAGCCTTTGTTTCTGCATCAAGGGCTTCACGGAAGAACGCCCCCTTGCTGTATGATTCGTAGTCAAATATGTTGGACTGGCCTTTTTCATCGGCAATATCGGCAGATGCTATGTAAGCGGTGTTGGCGAGCATTCTTGCGACTTCCTCAAGAATCTCAGCGCCTTCGTTGCTGTCATAACCAAACCCGAGCTGGTTTAGCATATCAGCTATGCCCATGACGCCCAATCCAAGGCGCCGGCTCTCCATTGCAGCTTTTCTTTGCTTCTCAAGCGGGTTAAGAAGCTCGTTCCATATGACAACGCTGTCAAGGAATCTTATAACCAGTGATGTGTCTTCCCTAAGCGCATTCCAGTCAATCTTTGCGTTTTTTGTATAGCCGTCTATAACAAACCGTGAAAGGTTTATGGATGCAAGGTTGCATGCCCCGCCGTCCTCAAGAGGCACTTCCCCGCACGGATTCGTGCTTAAAATCGGCTTGCCGACGTAGTTTGACGGCGAGTATTTTGTCATTGTGCTCCAGAAGATGAGCCCTGGCTCGGCAGTTCGGT
>JAGVYT010000035.1 GCA_018303115.1 Candidatus Woesearchaeota archaeon | reverse complement strand
CACCACTTCAGACGTTAGCTGTCGTGGTTGTATTTTATAACAGCGATGCTGTCATAGTGAAATGGCGTGTAGTTCCAAGCTACTCCATAACTTCATCAAAGTTGATGAAGCAACTGGGACAAGAATAGAAATAACAGAAGAATATAAAAAAATATCGAAAATTTACTGCCCATACAGCCAATCCGCATCAGGACTGTCGATAACCGCCTGCTCAAGCGTTGGCTTCACAACGCTAGGAGAGGCAGTTTCCTCAGAAACGCCTGCGTTTCTTGGCGCCGAAAATCCCTGATTTTCGTGAGTTGCGCGCACTGCGCCTCCGGCGCCTACCACAACGAAACGCCCGCGCCCCCCTTTGCTCATGTCGTAGTAGTAGCCAACGAGACCAAAATGATGGTGGTCGATGAGCACCAGACGCCCCTTATTTTGAGCGCCAAAGCTAGCGTCTTTTATTCTATGATAGCTGCCAATGGCACTCCAGCCTTCTCCGCCATCTTCTTTTCTGCCAAAGAGCATTTTAGCCAAAGCTTCCCTGTTATCAGGAGAACCTGCAACCATAAGCACTCGGTCATCACTCATGAAAGCATCATAAGTTAATTGACCTTTGACATTGATGTTGGCTTCATCTTTGTCCAGCAGTGTAAAAATAGTATAAGGAGTTCCTGCTGCAGGCACGTTGCCTTTCCTAACATCTTCCAGATGGATTCTCGCAACATCCTGGCCATTGTAATTGCCTTTTCCAATAGCAATCCATTCGTCGTCAGCGGTCTGCATAAATGAATCTTCTCGGCTAGCTCTGGAAAATGCTTTTTCCAGTCCTTTTGCTGTTGCCAAAGAACCTACGGAATGCCATGTTTCATAAGAACGGTCGCCATCTCGCAGGCCGTGATATTCGCCAGTTATTGTGTCTATCCACCCAGGTCTGATTGCTTCACGAACTTCAGGATGAATAGTCATGGCCTGAATTGCCATTGGCATATCAGCTGCGGTTAAGCCATGCTTTTGAGATAGTTTTTCAGCTTGATTTCTTGCTTTAACGTATCCTGTCTGGTCTGTAACAACTGCCAGCACAGGTGATTTTACTTGTACGATTTGTGGCATTTTGAAGCGAGCTCCATTGTAAAATATATAACTTTCAATAGGTAAAACTGAGGCAGTATTTAAAGATTCTGATTTCGTAATTACTGCAAAGTAGCGTTGCTTATAAAACATCGGTGCAGGACTTTTGCGATTCAGAATCTTTTACCACCACAAACTCATCAGAAAAAAGAACCTGTGAAAATTCGAGAAAAGATTCAAACGGCAAATACAAGACTATCAAAAAGGGCTTCTGGAGAGGGAAAAGTTCGTTGAAATGTCAGAAACGCTTTTCTTCAGCTTGAACTCGCTCAACGGTTTGCGGACTTCCTGCTGCCACATTATGCCTATTTTCATAAGCTCGCGGTTAAACGCCTCGCTTATCCTGTAGGTTTTCTTATACATGTCGTAGTCAATCATGCCCATTGTCTTCATTGGGGTTAAGATGCGGTCGTAGAACTGCCTTTTATTGTAGGAAAGCTTTACCTTCTTGCCCTTGTATTCAGGGCTGTCTATTTCTGTTATTAATTCGCCTTCATGGAGCTTTGTTGCAAAGAAACTCATTTCTGTCTTGTTCATCTTGCCGTTTTTTTCCTTCATGGAATTAATAAGGACTTTGGCGACTATTCTCTGCTGGTTTGTGGCAAATATTGTCTCGTATACGTCATCAGGCAGATGATACTGGTCAAAAAGTATTACCAACTAGTTCCACCCCGCTAGTATACAGTATACAAATACCACTATATAAATGTTATCCATGCGTATACTAAAATATGATTGAGCAACAGATTTAAAAACACACCGCCAGAAGTAGGTGGTATGCTCACTAATAAGCAGTATGGCGAAATCAGGAAGGAGCTCCTTGAAGCTGAAAGGCCATTGTTCCTGTTTCATGACGACCCTGATGGCTTGACGTCTTTTTTGCTTCTTTACAAGCTTATTAAACGGGGCAGCGGAATGATGGTTAAGGCTGTTCCAAGGGTTGATGAGCGTTTCGTGCAGGCGGCAAGGCAGCCTGCTTACGACAAAATCTTCATCACAGATGTTGCAATGGTTGAGCAGTCGTTTGTTGATGAAGTTCGCAAGCCTGTCATCTGGATTGACCACCACCAGCCGCTGAAGGTAGGGGGAGTGAAGTATTTCAACCCGCGCAGCAGCAATATTAACGACAATTACCCTGCTTCTTACACATGCTACAAAGTGAATAATGACAAGGCAAACCTGTGGATTGCAATGACAGGCATTGTGGGGGACTGGATGATTCCTGAGTTTGCAGGCGAGTTTGCTGAGAAATACCCGGATTTGTGGGGCAAAAAAGTAAAAAAGCCTGACGATGCGATATTTGAAACTGAACTTGGAAAGCTGGTTAAAATATTCTCTTTTGTGCTGAAAGGCACTATTTCTGACGCTGTCAAGTGCATTAGGATACTGACCAGGATAGAAGACCCTTATGAAATACTCAACCAGACAAGCCCTGCAGGAAAATACCTGTTCAAAAAGTATGAAAAAATAAACATGGGTTACGAAGCTGTCTATAAGGAAGCGAAAAAGGCGGTAACAAAAGATAAATTCGTTGTGCACACTTACAGGGGCGAGCAGTCCTTCTCAGGGGAGGTTGCCAACGAGCTGCTTCACTTCCATCCGGACAAAATAATAGTGGTAGGCCGCATACGCGAGGGCGAAGTGAGAATGAGCCTGCGCGGCTCTGGTAAAAACTTAATTCTTCCGCGCCTGCAGAAAGCATTGGAAGGGGTAGGCGGCTACGGCGGAGGCCATGAGTATGCCTGCGGGGCTGCAGTGAAGGTTGAAGACTTCGACAGGTTTATAGAAAATTTTAAATCCCGGTTCTGATTCGCTAAAGCCCATGGTAGAACTCACATACAAGTGTAATGGCGATTATAATGGTTTTAACAGATTGGGGCGCTCGGCACAAGGCATTCTCAAAAATACCGCGTGCCTTGTTACAGTCATGCCGCACCACCTTAATGGTGAAAGCAAGGAAGTAGGAATAATGCTGAGTGAATATGAAGGTTACACCCTGAAGGCAAGTCCGCTTGGCGGAATCCTTGGCTTTCTCCTGGGCGATACCAGGAAGGTGGAGCCTGCAGGAAGGTAGCTTTTACGTCTTCTCAAACTCCAGCGCAACAGAATTAACGCAGTACCTTTTTCCTCCCTTGTCCTTTGGCCCGTCTTCAAAAACATGCCCTAAGTGTGAGCCGCATTTCCTGCACATTACTTCAATGCGCCGCATTCCAAGGGTATTGTCTTCCTTTGTTAAGATGCTGCCCTTGTTTGCCTCAAAGAATGCAGGCCAGCCGCATCCTGAGTCGTATTTCGTGTCTGAGGTGAATAATGCTGCTCCGCATGCTGCGCACTTATACTTGCCTTTTTCAAAGAAGCTGTCGTATTTTCCTGAGAACGGCGCTTCTGTTCCCTTTTCTCTAAGAACGTGATACTGTTCAGGAGTGAGCTTGCTCTTCCACTCTGCTTCTGTTTTTGGCATAGTTTTCTCTCTAGGGAAGAAAATATATTTTTAAAGTTATAGCTGCCGCAGAAAAAAACGCAATTAAAGTAGCAATTGATACCCCATTTCGTAACTCTTCATCATTAATCATTTTCACGCCTTCTGCTTCCTCTGCTGCTCATACAGCCTTTCAACATCCTTTAACGTGTTGATGTCGCTAACTCCCTTCTCGCTGCTCCTGTTCCTGATTACGCGTGGAAACCTTAATGCGTAGCCGCTGCTGTAGCTTGGGCTCTTTTGTATTTCCTCGTAGCCTACTTCAATGACTATTTTCGGCTTTACTTTGACGTGCTTGCCATGCTCTTCTGTAATTAATGGCTTCAGCAGCTTGGTTATTTCCTCAAAGCTCAGCCCTTCCTCGGGCTTCTCCTTCAGTCCGGTTGAAGCCTTTCCTATTTCCATCAGCTTGCCATGGCTGCTGCACGCTAAATCATAGCTGCTTAGCCATTTGCTTCGCTTGCCCTCACCCCATTCAGCCCCGATTATGGCCAGGTCAAGGTTTTCGGCAACCCCCTTGAACTTGAGCATATGCCCGACCCTTGCTCCGGGCTTGTAAGGCGCTTCAAGGTTCTTAATCATCAGCCCTTCGTTCCCTTTTTCCCTTGATTCCCTGAAGAAGTCCTCAATCTTTTCCTCTTTGTCGGTTACTATTGCCTGCGAGGGCCTTATTTTCCTCCTTACATTGTCAACTATCCTCTCCACTATCTCACGTCTTTTCCTGAAGGGCTCGTTTATCAGGTTTTTTCCGTTATAAGCAAGAACGTCAAAAACGTTTACTTCAACAGGCAGCTGTTCAGCAGTTTTTTCTATGTCATACTTTCGCTTTATCCTCTGCGAGATGTTCTGGAAGGGCAGGTATTTCATGGTTTTTTTGTCATAGCCGACTGCCTCTGCATCTAGGATGAAGGATTTTGCCTTGACGTGCTCTTTGGCATATTCAACAACGTCGGGAAACTGGCCGGTTACGTTTTCCAGCCTGCGGGTAAAGATGACAACTTGCCCTTTTTCATCCTTGTTTATCTCCATCCTGAAGCCGTCATACTTGAACTCCACCTGTGCAGGCCTGCCAACAGTTTCGAAAGCCTCTGTTGCGCTGTCAGCCTTTAATGCAAGCATGACCTTTATTGGCTTGCCCTGCTTTATCTGGACTGACTTCAGCCCCTGCACCCCCTTTTCCTTGGCTATTTTTGCCACTACCGCAAAATCATTTGTCAGGTCATATGCTTCCTGCACTGCATCTATGAATGAATTGTAATCCTCGCGCTTTTCCTTGCTCATTTCGTCTGTAACTCTCATGAAGTTTGCCCAGACTATTGCATCCCTTAAAGCGCCTTCTCCCACTCCCACCCTTAAGTCGCCGAGAATAGTTCTTGCAACATACCTTGCTTCTATTCCGCTGGAGGATGTGAGGAGTTCTGCAATAAGCTGCAGCTTCCTGTCTACGCTTCCTTCTCCGGAAACCTCGGCAAGCTTCCTGATGTTTGAAAACACCTTTTTGACTGTAAGCTCTGAGCTTGCCAGCGTGTGCTGCTTCTTCCCTTTTATAAGATTCTCGGCAACAGTTCCCAAATCCCCTGTTCTCTTCCACTCTTTTGTAACTGCATGCGCATCTGCTCCTGAAGCTATGGATATAGCCTTAACCATCAGCTGGCTCGCTATTCCAATCTCGCGTTCGTCCCATGCGGGAAAAATGCGGCCTTGCAAGAGAAGAACAACTTCTTCCACATCATCTGCATGAACGTTCTTAAGAAAATCTGATAAATGCCCTGTTTTCTCAAGGCGCTTGGAAGTCCTGCCAAGCCTTTCATAAACCTCTACCAAATCAGAGTATTTCATTTTTGTTTTATCAGCTTTTTTATCAAATTGATTATGCTGCCGAATTCCTGCTTGTTTTTTTCGTAAAACTCTAATTCTATCGGCTCGCCATAGTAATCCAGCCTGTTTCTCAAGTAGCTCATCTGCGAAATCAAATGCGCTTCAGCTTCATATTTCGTATAGGTGTGGTAAAAATATGAAATCAGGCATTGGTGGTTTTTTGAGCGCAAGCCGTGCGACAGTAGTAATGCAACCAGCAATTCTTTAATTGCCTCGTAATAGCCTTCAACTATGAAAGAGATGTTGTCTCTGTTAAGAGCGGCGTTTTCTAAATATTTTAATCTCAATTCTGCAGCGTTTATTATTGCTTTTACTTTAGCAGGGTCTGTCTCAACCTTTCTGATAAACATCGCGCTGCAATGGCTCCATTCCATTATGTCTGTCATTTTATCTTAAAATAGCCTCTGAGTTTTATGCCGTTAAGCACGCTGTTCAGCAGCTCTGGCGGTAAATCGTTAATGTCTTTTTCTATAAATAATTGCACCTTATGCCCTAGTTTTTTTTCAAAATTCAGAAGGTTGGTCTTTGGCCTTTTTGTGGACTCTATAAAGAGGTCTATATCGCTCTCAGCATCGTAGTCGCCTTTTCTTATGCTCCCAAAAACTATGACGGCGGAGGGATTGAACATTTTATCCAGGTACTCAATTAACCCGGTTTTAAACAGCTTATCAATGGCAAAAAAGGATTTTTTAAATTTAAAATACGGGCTGCTAACCGCCATATTTTCTTGTGTGGCAAGCCCTTCGCTTCTAATCTCCTTTAAGTAACGCTGCGCGCTGGAAGCCGGTATTCTTGTCTTTTTTGAAATCTCGCGGACAGTAAACCTCCTGCCAGGGTTCTCAAAAATCAATTCGGCTATTTTGTCCCATTTTTGATACTTAAGTGCCATATTTGATACTTAAGTGCCATATCTGGTATATAAATCTTTTGATTGGCAACGAAAAGTATCGCAACCCTTCCAAGAGTTTGGAAGTCCTGCCAAGCTTTTCATATTGGTTCAGCAGTTTCAAACAATTTAGTCACTACATAGTCAACTGCTGCACGCACTCGAGGCACAGTTAAAGCTGATTCTGGCATTTCTATCTGACTATAAAGGGCCCCTACGGAAAGTTCCCATTCTCTTTTTCTGCCAGATAGCAAGACAGAAGCCAATCCTGCTAGTCCTGCTTCTTGTAAAATAAAGGTTACATCTCCTATAGAAGGCTGCTCGCAATTATACTTTTCCTGCATAAGTTTTTCAGCTTCATTCAGATTAGGAACTATTGTTATAGAATCTGAACTGCGAATATTTTCGGAAATTTTTCCATCTATAACAAAAAGATGAGGGTCGTAACGACCAGGTTGTGGATGGCTTATCCATAAATCATCCAGCCTGCCATTTTGCCGTCTTAAATATTGTTCTAACGCGCTAACCTGGCGTATTGTAAATGCTCCATTTCCTCCATAATTATAATCGGCGACAAGGTGTGGGCCTGTTAATGTTAAGTTTGTGTTACGTCTCACCATGGTTGTTTCACTAAGATGCACAACCCAGTCCAACTCACCTCGCATTGAGTCAAGATAAGAACTACTAATGGCATCTCCATCCAGATAAAATACATTTTTACCTGGCTCTCTTCCTGCTATCTCCTTTGCACGGTCAAACATATTCATTTTAATCATTCTCCTCATTTTAATCACTTTCCCGCTAGTTGTTTTTGGATGTTTATCCATTACCACTTAGGAGTAACTACCCTTTATATTAAATAGTTGATAGATATTTTTACAAAAGCGAAAAATATTTAAGTAAAATCGTAGTTTTTGTAAAATATGGCAATAAAGCTGGATGTAAAAGACAGGAAGATATTGTCAGAATTGGATATGGGCGCAAGGCAGCCTGTGTCTTCAATAGCCAAGAAAGTGGGGTTGTCAAGGGAAGTGGTTAACTACAGAATAAGGCAGTTGGAAAAGAGGAACATAATCCAGGGCTATGTTACAGTATTGGATACAGCCAAATTGGGGTTGATGTATTGCAGGATGTTCTTTAAGTATCGGAAAATGAGCAGCCAAAGGGAAAAAGAGCTGCTCTCATTTTGCACTAAACATGAGGCTGTAGGGTGGATAATCCTTGGGGAGGGAAAGTGGGATATTGTGCTGGTCGTTCTTGCCAGTTCCCTTAGCGTTGTCGAATCGCTTTATGATGAACTATGCACGGGGTTTGGGCTTTACTTTCAAAATCCCTACATATCGCTTGCTTTTAAAGTGCACGAGTTTAAACACAATTACCTGTATGTAAAGCCTGATTACAGGGAATTGATTCTTGGAGAGCCCGAAAAGGCTGCAAAGCTTGATAAGACTGATTATGCGCTGATAGGGCTCCTCTCAAAAAACGCGAGGAGCTCATCAGTTGAGATAGCGAAAATCCTTAAAACAACTCCAAGAATGATAAGTTACAGGATTAAAAGGCTGGTTTCAGACAGGGTCATTCTCGCTTTTAGGGCGCGTATTAACACCAGCTTCTTGGGATATGACTATTACAAGGTTTTCCTGACCTTGCAAAGCTTTGACAGCAAGCAACAGTCAAGACTGCTTGCGTTCCTAAGATATCATCCTAACGTAATATACGTAACTAAGCCGATGGGCGCTCATACGCTTGAGTTTGAAGCCATGGTGAAAAACGCTAATGAACTGCACAAAATATTGCGGCAATTCAAGCTGGAATTCGGGGATATACTTATTGACTACGAAACGTACTTTACTTACGAAGTTAGGTCTGTAACTTATTTGCCTGGAGTTCAGACTCATAATGAAGCTGAGGTGGCAAGAATCTAGGCACAGGCGGGTCTTCAATTTTAGGCCAACCTGTGGTTTCCCTTTCCACGACAAATATTGTGCCCATTGCTGTTCCACTCTGCCCATTTAGCTCATAATCAATATTTGCCCCCCTTAGGCAAGAGTCGCAAGAGTCCTCTATTCCATATGCTTCTCGCGTAATTCGCATACTTAAACTTTTTAGGCCAAAGGTAGCCGGGTGTGTAAGAAAAAAGGCTCCAAATGAGGGCTTTATAGACACTGCCAGCTCAATGGGATTTATCATCCTGCAATATTCCGGGAGGTGATTTTCGTCATTAGTATTATCCCATTTTTCTATTGCGTTTCTGACATCGGCATCATTATCAAACCACTGTCTAAATTCACTGCGCCAGTTTTCCCACTCAGCTGCTTCCTTCCAACTTCTAGTTTTTCTTAGATGTATAGGGCCGCTATCTATGTGTATTGTAAATGGCTCTTTGATTTTTAGTTGCACACTGATTTTTGGCACTTGATAGTCTGCCCATTTAGGAATATGAGACGGCTCTGTAACATATTCAAACGCTATGTCCCATTTTTCTCTGTTTTCTGGCAAAAATAAATCCCTGAACGGACTGCGGCTTACATCTTCTCCGCGTAGTGCCTTAGTAAACATATCTTTGCCTTCTGGAGTGTCATAGATACTAAGCCAATACCCGCTTGGGTCAGAATCGTGAAGCCACATGGCTATGCTAGCAACAACAATACCGTCTTCTCTAGCAATCTGCGTTGTTTGCGGCCAGAAGTTCCTGTTATTCATTAATGTGCCGCCCGAATATATTACACAAGATTTTTCCCCTCCCCTTACGTTCTCGAATTTAGTTATAAGGGGGGCAATAGCGACTTTTCCTAATGGTTGCGCCAGCCTGCCCTCAAGATTTGTTTGAGCCAGTTGCATGTTTGTAGTTTTTTTATCAGAATCGTCTAGAGTGTCATCCCGTCCAGACCAATCCTCTCCAAATTTGGAAGTAAGGTAACAGTTAATTTCGTTAATGGCACCTAGGGCATCAATACTCGCATCAACTGGATGATAAACTGCATCAATTCCGGCTTCTATTAATTGCTCTAGAAGCAATGCATCTACCGATGCAGTCGGACCCATTGAATAAATGTGGCGTATTCCTCTCTGCTTCATCTGTTCAACAACAGCAGGAACAATTGATTCATCGGTTTTACAGAGCGCTTCGTGAAGTTCTTTGTATGGGGAAGTGCTGATTAGTTTTTGCCAGGCTTCTTCCTCCCCAACCCATAGTTAGCCAAATGTCGTGTCTTTCTCTCTCAGTTGGAACAGTTGGCTTAGCCCAGTCTGCTTTCAAACTTGCTGCAGCAGCATGTTTGTCAAATTTAAACCGTTCAAGGGTGTAACTTACAATGGCTTCTGCTCCCGCATCAGTTATCCCGGGCATGTTTAGGTAAATAGCGCCTAATTCCTGCCAGTATTGCGAAATGCCATCCTCGCCATCTGAATCCCACGGCAATCTAAAGTAAACTGGAACTTCAACTCCCCGGGCCTTTTGAATAATCGTGCCCAGAATTGTATTTAGCGTTGACCCAGCCGGTGGTACATACTGACCAGCATCTATGATGATAGCATCTAATTTTGAAAATGCTTCAGGGCGTATATTATTTGCAACTCTGGCAAGGTTATCTTCTGCTTCAGGGCGGACCATATGGTGCCATATATTGACATTAGGATTTCCTCCTACTGGCGCAGGCATCATGGTCATTTTCCCAACTCCCGAAAGAACTTGTTAATTGCAAATTCCATTACATGGGACTTGTTTCTGAAGGAGCCGGATCTGACTAGCTCACGCATTCTAACTATGGTTTCTTCATCTAAAGCTACACTTGTCTTGTGCTTCATGTAATACCGCAAATTACCCCCCCTTTATAAAGCTTTCTATTTTAACCACTATTAAGTGACTAAAATATAGATGCCATGAAGTGTTAACAGAATGGGTTAAATTTATTAATCCATAAGTCAAGATTGGGTGTATGAAAGGTTTTGGGCCTCATATGGGGCATACCGGCGGCTTTGGGAAGAGTGACAGCCCTGTGATTAAGGCGTTGATGGCAAGGAGGAGTGTCCGTTCTTACCTGGACGTTCCTGTTGAGTGGGACAAGATTATGACCTGCATTGAGTCAGGCATGATGGCTCCAAATGCAGGCAACCTTCAAATCTGGAGGTTTGTTGTTGTAAGGAATCTTGACAAGAAAAAGGAGATTGCTGATGCGTGCCTTCAGCAGTATTGGATGGAGCAGGCGCCTGTGCACATAGTCATATTTGCAAAGCTGGAGCGTGAGGAGCATTATTACGGCATTAGGGGAACAAGGCTTTATTCAATACAGGACTGCGCCATGGCTGCGATGAACATAATGACTGCGGCAAATGCGCTTGAGCTTGGAACGTGTTTTGTAAGTGCTTTTGACGAGGAGGCAATTTCAAGGATTTTCAGGCTTCCTGACGGCGTAAGGCCGCAGGGCGTCATTACCATGGGCTACACTGATGAGAAGCCTACAGCTCCAATAAGATACAGGGTTGAAAGCCTTGTTGGGGTGGAGAACTACGGCATGGCAATGAATGAGGGCCAGAGCGGCCGCATTGCGGACAAGGCTGCTGCCGTAAGCACTTACCGTTATGCCGAGCGCTTCCCGAAATACCTGCAGGATGCCATGAGTGACATTTCCAAGGTCACTGCAAAGAAGCGCAGGAAGGTTCTTGGAAAGCTTCTGGGGAAGTTTAAGAAGAAGGGTGAAGAAAAAGCTGAAGAGTAGAGTCGGTTAACCTTCTTTTTCATCCACTTGGCTTTCTCTCCCTCAATGAATAAGTAAGGAGGAGAGAAAAATCTTCAGCACAAAGAGAAAAGGTGACTTGATAGTCTCTGTAGTCTCTGGCAACAGCAACCATTAAAAATCGTCGGGTAATGCTCTTTTCTTATGGTCGAGCCATTATCATGGACGCGGAAATACATGCCTGAAAAATGCAGCGAGGTGGTTGGGCAGTCCGCTTCTGTGAGCAGGCTGAGAAGATTTGTTGAAAGCCACGGCAAGTCAAGAAAAAAGGCAGCGCTGCTTTACGGCTTTACCGGCTCTGGGAAGACGTGCAGCGTTTACGCAGTGGCGTCTGAGCTTGATTACGAGGTTCTGGAAGTCAACGCCTCTGACTTTCGCAACTCAGACTCAATCAACTCGATAGTCGGCTCTGCTTCTTCCCAATTAAGCCTTTTCGGAAAGGGCAAGATAGTGTTGGTGGATGAGCTTGACGGCATCTCAGGCCAGCAGGACAGGGGCGGCATTGCCGCACTGTCAAAGCTAATCCCAAAGTCGTCCTTCCCTATTGTGATGACGGCTAATGACCCGTGGAACAAGAGGTTTTCCCCGTTAAGGCGCAGTTCTGAAATGATAGAGTTCAGGCAAGTTTCAAATAATGATGTTCACTCTGTTTTGAAAAATATCTGCAGCAGTGAAAAAATAGCTGCAGAAGATGCTGCTTTAAAATCCTTGGCTAACCGCAGCGGCGGCGACATGAGGGCGGCTATAAACGACCTGCAGATTCTCTCTGAAAGCACCGGGAAACTAAGCCAGAAAGACGTTGACGGCCTTTCTGACAGGAACCGCGTAGAATCAATGCTTAATGCGCTGATAAGGATTCTGAAGAGCGTTGACTTCGAAACATCCTCAACTGCTTTTGACGAGATTGACGAGCAGCCTGACCAGTGGTTTTTATGGCTTGACGAGAACATCCCTTCGGAATATAAAAATCCGAAGTATTTGGCGAAGGCTTACGAGGCAGTTTCATCAGCGGATGTTTTTAAGGGCCGTATTACGCGTTCTCAATACTGGAGACTGCTTGTCTACATAAAGCTGCTTCTCACGGCAGGGGTAGCAACTGCAAAGGATGAGAAGCCTGCTGGACTCACGAATTACAGACAAAACTCGCGATTGTTAAAAATGTGGATAGCCAACTCCAGATACAACAAGCGGAAAAACATTGCAGAAAAAATAGCTGAAAAGACACACACGTCTGCTGCAAAAGTTATTCAGGACATGCACTTCTACAAAACGGTAATAAGAAATAGTGGCGGAGTAAATAAAAACAAGCTGGCAGAAGAATTAAGCCTCGACGAGGAAGAAGTTGAGTGGCTTTCCAAATGACAAAAAGGTTTAAATACGCTATAAAAATCTGCGAATAACATGGAACAAATTAATTTGCAGCCCATAGGCTTTGCGAAAAATAACATCAAAGAAGCGAGATTTGGAAATTTCGCAGATGAAACTTCTGAAATAATAGTGGATGAGAAGTTTACAGAAGCCCTGAAAGGCATAGATGATTATTCTCATGTGATTATTGTCTATTGGATGGATAAGGTCGGGAAGCATGTAATTACGCACCGCCCACAAGGCAATCCAGAAGTTCCAATAGTCGGAATTTTTTCCTGTCGCTGTCCCCAAAGGCCAAACCCGATTGCAATAACAACTGTGAGACTGATAGGGCATGACGGAAATAAGATTAAAGTTAAAGGCTTGGACATTTTGGACGGCACTCCGGTAATTGATATCAAGCCTTATTGGCCACAATACGATAAAGTTGAGCAAGCGAAAATACCTGACTGGGTTAATAAGTTAGAATTCTGAATGCGGGGGCGAGGATTCGAACCCTAAGACCGCTACTGCTCATCCTTATGATATAAGTCAAGGAAGATTATCTTATCTTCTTCAGGCAGGTGTGCGTATGACAGCCTGAACGGAGGCACGTATACTTCTCTCGTCCCTTTCCTGTCGTGTTTCATTGGTTTGCCTATCTCCGGCGACTCTATAATTTTAGCAATCTGCTTTTTTACCCTTAGTTTTAAAGCCATGTCTTTTATCTTCTTGCACCTTTTCTGGAAAAGGTTATCATAATCTACAGTTACCATTTCTCAAGCTCTTTTAAGAAATCCTTTGCATTCATGCTTTTGAACTCTCCCCTTTCATACCTTTTCCACGCTTCTTCAGTTCTTTTGGCAAAAAGAAGGTCGTCCTTCAGGTTCTCGCCGAAATCCTTTGCCCTCTTGAGTATCAGTTGTTTGCCATTTCTTATTACAATGAATTGTTCTCCTTCCTTGAAATCACGCCTCATTTCAGCAGGTATCACTACCTGTCCTTTTGAACTCATTCTGGTTATCGCAACATCAGCCATTTTTATCATGTAAGATGTATCTTACCAGCTATATAAAGATTTCTGTTTTTAAGAAGAGGGTTGTATGCGGGAGGGAGGATTCGAACCCCCGAACCCACTAAGGGACAAGCTGTTTCCTGCGAGCAGGAAACCTCAGCAGCTCGCTGCTCGCCGCCTGAAGCTTGCGCGTTTGGCCAGGCTTCGCTACCCCCGCAATTATGGGGCTGCGAAGACTTTCAACGCCACCGGCATTGCAAAGCTGCAAACGCCAGCGAGTGTGTTTGAACTCCGGTTGCATGGCGTTTCGGCCAGGCCGAAACCTCAGCAGCTCGCTGCTCGACGCCCGAACCATGAGTGATACCAAGCTACACTACAGCCCCGTTGACAGCAGCAAACAATAGAAGGTATTTAAAGATAATCATTTGTCGGGCCCTGTCCTAAAAGGGCTTTCTCGCATGTTTATCGCTTCCTTTCTACTTTCTCCCTCCTGCTCTGCCGTATGTGAGCCATAGAGTGCTCATAGAAGTTTTGGAGAACAGGTTTGAGGGTATGCAGTAGCTACACGAACAGGATTCGGGGCAACGCCATGAGAATCGCAACTTTTTAATAGCGGTTGCAATTTCAGTTAATTATGGAATTTGCGGAGGTTGTAAGAAGGAGAAGAAGCGTTCGCAGCTACGATTCTTCAAAGGAAGTGAGCGATGAGCAGCTGAAAGAGCTTTTTGAGCTGGTTAAGCTCTCTCCGTCCAGCTATAACCTTCAGCCTTGGGAGTTTGTTGTAGTGAGGGATAAAAAAGACAGGGAGAGGCTAAAAGCCTGCGCCCATAACCAGCAGCACGTTGGGGATGCTTCTGCGGCAGTAATCGCCCTTGGGACTAAAAACCCATCTGGGCGCGCAGATGCCATAGCTGCAGACAGGATAAGGAAGGGACTGATGAGCGAGGAAAAGAAGAAGAAGTTTGAAGCCAGGGTAAAAGCGATTTCAGAGGATGAAGCCAAGGCCCGTCTCTGGACTGTTAACAGCACTTCCCTTGCCTGCATGACTTTGATGCTTGCTGCAGAGGACATGGGGCTGGCAACCTGCCCCATGGAAGGATTTGATGCGGAGTGCGTTAAAAAAGAATTCGACATCCCTAAAGAGTATGAGGTTGTAATGCTTATAACGCTTGGGTATGCGAAAAGGGAGCAGCCTGAGCGGCCTATGCGCTACGGCTTTGAAGATATCGTGCATTTTGAGAAGCTTGGGAAAAAATGAAGTTCAAAAAAGTTTTGTCTGTGGGAATTGCTGAAAGCAAATTGGAACCGCGATACTGGGGAAGAATTGACGGTTTATGTGAAAAGCGGGTGATGCTTTCAGAAGGCAGTTCTGAAATTAAAAAACAGTTATCTGATGCCGACTGCTTGCTCATAAACCCCTTTGTGTTTAAAGTTGATAAAAGTTTGATAGACGCAGCGCCGAGTTTGAAGTTTATATGCGTTCTTGCAACAGGATATGGCGTAGTTGACTGTGCATATGCTGCAACAAAGGGGATTGCTGTCTGCAACATACCCGGATATGCAACGGAATCAATTGCAGAACTTGCAATTGCAG
Organism: Candidatus Woesearchaeota archaeon; assembly: GCA_018303115.1. Classification (GTDB taxonomy): domain Archaea; phylum Nanobdellota; class Nanobdellia; order Woesearchaeales; family UBA10216; genus UBA492. The sequence continues at coordinate 8,919 of JAGVYT010000035.1, read as the reverse complement.
TACTTTTGGAATATGCGAGGGATATAGAGCACGCCAAGCAAATGGCCAGAGCGGGCAATTATTCAGACACGCCAAGATTTCCTGTTTACGAGCTTAAAGGGAAAAAAATCGGCGTAATAGGCGCTGGCAGGATAGGCATTAGAGTAGCTGAAATAGCTTCTGCATTTGGTTCGGAAGTTTTTTACTGGTCCAGAAATAAGAAAGCAGATCTCGAATCTAAAGGCGCAAGGCATAGGGAAGTTGAAAAACTTCTTTCTGAATGCGAGGTTATATCTCTGCATCTTGCCCTTAACAAGGACACTGAAATGTTCTTGAACGAAAAACGTATTGGCAAAATACGGCATAATTCTGTTCTGGTTAACTTATCACCAAATGAGTTGGTTGATTTTAATGCGTTGGAAAAGCGCTTAGCTAAAGGAAACTTGATTTATATAGCGGATCATACTGACGAGATGGCTCCCGAGCAGATAGAACAGCTCTCTAAATACGAGGGTTTTGTGCCTTACCCGCCGATTGGATACCAGACAATTGAAGCTACGTCATCGAAACAGGAAATATTTGTCGGAAATATGGAGAATTTTCTGAAAGGAACTCCAACGAATAAAGTTAATTAGGTGTGCTATGAAAACGCTTTTCATGTTTCCGCTATTGATGCTTGTTTCTTCCTGCGCTGTTTATTTCGAGCCTGAGTTCAACTTGACTGATGAAGTGGCGATTTATCAAGTTGTTGACGGCGACACGTTCGTAATAAGTGGCGGAGAATATGTCCGCATCCTTGGAGTGGACGCTCCAGAGAAAGGCGAAGAGGGTTATCACGAGGCAACAGACTTCCTGAGACAGTTTGAGGGGAAAGCGGTAACGCTTGAATCTGAGGGTGCTGACAGGGATGGTTATGGCAGGCTGTTAAGGCACGCTTATGTTGACAGCCAAAGCCTTGCAGTAACGCTGCTGCAGGAAAGCCTAGCTGATATTTACGAAGACTACAACGGAACTTATTACGAAGAATTCCTGGCTGCTTCACGCTAGTCTTTTTCTTATTTCTTCCTTTAAGCCTTTTATTTTCACTCTTATTTGCTTTGCAGTGTCGCGGTCCCTGAAAGTGCAGTCTTTTTTCTTCAGCGAGTCAAAATCCACTGTAATGCAAATCGGCGTTCCTGCTTCGTCCATTCTGGCATAACGCTTTCCAATGCTGCCTTTCTCGTCAAAGAAGCCGTTAAACTCCTTTTTCAGTTCTTCATAGACTTCTTTGGCCATTCTTACAAGCTCCGGCTTGTTTGAGAGCAGGGGAAATACAGCAACTTTTATCGGCGACAGTTTAGGGTGCAGCTTCAGCACAATGTTGTCCCTTTTCTTGTCGTATTCGTAGGCATCAAGCAGGAAAACCATGAAAGTGCGGTCCACTCCGAGCGACGGCTCTGCAACCACGTGCGGAACCACCTTGATTTTTTCCGCTTCATCAAAATAACCCAGATCTTTTCCCGACTTTTTGATGTGCTGCTGCAGGTCATAATCCCCCCTGTTTGAAATGCCTTCAAGCTCCTTCCAGCCAAAGGGGAACGAGTATTCCAAATCCCATGTATCGGTCGCGTAGTGGCTTTTTTCATCCGGAACGTGCTGCCTTATTCTCAGGTTTTCAGGCTTTGCTCCTAGGCTGACAAACCACTTGTGCTCAAATGCAAGCCAGTAGGCATGCCAGGGAAGTATAAGCCTGTTTGAAAGCATCTCAGAAACTTTCATCTTTTTAGGCTGCTGCTTTTTTATTTGCATCTCGCCTGTGAGAACGCTGAATGAGTAGCTGTTGAACTGTTTTATGTGAGGGCAGTTGTTGACCTGGGATGGGTGCACGAAATATTCTATTTCCATCTGTTCGAATTCCCGGCACCTGAAAAGGAAATCCCTGGGGGAAATCTCGTTCCTGAAAGCCTTTCCAACCTGCGCTATTCCGAAAGGCAGTTTCAGTCTTGCGTTTTCCTGCACTAGCTTGAAATTCGTGAACACGAGCTGCGCTGTTTCAGGCCTAAGGTAGGAAATATTGCCTGCTTCTGCTGGCCCGATGTTTGTCTGGAACATCAGGTTGAATGACTGCGGAGCCTTAACGTCATTTCCGCACCTTCTGCACTTTATTTTATGCTTCTTAATCAGGTGCCCTATCTCTTTTGCACCCATCCCGCCGGCAGGAATCTTCAGTTTTTCCTCAACCAGCATGTCTGCCCTTTCCTTATGGCCGCATTTGACGCAGCCAAGCATCAAGTCAGTGAAGTTTTCAACGTGCCCTGAAGCCTCCCACACTTTTGGGTTTGTAATTATGCTTCCGTCCATTCCTACTACATCAGCCCTTTGGTGGACATGGGTTTTCCACCAGTCAGTTTTTATGTTGTTCTTCAGCTCAACACCCAAGGGCCCGTAGTCAAAAAAGCCTGACATTCCGCCGTATATCTCGGAGTTTGGATAGACAAAGCCTTTTCTCTTGCAGAAAACGGCCAGTTCCTCAATGGTCGGTTTACTCATCAGTCAGAAATACCACTGCCGCGTTTAAATTATTTGTGGTTATCTTGGAAATTCTTCAATCCCGTCAGAAATCTTCCGATTTTTATTGACAAAGGTTTATTAAGTAGTATTTCTATAAACATCATATGGTAGAAATTGAATTCAGAGGTTATACTTTTGATACGGGATTAATAATAGTATTTATTAGTGCATTCATTATGTTAATTTGGATTATATTGAAGTTATTTAGAGTTATAGAAACACCACTTATTTTTGAACTTGCACCCTTTATGGCTAGTTTAGTCGTTATTTTTGGCTTTGGGATGACTATTGGAAAGATTGTGCTATCATTAAAGTATCTCCAGAACGACATGAAAGAAGTAAAAACAGAGGTAAAAGAAATTAGAGATGAAATGGTATTTCTTAAAGCAGACTTCAAACACTTTGTAAGGTATAGAAAAAGTTTAAGCTGATTAATTCCGGAAAACAGCAACTTATTTAAACAACCGTCTTCAATTCACATTGTAACATGCCTGTTGAAATATGCACTGTTTCTGGCTTCAGCGAGTTCGGCAAGAACATGACCGCTGTCAGGTATGGAACAGAAGCGGTAATTCTTGACATGGGTATACAGCCTGAAAAATACATCAAGTTTACCGAAGATGAGGAGGATTTGGCTGCTGTAAACGTATCCAGCCTGGTGAAGGCCGGCGCTATTCCTGACTCTTCTGCTATTGATGACTGGGCTGCTTTTGTAAAGGCCATTGTCCCCAGCCACGCGCATTTAGACCACTGCGGGGCCATAGCTTACCTTGCTGACCGCTTTAAAGCCCCTGTCCTGTGCACGCCTTTTACCGCAGAAGTAATAAAGGGGATGATTAAGGACAGGGATGTAGCTTTCAAGAATAAAATTTCTGTAATACAGCCTAACGGAACCAAGAAGGTTTCTAAGAACATAATGGTGGAGTTCATTCATACAAGCCATTCAACCCCCCAGTCTTCAATGGTTGCCGTGCACACCCCTGATGGCATTGTGCTTTACACAGGAGATTTCAAGTTTGACATGACCCCGTTATTGGGAAAGGCTCCGAATTTAAAGCGTTTGAAGGAGCTGGGCAATGAAAAGGTTTTGGCTGTCGTAACAGAATCGACTTACGGCGGCAAGCCGGGGCGCACTCCTTCAGAACTCGTTGCCAGGGAGATGCTAAAGGAATCCCTTGAGGCTGCTGACAGGGGGAAAAACTCAATTGTCGTTACCACGTTCTCTTCCCACCTTGCCCGTTTGAAGAGCATCCTTGAGCTGGGCCATCAGAGGAAAAGAAAGGTTGTTTTCCTTGGCAGGAGCATGGCAAAATACATTTACGCAGGCGAAAAAACAGGCCTTATCAATTTTTCCCAGAAATGCGAAATAGTAAGGTATGGCAGCAAGGTTGAGCGGAAGCTAAAAGAGATAGCAAAGGCGGGAAAGCACCGCTACCTTATTGCTTGCACAGGCCACCAGGGCGAGCCCAAATCAGTGCTTTCCAGCATAATCACAAAGAACTTCCTTGATGCAAGGGATTATGTTATTTTTTCATGCAAAACAATTCCAACTCCAACCAATATCTCCAATCGCGAGCGCCTTGAGCGCGAGCTTAAGAGGATGGGCATTCACGTCTTGGTGGACGTCCACCAGTCGGGCCATGCAGCCCAGGACGAGCTTAGGGAGATGATAGAGCTGGTAAAGCCTGCGATGATAATACCTTCGCATGGCGATGCCTCTGAAAAGAAGGCGCTGGCTGAGCTTGCAAGAAAGCTTGGCTATAAGGATTCTCAGATACGCATTGCAAAGGACGGGGACAGGATTATTCTTTAACTGAAGCTAATGCCTCAGCTACTCCCACCCAGGTCTGATAAGAACCAACGGTATCCAACAATTCAATCACATATGCTTCAAGTCTTTCAAGGTTTAACTGGCAGGTATCGCCTCTCCTGTCAATGACCCCCAACTGTTCTGCTAATTGGCCGACGTAATATTGAGCGATACGGGCATCTGGGAACAAGCCTTCTAATTGCGCTAACGTTAGTTCTTTATTAACAGCTAACTGCTCGATAATCACCTGGGCTTCTTGCCTGACCAAAAGCGCCAGACCTCCTGTAAATACCTGCATTTTTTCTTCACTCATAAGAAATGGCTAACCGATTCCTGTTTTTAAGGTTATCCAAAAGCTCAAAAAAAGCGAAATCTGGTTTAAATCATTCCGTGCTTGCAGGGCTTAATAAGCCCTCGTAAAAAGAAGCGGCTTTTCTTAGTTCTTCTACCCGCATTCCTAAAATGGAAGGTAGCAGGCCATATGATCTGGAGGTCAGTCCTGGACTTTTTTCATCAGGCTCTTTTAAAATTTTATAATCACCAGGAACAGCGATACTCATTTGTTCTAATTCAGCAAGATAAGCAGAAACAACGTAACGTTCCAACCCCGTTAGTTCGTGTAACTCTTCAAAGGTTTGGTCTCCTTCTCTCAGCGCCGCAATCATTCTTTTAACAGGCGGGCAAAGCAAAATAGCCAGTGCTCTAGGAGTGATTTCCGTGCTTGTCGTCATATGAACTGTGGAAGCAGTATTAATATAAAAAGTTTTCCTATCCGATTTTATAAATTCCACTGAAGTTGGAAGGCCTATGAAGCATGCAAGAAGCAGCACAAAAGGGGTTTATATTCCTCCATTTAGATTGTCTTACCTCTACTTGAAAGAAGAAAATAAGGTTGTTCTCTTGGATTTATACCACAAAGATGAGCAATAGCTCAAACCTTTAAACTGACCACATTAGACATTCCGTGCTCGTCCATTGACACCCCATAAAGCGTGTTTGCCTCTGTTATGACGTTGTCATTGTGGGATATGACAATATACTGCGCCTTATTAGAGTATTTCTTTATCAGCTGCGCGAACTTCTCGGAGTTTTTCTTGTCCAGTGCCGCATCCACTTCATCAAAGATGTAGAAAGATGCCGGCTCATACTCCTGGATGGAGAAGATGAATGCCAATGCGGTCATTGCCGTCTCCCCCCCGGAGAGGCTGCGTATGTCCATGAACTTTTCCCCGGCAATCCTGACCCGGACCCTTACGCCGCCTTCAAATATGTTCTCCTGGTTTTCAAGCATCAGGTATGCCTCGCTTCCCTTGGTTGAGAGCTCTGTGAACGCTGTCTTGAAGTTGGCATTGAGCGTGTTGAACGTGTTCATGAACAATCCTGTTTTCCTTGATTCTATTTCGTTCATCATGCCTGTTACTTGCTCCTTTTCCTTGGCAAGGGTGTCTTTCTTTCCGAGAAGCTCGCTGTAATGCTTTTCAATGTCGTCGTAAATTTCAAGCGCTTTAAGGTTCACGTTTCCCATCTGGACAACCATGCGCTCATACCTTGAAATGTCTGCCTTTAGCTGCTCCTCGGAAGCATTTTCAAGCAGCTTAACGTCAGAATACTGGGAGAATTCCTCCTGCAGCCCTGCCATCTCCCCTGCAATTTCTGATGCCTTTATCGTGATGTTGTTGATTTTTACTTCTGTTGTGTTGATTTGCTCTTCTTTCCTGATAATTTTCTCTTCTTCGCCCTGTATCGCCTCAATCAGCTTCGTGCGCTTCGCAAAAAGCGTTTTGTTCTTTGCCTGGAATTTTGCAGCCTTTGACTCTGTCTCTGAAAGCTGCTTTTTCTTTGAGGCTGTGCTGCTGGCAAGCTGCCCTTTCTCTGCCCTGAAGTTCTCCTCTTCTTTTGTGATTTGCTTTATGATTTGCGCAATCCTGGTTTTTTCCTGGGCAAGTATCTCTTCTGACTGGACTTTTGAGTTGCTTATTTCAGCGTCAATTGAAATTATCCGCTCGTTAAGCTCTGTAACCTTCTGCTCCAGGGCTGTGAGCTCTGCAAGGACTGCCGGGTTGCCGAGGCTGCTTATCTGCTCGCGAAGCCTGAGCTTCTGCGATTTTACCACGGCTATTTTATTGTTCATCCCCGTTACTTTAGTCTCAACTTCTGAAAGTCCCAGGGAAATTTTTTTAAGCTCTGAATTCAGCTGCTCCTTGTTCTTTCTTGAAACGTCAGCATCCGAGGAGTCCATGTGGAGGCTTTTCTCTGCCTTTATTATCTCGCCTTCAAGCGCTGCCTTTGTTTCCCTGAGCCTTGCTATGGCTTCCTCGCTTTCTGTCTTTCTTTTCTCATATACTGATAAGGAGCTTTCCAATTCAGTGATGTTTTTCTCGGCCTCTGAAAGGCTTTTGCTCAGGACCTTTTCCTGGAATACACTTGCGGTTTTTTGCCTGAAGCCGCCTCTCATTGCCCCTGAAATTTCTGTTAAGTCGCCGTCAAGGGTTACCATGCGGTGCCCGCCTATTCCTATCCTCCTTGCGGTTTCTATGTCGTCAACTACAATGGTGTTTCCGAAAACATAGTCAAAGACGCTTTTGTATTTCGGCTCAAAGCTGACAATGTCGACAGCCATACCGTGCGAGCCCTCTTCCGTGATTTTTTTCACGCTGTCTTTTTTGAGCTTGTTTAGTGGCAGAAAAGTCGCCCTTCCAAGCTTTTTTGACTTAAGGTAGTTGATGCATTTTGCAGCAACCAAATCTGTTTCTACAACAATGCTGTTGATTCTGGAGCCTGCAGCCGCTTCCAGGGCTGCAGAATACTTTTCAGGGACAGTGCCAAGCTGGGAGACCGCGCCGTGTATTCCCTTTATCTGGCCCTGCTCGAGTATTGCGTTGACAGCGTTGCTTCCGAAAGCCCTTTCCCGCGAGGCGAGGTGCCTCATCTTCAGCTTTGTGAAATCCTCGTTTGCCTTGTAAAGGCGCCTTTTGACGTCTCCAATGTTTGCTGAGATGGACGAGTCCCCGCTCAGGAGCTTGTTGAGCTCAAGCACTGTTTTTTTGAACTGCTTTCGCTTGTTGTCAAGCTGTTCAAGCTCGGCCTTGTGGGACTTCTCGATTTCAGCAAGCTTTTTGACGCTTTCGTCAACAGAGATTATCTGGAACTCTGCCCTGTCTTTTTCGCGTAAAAGCTGCTGCTTGCGCTCAACTAAAGGCTGGGTTTCCGCCTGCAGCGCCTCTGATTCCTTGTCCAGCTTTATCAGCTGCTCTTCAACTTTTGCAAAGTCGGAGCCTGAGCCGCGAAGCTTCTTTGTTTCTCTTTCAAGCCTTGTTTTCTCTTCAATTAAGCCTGCTTTTTCATTTCCGAGCTCAGCTGATTTTGAAGAAAGGTCAGCTACTTTTCCGTCTATCCCCTCAAGGTCTGCCTTGAGCTGCTCCCGCCTTTGGGTAACTTTCTCAAGTTCTGTGTCAATCATGCTTATTCTGTTGTTTGCTGTTGCGATGTCCACCCTCATTTGCTCAATTGAGCGGTGCATCGTGAGCTGCTCTATCTCTCCTTTCTGCTCAACCTCTTCTGTAATGGCGACAGTTTCTTTCTTCTTTTCCTCAACAGACGCCTTTAGCTGTTCTATCGCGTTTTTTATGTTCGCAATTTCCTTTTTGTGTTCGGCGATTTCCATGTCCAGCCCTTCCTTTTTTGAGGTTTTGGATTTAATCTGTAAGTGAAGGTGGGTTGCCTCGTCCTGCTTTATCTTGTTGCTAAACTCGCGGTATTTCAGCGCCTGGTCGCGGTCTTTCTTGAGCTCTTTCAGGTGTGTTTTTCTCTCGGCAAGCAGGATTTCTGCTTCCCTTATCCTTCCATCAACCCTTTCAAGCTCTGCAAGCGCCTTCTTCTTTTTGTCTTCGTAAACCCCTATTCCCGCGATTTCCTCTATCACCTGGCGCCTTTCCTCGGATGACATCTCCACGAACCTGTTGATGTCGCCCTGCAGGACTATGTTGTAGCCGTTTGGGTTAACCTTGGCCAATGCCATCATGTCAAGAATCTCCTGCCTTGTTCTGGCTTTGTCGTTTATCCTGTAAACGCTATGCCCTGAGGGCTTGACAATCCTGCTCAGTTTCACAAAGTTCTCATCGGAAGGGAATAATTTATCCGAGTTGTCAAAGAAAATGCTCACCTCGCCCTTTGAAGCAGGCTGTTTCGTCTTTCCGCCGTTATAAATAAGATGCGCCAATCTTTCTGTCCTTAGGTCCTTGCTTGAAATCCTCCCAAGAACGAAGCAGAGACCATCGAGGATATTCGACTTTCCAGAACCATTCGGTCCCAGCACGATATTGAACTGCCTGGAAAAGGGAAGCTCTGTGCGCTTGGCAAAGGACTTGAACCCGTGCATAACTAGCTTGTTTATCTGGGTCATCAGCTCATTTCATACTGCTGTTTTTATATATATTTTGTGATGGCACCGAAATAGTGTCAGAAACTTGAATTTCGGCGCTCTTGCAGAAGCTGAATAGACGAACCGAGGAAGGCGGCTGCCGGCTGTCAAGCAGCAGCGAACAGAAACATTTATATATCAATTGATATACATATCAGTT
>JAGVYT010000034.1 GCA_018303115.1 Candidatus Woesearchaeota archaeon | reverse complement strand
ACGAATGATAATGAGTATGCCTCGTCTGGGACTTTCAAGGGAAGGTAAGGTTCTTAGCGGTTTGTTGCTGATTTTCGCAGCAGTAGTAGTTACGTCACTGCTACTACGACGAATTATCAACATTGCCTTACTTTCTTCTTGCCTTCGCCTTTTGAACCCAGGTCCCAGCCTTTCTTCCAGAGTCGAAAGGGCCGGATGATTGACCGGACTACACCAACGAGGCATATAACTGATTTTGAGGATTAGGTTTGTTTTTAAAGGTTATTGCTTTTGCTGCGTTGTCCTAAACCCTGTTCGTGTAGCTACTGCATACCCTCAAACCTGTTCCCCAAAACTTCTATGACCACTCTATGGCTCACTTATTCCCCTCCTTATCTAGCTGGGAGGGGGCTAAGTGAGCGTAGCAATACACATACGGCAGAGCAAGGGGGATGAAGTAAAAAGGAAGCGATAAACATGCGAGAAAGCTCTTTTAGGACAGCGCCTGCTTTTGCTCTGAAAAACTTTAAATAAGGACTTGGCCTCCCATACTTCAGGGATGGAAATTGGATAAGATAACTGTAACTTACGATTCAATCTTTGAGCTCTTAATGAGGGAAAAGAGCAGGGAAGAGCTGCAAAAGCTTAATTCCAATTTCTTCACAGACCTTCTAAACTATATTTCTGAAAAGAGAAAGGCTGCGGATACGCCTGCCAAGGACACTTTTTCATTGGAAGAAAAGGAACGCTCTTCCAAACAGATTCAGAACATAAAAAGGATGCTTACCGAGTTTTACGAGAGGCGGGAAAAGAAAATACTTAACATGTCTTTGATAAGGTCCAGGACAGGCGCCGACATAATTGACACAAGCGCTTTGCTTGCGGAGGAGAAAATGCTGTTTGACGCCATGGTTGCGCAGCTGGACTATTACCGCAACAGCATACTGTTCAAGCTGCTCAATGTAGAGCCAACCACCGCAGAGGAAAAGCCCCCTGAAACACAGAAGGACACTAAACTTGTCAGGTTTCTTCATGACGTTCCCAAGTTCGTGGGAAAAGAGCTTGAAATTTACGGCCCCTTCGTAGAAGAGGACATGGCTAACCTCCCTTCCGAACTGGCTGACGTGCTTATAGAAAAAAAGCGCGCTGAAGAAGTTACGTAAACTCAACCTTCTTGGCCCTTATACCTGCCCTTTGAACGCTAATCTTATTGCAGGAACTGCACTGATAGCGGAGGTCTGTTTTTTTCGTCTGCTTCTTGCCAGTCATTTTCCACTTGGTAACTGCAGACTTTGAATACCTCCCGAGATTTCCTGTGCCCCGCGCCCTTCCACGAAGCTTTGCCCTCTTTTTAGAACCATAACTAAGCGAGCTAGGCCTGCCTTTTTTAACTGAAAACACTTTGTGCTCAGTATGCTTATTGCATTTCCGGCAGTATCGCTTGATGTTCTTGGGGATTTTCATGAAGCTTTGAGAAACGGGGAGGATTTAAAAACATATTGGTTATTCTCAGTATCTCCGAAAGCAGCTGTTCACCGGCTTGTCTCGGTTCGCCATTATTTACGTGATTTGCTATAAGCAAAGCTTAGGCGCTACCAGCCCGGATTCGGAGATGCTGTATTCTTTTTCATAAGCATTTCATACAACATCTTACTTTATCATACAAATAGAAACTTTTATATACGCCAAAACTATTTCCGGAAAGCTATGAAAGAAAGGGTTACATTAACGCTTGATTCTAACCTTCTTAAGGAAATAGACCGGAAAATAGACGGTTACCGGGTCAAAAGCCGGAGCCATGCCATCGAGATGAGCCTTTTGCAGAACTTTGGCGGAAATGTTCCAAAAACCGCGCTTATACTGGCAGGAGGGGCCGGAACAAGGCTCCAGCCAATAACATTTGAAGTGCCAAAACCACTACTGACCGTGCATGATAAAACGCTCTTAGAGCATTTGTTTGACCTGTTCAAGAAATACGGGATAAAAAACGTAATCCTTTCAATAGGCTACAAGGGCGATAAGATAAGAGAAGCAATAGGAAACGGCAAAAAATTCGGTGTTAATGTAAGCTATGTTGAAGAGACAAAGCCTCTTGGGACAGCAGGGCCTCTAAGGCTTGCAAAGGTGTTTCTGGATGATACTTTTATTGTTTCAAATGCAGACGAGCTCAAGGAGCTGGATTTGATGGACATGTACCTTTTCCACAAGGAAAACAAGGCAACTGCAACCATAGCGCTCGCGTCAGTTGACGACACGAGCGCTTACGGGGCTGCCAGACTGCAGGGCAACCGCATACTCGAGTTTGTGGAAAAACCCAAAAAAGAAAACTCACCTTCCAACTTAATCAACTCAGGGATTTACATCTTTGAGCCTGAAATAATTGACTACATTGCAGAAGGCTTTGCAATGCTTGAAAAGGATGTTTTCCCAAGGCTTGCGAGGGAAGGAAAGCTTTACGGCTATCCGTTTTCAGGCCAGTGGTTCAATACTGGGACGCTTGAGCTTTACGACAGGGCAATAAAGAAATGGAAAGACATTGTTTAAGATGGACACCAGTTTCTTCAAAGAGTATGATATCAGGGGCGTTATTGATAAAGAAATAACGTTAAAGACAGCTGAGATGATTGGAAAGGCCTTCGGAACCCTGGTAAAAGCGGCCCCCGTCGTTGTCGGATACGACATCAGGCAATCTTCGGAAAAAATACTGGGCAGTTTTATTAACGGATTGAAAAGCACCGGATGCGATATTTCTGTCATTGGGAAGGCAGCTTCCCCAGTGCTTTATTTTAACGCGTGGAACAGCAGGAAAGTCGGGGCAATGATTACCGCTTCCCACAACCCTGCCGAGTATACGGGCTTCAAATTTGTCGAGAAAAACGGCTGCTCATTCGTCGACCAATACAAGGATCTAAGGAAAATATATGCGGAAGGAAACTTTATTGAAGGGAAAGGAACTGTAACCGAGACAGACGGCTATGCGCCTTATCTTAATTTCTTAAAATCCGTCATTAGGATTAGGAAGCCGGTTAAAGTAGCAGTAGAGTGCCTGTATGCATCAGCTGGGACAATTCTTCCGAAGCTGTATGAAGAGCTCGGAATGGAGGTTGTTCCGTCTCATTGCGAGCCAAAACCCGACTTTAACAAAGAAAGACCTGAACCAAAAGGCGACAACCTGAAAGCGATCGGAGAGTTGATAAGAAAAAACAAGGCCGCATTTGGTGTCGGCTTTGACGGCGATTGCGACCGGTCTGTGATAATTGATGACAAAGGGCGTGAAATCAGCGGCAGCCAAAGCTCAGGAATATTCATCAAACACATTTTGCCAAAAAATAAAGGCGGTTCCGTAGTCGTTACTATAGACTGCCACAGCGAACTTAAGGCCTTGACAGAATCTTTAGGAGGGAAATTTTTCTGGAGCGAAGTAGGGCACGGTTTTATCGGCTCCAACGTCTACAAGCACAAAGCTGTTTATGGCGGAGAGATGAGCAGCCACATGTGGTTTGAGCGTTACCCCTTTTCAGACGGCTTCTTATGCGGCTTAAAAATGGCAGAGCTTTTAAGCGAAACAGACGAGAAACTTTCAGACATGGTCGATGAGCTTAACTTTGCTCCTATGCTGAAGGAATACACCTCCTGCGACACTAACGAGAAAAAAGAAAAAGTTATCGCAAAGCTTGTTGAAAACCACATAAAAATGCCCGGCGCAACAAAAACAAGAGACGGCGTTAAATTCTTCCTTAACGAAACAGAATGGGTGCTTCTCAGGAAAAGCAACAACCTTCCGGAAATCTGCCTTGTATTCGAAGCAAAAGACGAGGCGCGCTACAAAGAACTCCACTCCAAGTACAGAAAAATAATAGATGATACTATTGCAGGCGTAAACTAAAACAGAAACCCTTAAAAACAAAAATCAAATTCTTGTGCAGTATGGGCCCGTAGTTTAACCTGGCTAGAACGCAAGGCTCTTAACCTTGATGTTGCGGGTTCAAATCCCGTCGGGCCCATATTCTCACCCAAAGAACTTGCCTGCCTCGCTGACTATCGTAACCACGCTGAAGAATCCGAAGAACAGGAAGATGCCAACCATAATGGTTTTTCTCCACACATGCGCCTGTACTTCTTTTGGAAGCACTTTCAGGTTCATCCAGTTTACAAGGCCAAGATGCACGAACATTGCAACAGCGTTTATCACCGCCCCTGTCACAATCAGGATGAGCGGGTTTTTGAAATCAAGAAGAAACAAGGTTATGCCAAACGCAATCTGCGCCCACAGGAACGCATAATAAATGTTTGATAAGTGGATTTTTGATTCTTTCCTTGCTTCCAGCCTTTTGATTGCAAAGTTTTCCGACATTATCCTTGAGGTCGAGTCCATGACGCCAAGCTGGGTCTGGAAAAGCATAATCACGACTGCCACTAAAAATAATGTGCCTACAATCGGAATCAGCTGCTGGCCTATAATCGCGCCTTCATCCATTACAAACTGGATTCCCTCGCTTTCCACCCCTCCAAGCTTAAACGCTGTGGTGTAGGAAAGAAGCATAAGCAGTGACATCGTCATCAGCCCTATGAACCAGAAAATAATCAGGTGCTCTGCAGAAATGCGCTTCCACCAACCCCTGAAATTGCTAAGGTTCTGTCTGTTCATCTCAAAATTTTCGCCAGAAAGCTCTACCTCCTCATGCCTTCTGCTTGTGAACAAGCCGGCCATTCGCTGGGCATACTTGCCCATCCCATAGCCTTTTTCCTTCACATAGATTGATTGTGTCAGGTTAAGGTTGCCGCCTGCCCCTGCATACGCAAAAGCTGCAAGGAATGTTGCAAAGCTAATGCCTGCCGGCAAAAACAAAAACCCTCCGGGCTGGGAGGCGATGCTCTCGCCAATTCCAACAAGGCCTTTTCCAAGCGCCAGCCAGTCAATTGACTTCGCCATCAATATGGCCAGGAGCAGAATAAACGGGGCTCCAACAAGCAGCACAGTCCTTGTTATTCGCTCCATCATCCCGTAAACTGTTTTTCCTGAGCTGAGGATAACGCCTATTATTAGCAGGAATCCAACGGCTATCCACTTGTGCTCTTCAAATCCAAGAAGGTGGGAAGCAACTTTGGCAGAAGCTGCGATTATTCCTGGAATGCCAAATCCAATGAAAGTAGAGAGAATAAACCAGTAAGGCGGCCACTTAAACATCTTGTTAAGCCCTACAAAAACGCTTTCTCCCTTAACGAGGCTGTACCTTTCAATCTCCATGTTCATGAAATACTGGAAAGTTATTCCCAAAAAAGCGCCCCATGCAATGCCAAGCCCGTATTTTGAAGTCAGGAAGGGCCAGAGAATAACCTCACCAGAGCCAAGTCCTAAGGCAAGTATGATGAAGCTGGGGCCGATTAGCTTCCTGAGCGGAAGCGGCTTAGGAAACGGCTTAAAACCTCTTTTAGCAGCTGCCACTTTCAAAATGATTGTAGGAATTGCAGTTTATAAATCCTCCTTTTTTTCAAATTATAATAAAACTTTTAAATAGGCGTAAACGACAAAGTTTTGTCATGGCTGATAAAGACGATAATGATAAAAAAGGGCTGTTCTGGGCAGACCAGGTAGCAAAAAAGATATTGGAAAGAAAAACCTTCCGCTATTCAGACAAGAAAATCCCTGGATTTGACGTTTACACTTCCAAGTCCGCAGCGTCGCTTTCCGGCGTGCTGCATATCGGAAGATTGAGCGACGTGATAAGACACATTTCCGTCCACAGGGCTTTGCTTGACAAAGGGGCCAAATCCAGGGTTATCTGGGTTGCCGACGATATAGACCCTTTAAGAAAGGTGCCCAAAGGCGTGCCAGCGAGCTATGAGAAATATATCGGAGCGCCGGTTAACTCCATCCCTGATTTTGAAAACTGCCATAAAAGCTATGCAGAGCACCACATTGACGACTACCTTAAAGTCATACACAAATACGCTTTTGAAGACCTTGAAATATGCAGGACGAGCGAGGAATACCGGAAAGGAAGCTTCAGGCCTTTTATTAAGAAATTACTTGCAAATGCCGATAAGGTTCGGGAAATACAGAACGAATACCGGACCAACCCCCTGAAAAAGGGCTGGACCCCCTGGAGAGCGGTGTGCGAAAACTGCGGCAAAATAATCACCCCCCACGTTAAGCTGGCAGAAGGCGGCAGGGCGGTTTACGTATGCAGGGATTACCGCTTTGAAGCTTCATTAGCCAGGGGCTGCGGTCATAAAGGCGAGTCCAACCCGTTGAAAGATGATGGAAAGCTCGCCTACAAAAGCGAGTGGGCTGCGCAATGGGCTTTCTGGAAAGTAACGTGCGAGGGGGCAGGAAAGGAATACCAGGTCCCGAACAGCGCTTACTGGGTAAATCATAAAATATGCGAACAGGTTCTGGATTTCCCGGCCCCTGAATACTTCTTTTACGAGCATTTGTTTGTTGACGGGGTGAAGATGTCCGCCTCGCTAGGGAACGTAATCTATCCAAGCGACTGGCTCAAGGTCGCAACGCCGCAACTGCTGAGATTCTTTTACAACAAAAGATTAATGATGTCCCGGAGCTTTTCCTGGAAGGAACTTCCGCAGTTGTATGACGAATACGACGAGGCTTCAGCCATCTTCTCCGGGAAGAAAGCCCTTGAGAATGAAAAGGAAGCCGCTCACATAAAAAGGCAATATGAAATTGCGAACAGAAGAAGCTCTGCGGAGAAGCCGCTGCGAATGTCCTTTATGCATGCAACCATGCTGGCCCAGACTTTCGGGGATGAAAAAGGAATAATTTCCAGCCTTAAGAAAACAGGGCAGTATGACAAGAACGCTGAAAAGCAGCTTCTTGAAAGGGTTGCGCATGCATCCGAATGGGTAAAGCTGCACGCTCCTGAAGAATACAAGTTTGAAGTTAAGGAAGCTGTTCCGGAAAGCACAAGGAAAAAATTGTCGCCAAAGCAAAAAAAGGCGGTAAAAGAATTTGCAAAGCTGCTGAAGTCAAAAGAGTGGAAGCAGAACGAGCTGGTGGAAGAGACCAGGAAAATATTTGAATCAGAACAAATTAAGCCGCAGGAATTCTTTGAGGCAGCCTACCTTGTCCTGCTTGGAAAGGAGAAAGGTCCCAGATTAGTGCCGTTTGTTTTGACTCTGAGGGAAAAGGCAACTGCATTGTTTGAACAGGTTTAGGCGTCACTCAAGCCTTGTCCCGCTCCAAAGCTGCCATGATTCAGGGTCAGGGGCAGACTCCCCGTAGAGGAAGTATGGAGGGGCGTTTCTTCCGAAGTAAGAGCGCTCAACCTCAAGCCATGAGTCGCGCCTCCCCATCTCAAGCCCGTAAATTGAGCTGCCGAAAAGCTTCCATCCGCCAAGCATGGCGCGGTAATCCTGGTGTGCAGGCTCAACTATTACATCCACCTCGCCATTCTCTGTCTTGTCCTTCATCAGCTGAATGAACTCCTTGATTGGGGCGTTGCCCTGGCCGGGAACTACGTGCTCGTCCTCCCAGCCGAAGTTGTCAGAAACGTGGATATGCCCCATTATGTTCTCGCGCTTCCACTCCTCTGCCTTCTGCAAATACCATTTCTTGAAGCGCTCGTCTGTCTGCTCCATGCTCTCGCCCTGCTTTGCCTGGAAGTATTTGCGCCACATGTTCGCATGGCTGGTATCCCATGTTGCTTTGATGCGCCCCTCAGCCTCCTTCCAGGCGTTTTCCTGGCTCATGCCGCGCTCCTCCTGAAGGCGGTTTGCAAGCATTTTCCTTGAATCCAGCACCATCTGCTTTATCTCGTCAGGATGGCCTCCGTGAATTTCAGGAAAGAAGTTCTCAACAGCGATAAACAATGGCCTTTCAAACTTCTGGCCTCCCCTGACATCCCAGCCGTGCCAGCCCTCCTTGGAAGGCTTTTTCTCCCTGTCAATAGCGTACATTGCAGCCCTGACAATAGTGTCATCAGTCTTTTCCTGGGCGTATTTGTAAATAGGGACTGTGTTGTTAATGTTCTCCCGCAGTTCATCTGCCGCCGCATCAGCAGAAGCTGACGCCTCGTGTATGAATCGCATTTCCATTTCCTCCTGTTTCATGGTCTCCTCAATCCATTCGGAAGGCAATTTTGTTTCAGGAGGGGCAAACCGTCCGCCCAAACCGCGCGTGCGAAGCCCTGAACTCTCCATGAGCTTCCACTGCTCTTCAGCCGGCATGCTGCCCTCTACTTTTTTGTAAAAATCGTAGGCCTTTTTCAGGGCCTCATAGTTCTTCTTCGCATCCTCGTAAGAGCGGGCGTAGAACAGCGAGCTTCCCTTGTTCCTCAAAATCTGGTTCTCCATCTGTATCTGGAACCACATGTCCTCAGGTTTTTTCTCGTCTTTCGGATGGGCGTCGTTCCAACGCTTTGCCCGGTCCTCAAAATAATCCCATTCCCTCTTCTTTGTCAGGAAGTCAGTGCCTTCGGCATTCCATTTTGGTTTGCGCCTGAACAGGAGCTTCGAGTCCCCGGTGGTTTTGGGAATCGGGTTGCCGTCAACGTCAACCCAGTAATTCTGCGGGTCCTGCGCCCATTCCTCATAATCAGGCTCGTAAACAGGCACGTTTTTCCTCATGGGTGTTATCTGCCCTGAGCGCTTGTCAACGAGGTAGCGTATGGCGCGCTTCTCCTCCTCAGGATATGCCTGGAACTGGTAAGGTTCTCCCTCCTTGTAGAAATAGTCCCGTATAGCCCTTGGATATTCCTGGGCGTGAACGACAACAGCACCCCCGTTTGTTGTGTCGGCAGCAAAATCCACTGCACGCTCTATTTCATGCAAAGTGGCTTCGCGGGTTAACTCGTCAAACCTGTCCTGCTGGAAACCGGCAAGGCTTCCTGCATTTGGGGTTGCATGGGTTGTTAATTGAACCTTGTTTATCCTGGCAAGCTCCCTTATGTCTATGCGCTCATCTTTTCCGAACATTTCAGGAGTGGTGTTGCCGCCCTGCATTGAGCCCTTGCCCCTGCCCATGAAGCCCAGCTCAACCTTTGAAGCGCCCTGGAACACCTTTGCCTTCAAGCCCTGAAGCTGGTCGCCAAAAGGCGGTGCAGAAATTCCAATGTCCTTAGGGCTTAAACCGATGTCAGGCGCGACATCAGGGGGGGCTTCCCCCGAAGGCATTTCCTCGGGCTTGAGGGGAATGTAATAGCCCCTGTCCATTGCATTGTAATAGCTTTGGTTGAAAATCATATGCGCCAATCGCTCCTTCTTTTCTTCTCCTCCTCTTCCTTTCTTCTCTCGTAGCTTCCAGAAATCTCACCTGCAGCCTCCCTCCCCCTTTCGTACATCTGCCCTGGCTTATCCTGCGCCCCGGTGACTGTCCTGCTGCTGTAAACTTCCTGAACCCCCTCCATCCTTCCAGCCCCTGCTGTTGTGCGAGCGCCGTAGTCAACGCCTTTCCTTGCCTCATCAAGGGCTTTGCCGTAAATCGGGGCATGGGATTGATGCTGCTGCTTTTCCCGCGCTTCTTCCGCAGCCACTTCCTCGAGGTTTTGCATTCCCGTCCCTTCTTCTGTCGCCTCCCTGCCCTTTTCATCAGCTAAATCTTGAAACCTTGCAGTCTTGAACATGCGCTTCTCGTCAGCAGTTACTAGCTGGGATATGTCGTGGGCAGTTACCTGCCTTATTGGAGCGTGCTTTTTCTCTGAAGCCTCGCTTATTTCCCTCATAGACTCCCTTATCAAAGTCTCTGCTTCCTCTATCTCGCCCTTTCTCTCCTCCTCTATCTCTTTCAGGCGCCTGATGCGCTCTTCAGGAGTCAGCTGTTTTACCTCTTCAATCTCACTCATTTTTAACTGCGTCTCTTGTTTTTAAAAACCAGGCATTAATCAATTTTTATTTACCACGTCATCATTCCATGCATCTTCTTGTAATTCTTGTAAGTCTGGTAGGCAGCGCGCCTTAACTCACTCTTGAGGGCGGCTATTTCCAGCGAGTCCTTGACATCATCGCCCTTTTTAGCCCCGCCTTTCTTCCTGAACCTCGGAACGCCTTCTGCAAGCGGGGAAACTATTTCCTTTACACCACTAAGCACGCTGGTAAACGGCTCTAAAGCGCCTTTTAGCGTTTCAGCAAGCTCGCTCGGTTTTTCCTCCCTCTTCTTTTCCTCTTCAACTATCTCGCCGCCTTCCCTGAGGTAGGCCTTAAACTCCTCCCCGAGCGAGTCCATGGCAGCCTTTATCGACTCGTTAATTGAGCTGAGAAGCTGCATGTCCTCCTCATCTTTCATGTTGATGTAATTCTTTATCTGCTCCTCGGTCCAGACGTAACTGCGCAGAATCAGGTCGAACTTTCCGGTATGCATAGGGCCGCGCTGGTATCCCTCCTGAATGTAGCTGAGGGCCGGCCTTGTCCTGTAATACATGTGCACCAGAATTACCGGCTTATATTTGCTGCCCGTATCCTTGTAAGTCAGCACCTCAATCTCCACCAGCGCCCCTTCAAAGGCAACTATCAGGTCAGCCGTGTCCTTTCTCACAAGCTTCTCTGCCATCTGTAGGCGCTGAATGTTCCTTAAATACGGCTTTATCCACCCCATGTAAAGCTTTATGGTGTCATAATGCTGCCTCAGGTATTTTATTGTGAATAGCCTCCTGGTCTTCAGCTCGCGGTAAGTGCGAAGCTTCCACATGTAATACTGGGTGAGCTTCCTGCTAAGCACCTCCTTTACCTTCTCGTTAAAGCCCTCCAGCTTTTTAATTGCCAAGTCAACACTGTCCACAACCCTCCTTGTTGCCTCGTCAAAATCCCTCGCAGCCACGTCATGAAGCCCGATGTCATCAGCCCTCACCCTGAAAAACAGGTCAGGCAGCACTGTAAAGCCAACTGTCTGGGAAAGGCCGTATACAGAGGCAGCGTTCTTGACCCCGCCCTCAACCTGGTCAACCCATATGCCCTTTAACGTGATTTCCGAGCCAGAGGCCTCATCATCCTTTCTTTTCCTGCTGCGGTTAAATGTGTGGGCGTAATAGCCAAGCCTCTCATCAATAATCCTGAGCTCGCGAACAATCTGGAACAGCGCTTTGAGCATTTCGCTTATCCCCTTCAGAAACTGTGAAGCCTTGTCCTGCTGCAGGCCAAGGCGCTGCTCTGAAACCCCAAAGAAAGCGCTTTGCGCAGCAGCAGCGTTAATGTCTGTTATCTTCACAGCCTTGTTAAAGCTCCAGCCATACCTGAGCTCATCAATAGTCCAGAAATATGCCTCCTCTATCGGCAGGTTAATTGCCTCAACAACAATCCTGTAAAAGTTCTCCGGCTTGGGAAAGCCTGTTCTCTCTTTCACTCCGCTGACAAGCTCTGCGTTTTCCTCCTCTGTGAAGTAAAACTTCTTCAGCAACGAAGCCTTTTCATCTCCTTCTGCCATTTTTTCAACCCTTTTCCTGTATACTGATTTGTATACCAATATATAAGTATTTTTCTATAAACTCTGCGTTAAAAAGCCCATGCTGCAGCCCCGCTCCTTCTTCATTGTTTACAACTTCCCCCTCCCTTAAAGGAGACAAGGCGACGGATGTTCGGCTTTTCCCTGAATTTTTTTTAGTCGTAGTCATAGCGGATGATCATGCCCCATCAGCTTTCTCTGGTGAAGATGCTTTATGTGCGAAAACTTATACTGCATCATGCTCGGAAGATGAGCGGACTTTTCAAGCAGCATGGCTACATACTCCCCTCCGAGGAAATGCGGCAGTATGACATAATGCGCGCCGGCATCATAAAGCTTCAGGGCAGTGTCAACCTGGTTTGAGGTGACTATTGCGATAGCCCTGCCCTTCTTCGCCTCGTTTATCAGCATCTCGTTCTCATAGAAGGTCGGTACGGTGCTTATAACAAGCTCTGCCTCGGGTATGTTGAGCTTTTTTACGAACTCCGCATCCCCCAAATCCCCGTAAACGCAGGGAATTTTTTCCTTTTTAAGCTTTGCAACAACTTCGGGGTTAAAGTCAACAACCAAAAAAGACTTTCCAATATCCTTCAGCTTGTTGGCAATGCTGTATCCAATCCTGTTATAACCGCACAGCACAACATCAAACCTAGACCTTGGAAGGCGCTCTGTTGCCCCAACAGAGCTGAAATTAAATAACCCTTTCAGGAAACGGTAAACCATTTCGTCATGCTTTATTACATAAGTGGTGGAAGTTATTGTAATTGAAGCAACAGCAACAATCAAAGAAGCAATGTTCCCGGAGATATGGCCGAGGCTCACCCCCAAAGCAACAACTATGAGGGAGAACTCGCTTACCTGGCCTATGGGAAGGCCTGTCATTATTGAAATGCGCTTGTTATAGCCAAGCGCCATTCCAAGCACTGCAACTATTATGGGATTGCCTATTATCACAAACAGCGAAAACACGATTACCGGAATGAGCATTGAGCCAAGCGACGGCAAAACCAGCTGCATTCCCAGCGAGACAAAAAACACTGTAGCAAAGAAGTCCCTTAATGACTTAACCCTGCTTACCACTTCAAGCTTGTAAGAGGAGCTTGCCAGAGTTACCCCTGCAACAAATGCGCCAATAGCTATTGAGTATCCAAGAAACTCGGCAAAAAACGCAAACGCAAAAAGCCACGAAACTGCCGACAGGAAAAGCAACTCTGTTGACCTTGCCGAAATGTTAAATATTGCAGGCAGAATTGTTTTTGCAGCAACAAAGGCGGCTGCAAAAATAAGCACCCCCTTAGCCAGCGACAGGGCAATCAACTGGAGCGAACTCTGGCTTAAGTTTGGAAGCAGGGCAAGCACAAATATGGCTATGACGTCCTGAATAAGCAGAACCCCAAGAATAAGACGGCCATGCAAAGTGTCTAAAACCCCCTTGTCGCTCAGCAGCTTAATGACAATCATGGTGCTGCTGAAAGCAAGTGCAACTGCAATGTAAAAGGATTCCATTGAAGTAAAACCAAAAAAGGCTGCAATCATAAAGCCAACAACAGAAGTAAATACGACCTGGCCTGTCCCTATGATGCCCGCATTTACCCCACAATCCCGAATCCTTTTGAAATCTATTTCCAGCCCCACTATGAAAAGGACAAAAGCAATTCCAAGCTCTGAAAGAAGCGCTATGGTCTCACTGCTAGTGATAAGCCCTGCAACGTAAGGCCCGATAATGAAGCCTGCAGCTATGTAACCCAAAACCATTGGCTGCCTGATAAGCCTGGTAAAATAGGCGAGCAAAGTGGCAGCAATGATTACACTTCCCATCTCAACCATTAAGTTAGCCATGAAACCTCTTTTCCTATAAGGTCAAGCATGTCTGATGCTGTAAAGCCGTAACCGAATCTTTTTGACAGCTTTTGACCAATCTTCCCGTTAATGTAAGCAGCAGCAACGGCAGCCTTCCACAAGTCCTTCTCCTGAGCAAGAATCCCTGCAACCAACCCGGCCAGGACGTCCCCTGTCCCAGAAACAGTCATTCCCGCATGGCCTGTTCTGTTTAGGGCTGTTTTATTTTTTGAAATGATTTTGTCAACAGCAGCCTTTACGATTATTACGTTATTCCCAATGATTTTTTGAATATTCTTCTCGCTGCAATTACTGTTCCTTAACAATATCTCGAACTCCTTTTTATGCGGCGTAATCACGGCATTAGAAACATCCTGCAACCTTATCGACTTTATAGCATCGGCATCAATCACTTTCAAAGCTTTCACTTTTTTTATAACAGCGGCAGCGAACTTTTTAGTCTCATTACGCACGCCTATTCCGTTGCCAATCACAACAACATCAAAATTTTTTGCCAGGCCAATTATCTTCTTTGCAGCAGCAGTCCTGAAATACTCGCCCTTGATTTTAACAGTAATAAAGTCAGGGCTTAAGCAGTTAAGCGCCCAGGCAGCTTTCTCAGGAGCGGCTATTGTTACATTGTCAACACCGCTTCTGAAAGCAGCCATTCCGGCAAGGTAGACAGCCCCCACATAGTCAATAGAACCCCCAACAAACAAAACCCTTCCGTTCTCACCTTTATGCGAGTCCTTCCTCCTTTTCCTTAGTTTTATGCCTGCGCTCATTTTCTCAGCCTTTTAACAGCAGCAGTATAAGCTATCACCAGATTTCTGAGCTCACCGAAATCCGATAATTTCCTGTTCCCTATCGCTGCTGTTTTTTTCATTTTTTCTTCAACACAAGATTGCCGTTGTCATCTATCTCGAAAACCAGCTTGTCACCCTTTTTCCACCTCTTTGCCAGAACTATCTGCTTCGGAAGGGTGATTTTGAACTGCAGGTTCGAATCATACTGGAGTCTGACCATTACCTGAATAAATGGGCGTCGTTATATATAAATATATCTATTCTAATATAATTTTTAATAGGTATAGAAATAGGTATGTTGCTTCTGTTTTTCGTGTAAAATGGCGATTCGTCCAGATTTTAAATACGTAATCAATAGCTATGGGCATTGTTGAAAGTCTTGCCTGTTTGCTTCTTTGGCTTGCTATATTCTATCTTCCCCCTTAACCTTTTAAAGGGGAGAGATAAAATTAAGGGCGGCAGGAACATCATTAAAACAGGCAAAATTGACTTTTTCAACAGAGCCCCGCCGATAAGTGCTGTAGAAAAAGTTTGTGAATTACAGAACTTAAGTTCTGTAGTATGACTCTCGCGTAAATTTCTGCGCGCTGTGTGCGTGCAGAACGGCAGCGT
>JAGVYT010000033.1 GCA_018303115.1 Candidatus Woesearchaeota archaeon | reverse complement strand
GTGGTGTTTTGAATCCTAAGCTCATGTGCGGCCGTTCCTCGTTGTAGTGCCGCACATAGTCTTTCACTGTGGTGAAAGACTTAGTAGCGTATTCTGTCTTGTATGTGAGGAAGAAGCGTTCTACTTTTCCATTCGTTTGTGGACGGTTGACTCTAGCCACGTAATGCTTAATGCCTAATGCATTAAGCACTATTCTGAACTGAGTGTTCTGTTCTAAGATGCTTGCTTTATTGGCATAGTACTGGCTTCCATGGTCAGTCATGACACACTTAGGCTTGCCATAACAGGCGATGCCTGTCTTCAGCAATGCAATAGTGTTGTTAGCATTTGCATTGCTGAACAAGCCAAAGCTTGTAATTAAGCGTGTTCTGTCGTCGAGGTACACGCTTAGTTGTTTCTGGGTGAAGGGGTCGTAGCTCCAGTCTGTATGCCATAAGTCATTTGGGTTAGGCAGCTCATACCTAACCCACTTCCTTGGTTTCTGTTTTCTTATGTTGGGCTGTACAAGCCCATTCCTGAGCAGAAGCTTCTCAATCTGCCGGTGGCTTATTCCAAAGCCTTTGCTTTTGAGCAAGTGCTCAATACGGCCGGGGCCGTATCCGAAACGCTTCCTCAAATCAAGAATTATTACTTCAACGTTTTGGTTCAGGACGGTCTCAGACCGTCCTGTTTTGTGGTCTTTGAGCGCATCCCAACCATACTCTTTGTAGGCTTTGAGGAGTTTAAAGGCAGTTATTCGACTTACTTTTTGAGCCAATGCAATCTTGCCCACAGGCTGGCCGTTGAGTACTTGTTTGACAATCCACACACGCTTTTCATAAGTTAATTTGTACATTAGACCTCACCTCACGGTGAGGTCTACTATGTTAACTAAAAATGTGATAGCACAGTTTTGTGCCAGTATCACAATATTTTTATATTCTCGGATTATCTTTGGGTTATGTCTGCAGATTCTTACTTGGATGTTGTAAAAAACCTTCCTGCTGATATAGAGAAAGCCTCGAAGGTTGAAGCCAGCAAGCTTCCTGTCGGCCATTTCAGCAAGATACTGGTCAACGGAATGGGCGGCTCATCCATAGTCGGGGGTATTTTAAGGGCGTATTTGCATGACAAGTGCAAGCTGCCTGTTTTCGTGAACCGTTCTTATTCGCTTCCTGACTTTGTTGACAGGAACACCCTTGTTTTCTCAATATCATATTCAGGTGAGACGGAAGAAACCCTGTCTGCCCTTAGGTATGCCTATCGCAAGGGCGCTTCGCTTGTAGCTGTCACTTCAGGAGGCAGGTTGCTTAAGAGGTTCCAGGAGCAGAAAGAGCCTTATATAGCTCTCCCTGCCGGCTTGCAGCCGAGGGCGTCTTTGGCTTACCAGCTTGTCACGATACTTAACCTGCTCTACAAGCTGAAAATCATACCAGACCCTTCGCGGGAAATAACTAAAGCTGTTGCTGCTGTTAAAAAAACGCCTTATGAAGAGCGGGCTAAGACGCTTGCAGGAAAGCTTATCGGAAAAGTGCCCCTTATTTACGCTTCCGACCGTTTTTCATCAGTTGCCTACCGCTGGAAAACCCAGTTTAATGAAAATTCAAAAGTCCATGCTTTTACCAACCAGTTCTCAGAGCTTAACCATAATGAATTGGTCGGGTATACTAATATCCACGCAAATTACCATGTCATAATTTTGGAAGACGAGGAAGACCACCCTAGGATTAAAGCGAGGATGAAGCTTACCCGCGAGATTATATCTAAAAAGGACATTCCTTCAACCCATATCGTAATAAAGGGCGATAACATCCTGTCAAGGTTGCTTACATCCATCTACCTTGGCGATTTAACCAGCGTTTACCTTGCGCTTTTTACCAACACAGACCCGGAGCCTGTCAAGGTGATAGAGGACTTAAAGAAGCAACTTGGAAAGATTTCTTATCTTTGAATCAATATTTATAGTTTCAGTTTCCGCAATAAACTTTTTATTAATCCAAACTTTCCGCTTTTCATGATTATCAAGTATGTTCGGCTTCTCAATATAAGGAGTTACTTGTCAGAGCAGATTAATTTTCCTTCCGGTTCCTTTCTTCTTTCCGGCGATATCGGGAGCGGCAAGTCAACGATTCTTCTTGCTATCGAGTTTGCCTTGTTTGGCGTTGTGCGTGGCGGGGTTGACGGCGCTTCGCTTCTTCGTTATGGCAAAAGCAGCGGTTATGTTGAGCTTTGCTTTGACCTCGGCGGGCATCGGGTAATAATCCACCGTTCCTTAAGGCGCAATAAAAGTTTCATAAGCCAGCCTGCAGGTTATATAGTGGTAGATGATGTAAAGAGTGACTGCACCCCTGTGGAGCTGAAGGCAAGGGTTTTGGATTTGCTGGGCTATCCAAAAAGCCTTTTGACGAAGTCAAAGGCTCTTATATACCGCTATACTGTTTACACGCCTCAGGAGGAGATGAAGCGCATACTTTTTGAGGACGCTCCTGCTCGCCTAGAAACCTTGAGGAGGATTTTCCAGATTGAGGGTTACAAGCTTATAAGGGATAACGCCTCTGTTGTCCTGCATTCGCTGAAAGAAAGGCTTGCCGAGTTCTCTGCAAAGACAGAGGACCTTGATGGTAAGAAAAAGCAGTTTGATGAGCTTGGCAATAGGTTGAAAACTTCCCTAAGCAGTGTTGCGCTTTTAACGCCTTTAACAAAAGAAAATCAGAGCAAAATAGCCGCTCACCAGGCGCTTGTTAGGAAGTATGATTCTGATATGGCGTCTTTTAACTCTTTGAAGTCTGAGCTGGCTGGTTGCGAAGCCTCTTTATATGAGAAAAACCAGTCTGTTAAAGCGATAGAGGAGGGTCTTCAAAACGCTTTAAAGCAGATTCCTGAAAAGGACGGCCCTGATTTTGGCGCTAATCTGGCTGTGCTTGACAGGCATGTTAAGCTTTTGCAGTCCGAGGTTGCCGGCAAAAGTGCTGTTAAATCCGGCATAGAGCGGCTTCAGGACAGTTTAACGCTTATTTCTCATGAAATTACGAAGGCAGAGACCAACATGGCTTCCTCTAAAAGGCTTGAAAAGAACGTGCTCAGTTCGGAAACCTGCCCTGTATGCCTCCAACCAATTGCAGAACTGCATAAGAATCATTTCAGAAGCAAAGTAGCCACGGAACTTGGTTATTCCGAACGCGTAATGGCTGAAAAAAGTTTGGAAAAAGAAAAGGTTGGAAGGCAGCTTCTTTTGGCAAAGCAGAAAATGGATGAGCTGCTTGAAAATGAGCGCAGGCTTGCAGAATTGTCTGCATTGTATCAGCAGTTTTCTAAGAGTGCAAGAGAATCAATCATTTCAGAGATAAGGGTGCTTTCAAAAAAGATTTCTGATTATAAGTTAAAGCTGCAAAGTTATTCCTCTCTCGAAGCAGATTCAAATCTTGTAAAGTCCCGGCTTGAAAAACTGCAACAGCAGGAGAAAGAGCTTCTGATAAAAAAAACTGCATTTGAAAAAGAACTAGAAAATCTCAACTTTAATATGTCTATTCTGAAAAAGGAAATCGCGGAAAAGGAGGCGAGCAAAAAGCTTCTCGAAACCTCTCTCCAGCTCAGGAACTGGCTTGATGAGCATTTCCTCAACCTTATGGAAGTTATTGAAAGAAACGTTATGCTGAAGGTTTACAATGAGTTCAACAATCTTTTCCAGAACTGGTTCAATATGCTTATGGAGGAGGAGTCCGTTTCGGCAAGGCTGGATGACGCCTTTACCCCTGTTGTTGAAATCAACGGTTATGAAATCCCTCTTGAGAACCTTTCAGGCGGGGAGAAGACAAGCTGCGCCCTTGCTTACCGGCTTGCCCTGAATAAGGTAATCAACGATGTTATCAATGCAATAAAAACCAATGACCTCCTTATCCTTGATGAGCCGACCGACGGCTTTAGTTCCCAGCAGCTTGAAAAGGTTCGCGATGTCCTTGAGCAGCTGCAGCTGCCCCAGATAATCATAGTCAGCCATGAGTCAAAGATAGAAAGCTTTGTGCAGAATGTAATACGCATAGTTAAGGAGCAGCACGTCAGCCACGCCATTACTTAGCTTCTTAAAAACTTTTTTAAAGCCGTTGTTACTGCTGCTACTGCGGTTTCACTGAACAAAATCAAACCTTGGGGCTGTAGTCTAGCTTGGTAGGACATACCCTTGGGGTGGGTATAACCGGGGTTCAAATCCTCGCAGCCCCATGGAGCGGAGTGGAATGGGCTGTGAGGCCAGAAACGTAGTTTCGCTGCCTCGCAGCCCCATGGAGCGGAGTGGAATGGGCTGTGAGGCCAGAAACGTAGTTTCGCTGCCTCGCAGCCACATCTTCTCCACCGCAAACTATTTATATCCTATTCCTCAGTGGTGTATTTGGTGAGTTATTTGAAAAAGTTGCTTTTTGCCTTAATAACGCTGTTTCTTTTAATCCCGGCTGCCCAGGCTGCCGACTTTCAGGTTGAATCCCTTCCTGTCATTGACTCTATTCTTCACAGCGAGCAGGCTGCCTTTGACGTTAGGATAACAAACAATCAGGGTTCCAAGGACACTTTCCGTTTTTCCTACACAGACCTTTTTTGGGATGTCCTTTCCGACCCTCTTTACCACTATTTTTCCGGCGTTGACATTCGCTCTGGAGATTCTGAAACTGTCAGGCTTCTCCTTAAGCCGGTTAAGGAGCTTGAAATAGGGCTATACAAAGTAGGCGTTACTATCAAATCTGAAAAAGGCAAAAGCTCGGAAACGATTCCCTTGTTTATAACCCTCAGGCCTGAGAAGCCGCTAATCCAGGAGTATCTTGCGGCTGTCAGCCGCATAGTGGAGATTCCTTCTGTTGTTTACCCCAATGAGAACATTACTGTGAAGGTCAATCTCATCAACCGCAATCCAAGGAATTTGAGTGAGGTAAAGCTAGTTTTCTCAAGTGAGCTTCTCACCCGCGAGGTTAAGACTTCACTAAACCCCCTTGAGAAGAAAATGGTTGTGGAAAGCTTTTCCCTTGACCCGCTTACCGTTCCCCGGAAGGATGTTCTGAATGTTAAGCTTGTTGTTGACGGCGCTGTTTTAGAGCCGGAGATTAAAGAGCCTTACGAAGTGGGCGCCTATTCTGAGATAGTGGTTGATTCTTCTGAAACCAGAAAGTTGTTCCTTAAGAGAATTGAGGAGACAATTTATGTTAACCGTGGCAATGTTGAAAATTCGAAAACCGTCGAATTTGAAATTGGTTTCTTCAGAAAGCTGTTCACAAAAGCCTTTCCTGAGCCGTTTATCATTAAGCGGGGGGGAAAACAGTTTCTTGCTTGGGAGGTTGTCCTTGAACCAGCCGAGTCGTTGACTATTGTCCGCACTGTGAGTTACGTCCCGTTGCTTGTTCTTGTGCTGCTGATTGCCGCTGCCGTTATTTTATACTACCTTTTGAGAAGCCCTGTTTGTGCGATAAAGAAAGCTGGCATTTTGAATCTGAGGGAAGGCGGGATTTCTGAGTTAAAGATTATAGTGCATGTTAAGAACCGCTCCTCGCAGGCGTTTGAGCGTCTTACGGTAACAGACAGCATTCCAACCATGGCACAGGTTACGACAGGCCCTGACATTGGAACTGTAAAGCCTGCGTCTGTTTACAATGATGGAATGAAAACAATTGTTAAATGGGAGCTGGACAGGATTGAAAAGGGCGAGGAACGCATTTTAAGCTATAAAATGAGGTCCCACCTTGCAATTCTCGGCTCTCTAACCCTTCCAGCGGTTGTGGTTAGGTTCTACTCGCCGAAAGGCACAAAGCTTATTACAAGGTCAAGAACGCTGACTGTCAATGTCTGATTCCGTTAATTTCTAAGTAAAAGCAATATATTTTTAAAAAACACCACGTAAACGAATATGCAATCCCCGCTTAGCTCAACGGCAGAGCGTTCGGCTGTAGAAACTGCACGACCATCTCTTTTGAGAACGAATGAAATGCAGTCAGCTGAACCCGAAAGGTTGCTGGTTCAAACGAGAAACGCGGTTCAGGTTTCCAAGAACTGCGTTCTGTGACAATCCGGCAGCGGGGATTTTTATAGTATATATACATAGTATATATACAAAACCTTTAAATATGTTAAAGCCAGCATAGGCCTTAGTGTAATTAATGAGGGTGGTAGTTACTACTGTATTCTCCGAAAACTTTATAAATGAGTTGTTTACTCTGACTAGCAGATGGCTGGCCAATCTTTCTTTGACTAATAACGCTTGCTAGACCGCTTTATGTCAAACGAGAGGTTGTAGCTTTAAGCTTATGCCCTGGTGGTGTAGTCTGGCCTATCATGAAGCCCTGTCGCGGCTTCGACCCGGGTTCAAATGCCTTAAGCTGAAAGTCCCGGCCAGGGCGTATGCACTGGGTGGGACTACGAATGTCAGTGAGTCTGTCCCGTTCAGGGCGTTGGCTTTAGAGACTTGGGCCGGTGGCGCAGCCTGGAGCAATTTGCGGGCAATTAGCGCACCAGACTTTTAATCTGGCAGTCGCGGGTTCGAATCAAATCGCGAAAGTCCCGTCCGGCCCATATTTCAAAACCGTGTGAGAGAATGAAAAAAATTGATTTGACAAGGCATGTTCTTATACCAAAGCACAATAAGCTTGGCGATAAGGATAAAGCGGAAGTTCTCAAGCACTACAACATTACCGTCGACAGCCTGCCAAAAATCTTAAAAGGCGATTCTGCCATTTCCCGGTTTTCTGCAAAACCAGGGGACGTTATTAAAATTGTCAGAAAAAGCCCCACTGCCGGGGAGTCTGTTTTTTACAGGGTGGTTGTCGATGCGTAATGCCGCTCTCCTTATAGCCAAGTTCTTCTCGGAAGAGTCTTTTGTAAAGTCTGATATAGAGTCTTTTGACAATTTTATTGAGCACGAGTTGCAGCGTATTATTGAGGAGAACCGGGTTATTGAGCCGACAATTATCCCCCCTAACGTTGACGAATTCAAAATAAAGTTTGACAAGGTGCGCATTACAAAGCCGGAGATAATTGAGGCTGACGGTTCCAAGAGGGTGCTCTTTCCCAACGAGGCAAGGCTGAGGAAGCTCACCTATGCTGCACCTGTTTTCATAACAGTCAGCGCTCACATCAACGGGGCGCAGCGTGAAAGCTTTGAAACGCAGATTGCCAGTATTCCCATTATGCTTCGCTCTAGGCAGTGCCACCTGAGCAACATTGGCAGGGATGAGCTGATAAAGCGTGGCGAGGACCCTGACGACCCGGGCGGTTACTTTATCATCAATGGCACTGAAAAAGCGCTTGTAAAAATTGAGGACCTTGCTTCAAACAGGTTCATAGTTGAGCAGGATAATGTAGGCCCTTCAAGGTTTGTTGGAAAAATATTTTCCGAATACGGCTCTTACAAGATTCCGCATACTATCGAATACATGAAAGACGGCCTTTTATATCTTACCTTCACCAGGGTTAGGAGGGTTCCCCTTGTTGTTGTTATAAAGTCGCTGGGCCTTCTTAAGGATGAGGATATAGCCAATGCAGTCTCTTCTGACAGGCAGTTTGACGAGGTTGTTGTGAACCTTATTGACGCTGCTGAAATTAAGACGGAGGAGGATGCAATTGACTACATTGCAAAGCATTCCGGCATCACGCAGGCAAAGGAAATACGTTTGGAAAGGACTAAGGAAATTCTTGACAATTACCTTCTTCCGCACCTCGGCGTTACGTCAAAAGACAGGCTTGCCAAGGCTTATAATCTGTGCAAGATGGTTAAGAAACACCTTTTGGTTGCCCGTGATGAGCTGCCCACTGACGACAAGGACCATTACCTTAACAAGCGTCTCAAGCTTTCAGGGGACTTGCTTTCTGATTTGGTCAGGGTTAACCTCAAGGTTCTTATTGGAGATTTGCTTTACAACTTCCAGCGTATTGTTAAGAGGGGCAAGTTCCCAACGCTCAAGGTCATTATACGTGAGAAGCTTTTGACATCAAGAATTTACAGTTCAATGGCTACCGGCAGCTGGGTTGGCGGAAGAAAGGGGGTTTCCCAGAGAATTCAGCGGCTTAATTTCCTTGAGACCCTTTCGCACCTGCAGCGTGTTGTAAGCCCGCTTTCTGCCACTCAGGAAAACTTTGAGGCGAGGGAGCTTCACTGCACCCATCTTGGCAGGCTTTGTCCGATTGAGACTCCTGAAGGCACCAATATCGGTCTTAAAAAGAATCTGGCGCTTCTTGCCACTGTTTCCTTAAACGCTCCTGAAGAAGATGTGCTTAAAGCAATGAAAACTGCAGGTCTGAAACAAAAATGACTGACGTTTACCTTGGAGGAAAATTTGTAGGGACTGTTGACGAGCCCCAGAAGTTTGTAGATTACTTGAAGGAGCAGAGAAGGACAGGGCTGCTATCCAGAGAGGTTAATGTTTATCATAATGTTGAAGTTGCTGAGGTTAACGTAGAGGCTTTTAAGGGAAGGGTAAGAAGACCGCTTATTATTGTAAAAGATGGCGTCCCCCTTCTCACTGAGGAGCATATTAGAAGGCTCCAGAAAAACGAGTTAAGCTGGTCTGACCTAGTTAAGCAGGGCGTTATTGAATACCTTGATGCAGCTGAGGAGGAAAACGCTTATGTTGCCTTTTTTGAAGAGGAGCTTACAAAGGAGAACACCCACCTTGAGATTGCGCCGCTTGCAATGTTTGGTCTTACAACAAGCCTGGTCCCGTTTACCAACTATAATTCCGCGCAGAAAGTAAATACTGGCTCAAAAAACCAGAAACAGGCGCTGGGCTTTTATGCGGCTAACTATGCTGTAAGGATGGACATGGATGTCAACCTTCTCCATTACCCGCAGAATCCTGTCGTCAAGTCCTTAATGCACGATATTGTTGAATACGGCAAACACCCTTCAGGGCAAAACCTTATTGTGGCGGTTATGAGCTATAAGGGCTATAATATGGAAGACGCGATTGTGATAAACAAGGGCTCGATTGAACGGGGCCTTGGGAGGGGAAGTTATTACCGTCCTATGATTGCCGAGGAACTCCGTTATTCCGGCGGTCTGGTTGATGAAATTTCTATTCCTGACAAGGAGGTTAAAGGCTATAAGAGCGAGCACGATTACCGCTTTTTGGAGGAAGACGGAATAATATACCCCGAGGCTATGGTTGCTGAGGGCGATGTTGTCATAGGGAAGACCAGCCCTCCGAGATTTCTTTCAGGAATGGAGCAGTATAGCCTTTCTTCAGAGACCAGGAGGGAGAGTTCTGTTGCCATGCAGCATGGTGAGGAAGGGATTGTTGACACAGTTATCCTTACTGAAAATGCTGAGGGGAATAAGCTTATCCAGGTTAAGCTTCGCGACAACAGGACCCCTGAAGTCGGTGATAAGTTTACTTCGCGCCACGGCCAGAAGGGTGTTGTTGGTCTTATTGTTCCCCATGCTGACATGCCTTTCACGGCTTCAGGGATTGTTCCTGACATAATCTTCAGTCCCCACGGAATTCCAACAAGAATGACGATGGCGCACCTTATTGAGCTTGTTGCCGGCAAGGCAGGCGCTCTCGCAGGCCGTTATGTTGACGGCAGTGTTTTTTCTTCAGAGTCGGAAAAGGACATAAGGAAAGAGCTGCTAAGCCTTGGCTTCCGTGATAATGGCGTTGAAACAATGTACGATGGCGAGACAGGGGAGGCGTTCAAAGTGAGGATATACGTTGGCAGCATGTATTACCTCCGCCTGAAGCACATGGTGGCCAACAAGATTCACTCCCGGGCTAGAGGCCCAATCCAGCTTTTGACAAGGCAGCCTACAGAAGGGCGTGCCAAGGAAGGGGGGCTGCGCCTTGGGGAGATGGAAAAAGATACTTTTGTTGCTCACGGCGCTTCAATGCTTTTGAAAGAGCGCTTTGATTCTGACAAGACAACTGTTCCTGTATGCAATAATTGCGGCCTGATAGCTGTTTACGACGAGTACAAGAAGCGCTCTTATTGCATGGTTTGTCCTGAGTCGGATGCCGGCTTTGTTGAGATTTCCTATTCGTTCAAGCTGATACTTGACGAGTTCAAGAACCTTTGCATATACCCGAAACTGAAACTGGTGAATAAGTATTGAGGTGGTAAAAACGAGTCTTTTAACAAAAGTCAGGGAAGGTATTAAGGAACTTATTGAAGACAATAGAAAGATGAATCCTCAGCTTACTCCTGAGAGGGTTAAAGCTATCGAAGATACACTTAACGAGCATCCCCTTTCAGCTGATGGAATTAAACTCATAATGGCTGCAGGAAAAAATGCCGGATATGCCAGTTGGATTGACGGTTTCCTTTTAGCTGGTTCTTCTTCAGAGGTTGAACTAAGAACTTTTACTGGTTTAAATATCTTTGAACAGCAAACTTTTGAGCGGGAAGGCCGTACTGTAAACATTCCCTATTGGAGGTTAACGCCTTTTGGTTATTGTGTAGCAAAATATCTCAAAGGAGTATCTACTGAGCTAAGATAAAAATGGAAGAAAACTACGTTTACAAGAAGGTTGGAAGCGTCTCTTTTGCCATGCTTAGCCCCAAGGTTATCAAGAAAATGGCTGCTGCAAAGGTCGTTACCCCTGAGCTTTATGACAAGGAGGGCTATCCTGTTGACGGCGGACTTATGGACGTTCGCCTTGGTGTTATAGATCCCGGCTTAAGGTGCAAGACGTGCAGTTCCCGCCTGAAGGAGTGCATAGGCCATTTTGGGTATATCTCGCTGGCAAGGCCAGTTATTCACTTCAGCTTTGTTTCGGTTATCCTGTCTCTTTTGAGGATAACCTGCAGGGATTGTTCAAGGGTGCTGCTTCCCCAGGCAAAAATTCAGCAGATTTCCGAGAAGGCGAGGAGAAACAAAAGCAGTGATGAAGCCAGGAAAAAACTGAAGGAGTTTGTTGCAAACTCAAAGAGCAGCAACAAGTGCCCTCACTGCAAGGCGCGCCAGTATAAAATCACCATTGAAAAGCCGACAACTTTCCTTGAGAACGACCGCAGGATTTCCCCTATTGAGGTAAGATCCAGGCTGGAGAAGGTTCCTGACGGTGACGTGGAGTTGTTCGGCTTGAATGTCAATGCTGCACGCCCGGAGTGGATGGTGCTGACTGTTTTCCCGATTCCACCTGTTACGATGAGGCCTTCCATAACTTTGGAAACCGGCGAGCGCTCTGAGGATGATTTGACCCATAAACTCGGGGATATAGTAAGGATAAACCAAAGGCTGTTTGAAAACATAAACGCCGGTGCGCCTGAGATTATTGTTGAAGACCTTTGGGATTTGCTGCAGTATCACATAACCACCTTTTTTGATAACGATGTTGCCCAGCTGCCTCCTGCACGCCATCGTTCTGGCCAGCCGTTGAAGACCATAAGCGAGCGTATCCGCAGCAAGGAAGGCCGCATTCGTCATAACCTTGTTGGGAAGAGAACCAATTTTTCTGCCCGCACGGTCATAAGCCCGGACCCTATGCTTGAGCTTAATGAGGTCGGCGTTCCGGAGCTGATGGCGTTTAAACTGACTGTTCCCGAACGCGTTACAGAGTGGAACCTTGAATACCTTAAGAAATTCGTGAAGAACGGTCCAAAGAAGTATCCTGGCGCCAATTACGTTATCAGGCCTGATGGTAAAAAGAAAAAGCTTACGGAAGACATTATAGAAGCCACTCTTGAAGAGCTGCAGCCAGGGTATGTTGTGGAAAGGCATCTCATGGACGGGGATAAGGCCATTTTCAATCGTCAGCCTTCCCTTCACAGGATGAGCATGATGTGCCATAGCATAAGGGTTTTGCCTTTCAAGACTTTGCGTTTAAATCCTGCCGTATGTTTCCCTTACAATGCAGACTTTGACGGGGACGAGATGAACCTGCACATTCCGCAGACTGAGGAGGCCCGTGCTGAAGCCGAGCTTCTTATGCTTGTGCAGACTCAGCTGATTAGCCCCCGTTACGGTTTGTCGGTTATTGGCTGCGTCCAGGATGCAATATCCGGAAATTACATTCTTACAAGCAATGGCTTTACAATTAAAAGGGAGGAAGCTGTTGATGCGCTGGTTTCAATAGGAGTTACCGATTTAAGCGCGCTTCCTAAGCGGGAGGTTGTCTCTGGAAAGGAGGTTTTCAGTGTTCTCCTCCCTAAGGATTTTAATTTTACAGGGAAATCCCGCTCTAAAGAAGAGCCTGACGTTATTATTAAGGACGGCAGGCTTATTTCAGGTGTTATGGACAAGAACAACCTTGGAGAGGGCAGCGGCTTGCTGTTGAGGAATATTCATAAAAAATATGACGCCTCTTTCGCCGTTGATTTTCTTGGGAAGCTTTTCAGGCTTGGAATAGCGGTTCTTCTGCGCCGTGGTTTCACAACAACTATCGCTGATACGGATTTGCCTCCTGAGGCAACTGAAAAGATTAATAAACTCTTTGAAGGTGCTGAGAGTGAAGTGCAGTCTCTCATTTCAACATTCAATGCGAACCAGCTTGAGCCGTTCCCAGGCAGGTCTGCAAGGGAAACACTTGAGCTTAAGGTCCTTGAAGTCCTTAACCGGGCCAGGAACGAAACAGGCCATGTTGTTGCAAACTATGCAGACGGCTCTTCCCATACAATAATCATGGCAAAATCCGGCGCCAGGGGCAACCTTCTTAATCTTGCCCAGATGGCAGGCTGTGTTGGTCAGCAGGCGTTGCGCGGCAAGCGAATTGAAAAGGGCTTCAAATACAGGACTTTGTCTTGCTTCAAGCAGCACGACCTTGGAAGTGAGGCCCATGGTTTCATAAAGAGCAGCTTTAAGAGCGGTTTAAAGCCTTCAGAATTTTTCTTTCAGGCCATGGTTGGAAGGGATTCGCTTATGGATACTGCCCTTAGAACGCCAAAGTCAGGCTACCTTTACAGGCGTCTTTCCAACGCTATGCAGGACCTTAGGGTGGATTATGACGGCACTGTCAAGGACGCTTCAGGAAAAATCGTGCAGTTCAGCTATGGGGAGGACGGCATAGACGTTTCAAAATCCGAGGGCGGCACTATTAACGTATTGAGGATTATCAAATCAGTTTGAGGTAAAAATGGCAGACGCATTCAAGGATTATTTGCACATACCCAAGAGCTTTCTTTTAAAGGTTAAAGAGAACACTCCTGAGTCCAAGCTAAAAAGCGTTCTTAAGGCCTTGGACGAAGAGTATAGCGAGATGAAGGTAGTTCCTGGCGAGTCAGTTGGCTTGGTTGCTGCTGAATCCCTTGGCGAGCCTTCAACTCAGATGACACTTAACACGTTCCACTTTGCAGGCGTCGCTGAGATGAACATAACAATGGGTTTGCCAAGAATTATTGAGGTTCTTGACGGCAGGAAAAACCTGACAACCCCCATGATGGACATCTACCTGAACAAGCCCTACTCACAGGGGCAGGAGATAAAGAAGATTGCCCTGTCAATAAAAGAGACTCGCTTGCAGGACGTTGCGACTGAAATATCAATTAACCTTTCGGATTCAAGGGTGGAAGTTACTGTTGATGAGTCTAGGCTTGCTGAAATCGGCATGACAAAGCAGGGGCTTGTTACAGCCCTTAAAGGCGAGGTAAAGGGCCTTTCAGTTGATTTGAGGAAGGATTTCATTTCCTTCAAGGTAAAAAACAAGGAAGAGAGTGTCAATAACATATTCAAGATGAAGGAAAAAATAAAGGCGATTGTGGTAAAGGGCATTAAGGGCATTTCTCAGGTGCTGCCAGTAAAAAGGGGCAATGAGTTTATCATAATAACTGCAGGCTCAAACCTGAAAAAGATTCTCCTCCTGCCTTTTGTTGACACGACCAGGACTATTTCGAATAACATTTTCGAAATTGAAGACGTTCTTGGCATTGAGGCTGCGCGCCAGGCCGCAATTGACGAGGTTTACAAGGTCATTGAAAATCAGGGCCTGAATGTCGACATCCGCCATTTGATGCTGGTGGCCGATGTAATGTGCAATTCAGGCAAGGTAAGGGGAATTACAAGATACGGCACGGTAAAGGAAAAAGTGAGCGTTCTTGCCCGTGCATCTTTTGAGACGCCTATAAGACATTTGATAGATGCAAGCCTCTACGGCGAGACAGACAACCTGAAATCGGTTGTTGAAAATGTCATGCTAAACCAGCCTGTTCCTGTGGGAACAGGGATGCTCAAGCTCGTCACAAAGCCCGAAGAGAAAAAGGCGAAATAATATGGCCCTTATTGAAATTAAAAAAAACCTGAAAAGCAAGCGCCTTGTTTTTGGCACTGAGCTTACTGTTAAGCAGATTAAGCTGGGGAACGTTTCAAAGGTTTTTCTCTCAAGCAACTGCCCTGATAGCGTGAAAAAAGACATTAGTTATTACTCCGGCACAGGAGGATGTTCTGTTGAGAGCCTGGAAGTTCTTAATGAAGAGCTTGGTGTTATCTGCAAAAAGCCCTTCTCTGTTTCGGTTGTAGGACTCCTGAAACAATAAAGATGAGAATCAAATACGACAATCAGCTTATGAAACTGATGTATTTCTTTGAGTCCAGGACACGTTCAACACTCAAGGACTGTTTTATAGATAAAAACGGGGTTCTTAATTTTATCGTGGAGGGTGGCATTGGCAGGGCTATTGGAAAAAACGGCGTTACAGCGAAAAAAATAGAGTTCTCCCTTAAAAGAAAAATAAAAATCGTTGCTTTCTCAGACAATCTTAAGGAGTTTCTGAGCAATCTGCTTCTGCCTCAAAAAATCAAAAGCGTTGAGGTTGCAGAAGACAAAACTGTGATAATAACCCCGGAGCCAAAAAGCCGCGGCTACATTATCGGGCGAGCAGCTTCAAATCTTAGAAACTACGAGGAAATCCTGAAGCGCTACTTTGACATTAAGAAGATTAGGGTTGTTTGAATCAAACAGGCAATGTCAAGTAACATGTGTTGCGCCGATTATTTCGTCAACTTCCTATGGAATGTTGACTTAACGAAATCTGGTAATGT
>JAGVYT010000032.1 GCA_018303115.1 Candidatus Woesearchaeota archaeon | reverse complement strand
AACAATCATCAGCTACGGAAAAGAGAAAAAGCTGACGGAGTTCTGACGCATCCTCCTTTCAAAGATAACTTGTCGCGCGAAGTTTTCGCCGCTTTTCTGTTCACGTCTTTTTTTGCAGTGGCACTTTATGCTGGCATCTAGAATGAATTATTTTATTTGCATATTCAACGCTCAACTAATACCTCACGTCAAAACCCTCAAACTCGCCAGTTGCGGGCACTTCCCTTATTTCCACATTTTTCACAAAAGCCATCAACGGCCCTTTTCCTCATCACTTTCTGCGACTATCTCAACATTTCCGTCATTAAGGTTTTTTACATAGCCGGTAATGTCAAGCTTTTCAGCCTCCCTTCTTGCAAAATCCCTGTAGAAAACCCCCTGGACCCGGCCTGAGACTATCATGCTGAACCTTTTCATAGCGTTTCCTGAAGAATCAACTATTATTAATTCTTATCGCCACAAAGCAGCCCTTAAATATTTTATAATTTATATAAGAATTCTCCTGACTTGGAAAAAAGCATTGTTCTATATATAATTGATAGGTTACTTATAAAAGCCAGGAAAGCATTCCGAGTGCAGCGTGAGTTAATATGATGCCAAAATGCGGGATTTGCGGGATAGAAATGGAGGACGGCGACAGAACTGCAAACCCTCTTCTCTGCAGATGGTGTGAAATATATTATGAACGCGAATACGAACGCGATGGAAGCTACAGGACACCAACATTATTTTGAAAAAAGAGGGGGTGAGTTGCATGAAAAACATCTGTACAAGCTGCGGCATGGCTATTTTAAAGAGCGCCCTCGCCAACCCTTACCTGTGCAGGATGTGCGAGCGCACAATGAGCGAAGAAGAGATTTACGCCCACCTTGACATGCAATAACTTAACTTGGCAGGTTTTGAGTTTTTGACAGGGGAAATAATAACCATGTTGACACCGATGAAAAAGCCAACGTTCTGTTACCCCCCTTCACTCTCTTCAATTTTTCCGTCTTGTTAAGTAAACTTTTCAAGCGCCCATTTGCTGGCTGCGGTTCTCCTAACCAAGCAAACAGTTTGGGCGCATTCAGCAACAGCAAAGTGGCATACTTAACAACTTGACTTAACACTCCACCGGCTCTGTCCTGAGACTTTGCTTGCACCTTTTGTAGCTCTCCTTCTTTACTTTTCCACTCCTTGCTTTGCAGAGGAGGGGGAAAGTAAAATGTGTGCAGAGAAGGCAGCAGGAACAAGGATTCGGGACAACGCCAACTCCACCACAATCTTTAAATACTACTCTGAAGTCTTGCACTTGTCAAGATGGCAATCGTCGGATTCAACTTTACAAAAATTCTTGTCGAGAAGAAGTCAGGGATTAATGGCAAGGTCGATATAAAAAACAACATTTCTGTTAAGAATGTTGAAAGTGCCGACCTCCCTTTGGGAACTGTAAAAAACAAGGCCCTTAAGTTCAGTTTCGAATTCAATTCTGAATATTCGCCTTCAATGGGACAGATACTTTTCAACGGCGAGCTGCTTTACATGGGCGAACCCTCCAGGCAGGATGAGATACTGAAAAACTGGAAAAAGAGCAAGGAAGTTCCCAAAGATGTCATGAGTGATGTGCTCAATACAATACTTATGAGGTGCAACGTCCAGGCGCTTGTCTTAAGCAGGGATGTTAACCTGCCTCCGCCAATACCGCTGCCAAAAGTCCAAAGATAGATTTAAAAAGCCCTTCTGATTCTTGAAGCTTGTAGTAAAGATTTAAATAAAATAACTAAAGGCCGGGATTAGTATGGCTGCAAAGGAACTGAAGCTGAAGGTTGCGGAATCCGTGCAGGATGACGTAAACAAGGGAATCGTGAGGATAGATACGAGTTTCATGCACGAGATAAGCGTAAGGCCTGGAGATTTTGTTGAAATCGAAGGGCAGCGAAAGACTGTCGGAATTGCAGACAGGGCTTACCCTGGCGATATAGGGCTTAACATAATAAGAATGGATGGCATAGTGAGAAGAAACTCAAAAACAGGGATAGGCGAGATTGTAAAGATAACCAAGGCTGATGTAAAAGAAGCCAAGAAGATAATCATAGCCCCTGCAAGAAAGGGCGTAATGATACGGGCTAATCCTGAAGTGTTCAAGCAAGGTCTTCTTGGGAGGGCGTTGGTTAAGGGCGACATAGTGGCGTTGGGCGGAACCACCAGAAGAAGAAGCACGCTAAGCCACAGCCCCTTTGAGGACATATTCAGGATGCTTGACGAGGACATAATGGGCTTTGGTTTTGGAGACATTAAATTCATCGTTGTGGATTCACTGCCAAAGAACGCTGTAATCGTAACTGACTTGACAGAGGTTATTTTCAACCCGGAAGCTGCAGAAGCTGTTGAAGAGCAGCGTTTCGACATAACATATGAGGACATTGGGGGGCTGCGGGAGGAAGTAAAAAAAATAAGGGAAATGGTGGAGCTTCCATTAAAGCACCCTGAAATATTCGAAAGGCTGGGGATAGAGGCTCCGAAGGGGGTGCTGCTGCACGGCCCGCCCGGAACAGGAAAGACGCTCGTTGCGAAGGCTGTTGCAAACGAAACGAATTCGCATTTCATTGTAATCAACGGGCCAGAAATTATGAGCAAGTTCTACGGACAGTCGCTTCCGCCAGATCAAAAAATAACCATTGTTGAAAATGGGGAGATTAAAAGAATCCCTATTGGAGAAGTCGTGGATAAGGGCATGAGTGATGTTAAAGTTGTTTGCTTCGATGAAAAAGGCAAAGTTGTCATAAACAAAGTTACTGCGCTTATAAAGCATCCTTTAAATTCTAAAATATTGAAAGTAAAAACGAGAAGCGGAAGGGAAATAATGGTGACTGATTGCCATTCATTATTTACGTTAACTGAAAACGGAATTGAGGATGTAAAAACTTCTGAGTTAAAAATAGGGGAATCATTTGTGGCAGTGCCAAAGAAAGTGCCTTTCTCGCCCTGTCCGGTTTATAAATTAAATCTATTAGAGAAAATAAAGGATGCTGACTATGGGTTGAGAGTGAGAAATGTGCAGAATTATGTAAGAAGCGCAATTAAAAAATCAGGGCATGATAACGTCGCAGCCTTACTTGGCGTCAGCGGAAAATACCTTTATGATGTGATTAACAAAAACGTTGGAATAAGGGCTAAACCGTTTATGGCCCTGATGGACGCTGCGAAAATAGATGTAAAACTGGAGTTCATACAATTATTCATCAAAGGCAAACCAATACCTTCAGAACTTATACTCTCGGAAGAATTCTGCACTTTTTTGGGATTGTGGATGGCTGAAGGCTCGTATATGGGCAACGCGGTCAGGCTTTCTTTCCACAGGAAAGAAGAGAAAGTCATGGCTGATTTATGCACCAAGCTGTTCGGGAATGTAACCATATATAGAAAGCCAAATTTTGAAGCAAGCGACATTATAATATGCTCCTCTTCACTGAAGATACTTATGAGGGACATCTTGGGCTTTGTAAGCGGCTCAAGGAACAAAAAAGCACCTAATTTGATTTATAATTTATCAAAAGAACACTTAGCAGCGTTTCTGAGGGGATTTGTTACAGGGGGTGGCTCACTCAACACAAAAACTCCTGCACCAATGGTAGAGATAGCCACAGAGAGCCCTCACTTAGCTGACGATTTGGCATACCTGTTTCTGATGTTTGGCATAGTTGTAAAAATATATGGCAGGAAAAACAGGCCGCAAAAGCGATTATGCTTTGCTGATACTAAAAACTTGGACTTGTTCAGGGAAATAGGATTTTTGGATGCCGAAAGAAACTCAAAAATATTTGCTTATTTGCATGGCAGGCAGATTTCAAGAAGGGCTAAAATACCTACGAGTGCTATTGGTAATGTCTCTAACAGCTATCTCAGCAGCTGGAAGGGACTGAAATCAATCGGAAGCGAAGCTGCACTAAAAGTGGCAAACCTGCAACTCTACTCAATTATACAAAGCGATATTTACTGGGATAAAGTTATAGAAGTTTCTGAAGTGAATGAAAAACCAGAATTTGTCTATGACATATCAGTAGAACCTTCACAGAACTTCATTGCAGGTTTTGGGGGCGTATTTGCACATAACAGCGAGCAAAACCTTCGCAAGAAATTCGAGGAAGCGGAGAAAAACGCGCCTTCCATTGTTTTCATAGACGAGATAGATGCTATAGCAACAAAGCGCGAGGAAGTCCATGGGGAAGTGGAAAGAAGGGTTGTAGCGCAGCTGCTTGCACTAATGGACGGGCTGAAAAGCAGGGGCAAGGTCGTGGTTATTGCGGCGACAAACGTTCCAAACCTGATAGACCCTGCATTAAGAAGACCGGGCAGATTTGACCGCGAGATTGAGATAAGCGTTCCAAGCAAAGACGGAAGACTGGACATACTAAAGATACACACGAGAAACATGCCCCTTAAGAATGTAAACCTGAAAGAGGTAGCTGCAGTAACCCACGGATTTGTAGGGGCAGACATAGCAATGCTTGCAAAGGAAGCTGCAATGATAGTGCTTAGGCGTATTTTGCCTGATTTAAAGCTTGATGAAGAGGAGCCGATACCAAAAGAGATACTCGAAAGGATGCAGATAACAAAAAAAGACTTCAAGGAAGCGCTTAAAGTCGTAAGGCCCTCTGCAATGAGAGAGGTGCTGGTTGAGGTTCCAACCGTAAAATGGGAAGACATAGGGGGATTGGAGGATATAAAGCAAGAGCTTGTAGAAGCTGTGGAATGGCCGATAAAAAACCCTGAGGCTTTCAAAAGGCTCGGGGTTAAACCTCCAAAAGGGCTGCTGCTTTACGGGGCTCCTGGAACAGGAAAGACAATGCTTGCTCAAGCAGTGGCTACAGAATCAGAGGCAAACTTCATACTTGTAAACGGGCCTGAACTCCTGTCGAAATGGG
Organism: Candidatus Woesearchaeota archaeon; assembly: GCA_018303115.1. Lineage (GTDB taxonomy): Archaea > Nanobdellota > Nanobdellia > Woesearchaeales > UBA10216 > UBA492. Next base: position 10,602 of record JAGVYT010000032.1, on the reverse strand, counting down.
TGGGGGAGAGCGAGAAGGCAGTCCGCGAGGTGTTTAAGAAAGCCCGCCAGATCTCTCCTACGATAATATTCTTTGATGAGATTGATTCATTAGCTCCAAGAAGGGGGACAAGTTCGGACACCAACGTAACAGAGCGGGTCGTCAACCAATTACTGACCGAAATAGACGGTCTGGAGGACTTGTACGACATAGTGGTTATTGCGGCAACAAACAGGCCGGATATGATTGACCCGGGACTGTTAAGGCCTGGAAGATTTGACCGAATGGTGCTAACGCAGGTTCCTGATGAAAAATCACGTCTGGAGATATTCAAAGTGCACACAAAAGGCATGCCAATAAAGATTGACCTGGATAAACTTGCAAAGATGACTGAGGGCTATGTCGGGGCAGACATAGAAGCTGTATGCAGGGAAGCGGCAATATTCGCGCTCAGAAAAAATATTAACGCAAAGTCGGTTGAGGAAAAGTATTTTCTTGAAGCGTTGAACAAGGTAAAGCCTTCAGTTACAAAGGAAGTGGAAGAGGCTTACCAGCAAGTAAGGGAAAGCTTTGCTGCTGCGCGCGTCAAGGCGCTCAAGGACGAAAAGCCGTCATATATGGGATGACTTTTTTTCTAATAAGCAAATCATTTATTCGTTAGGAACAAAGTTCCGATTACTAAAGTGATTTGCTATAACTTGACATTATCTTAGCAGCAAAACCTTTAAAAACATAATTCAGATGTAATGAGACGAGGTGATTTTATGGGCTTCTTTGGACTGTTCGGAGGAAGGCGCTCAGGAAAAACCGTTGCTGAGAAACGTGTTGGCAACGCCGCTGCAATCGTCAACCTTGCCAACAGGATTCACGGATTACAGAAAAAAGTTGTTAAAATAGAACGCGATGCGCCTTACATAAGGAACAATAAAGAGCGGGAACGCCTGGAAGTTCAAAAAATAAGGCTGGAACGAGAGATAGAGCGGCTTGAGAAACGGCATCATGCCCTTTCCCAGAGCAATAAGGGATAATGACTCGACAACCAAAAACCGGCGATTATGTGGAAGTTACAACTTCTGATGAAACCATTACCGGGATTCTTTTGGAAAGCCCTGAACTTGAGAAAGACGTGGTTATAGTAAAACTCGATTCCGGCTATAACACCGGAATTGATGAAAAAAAAGTCAGGAAAATCTCGCTGTTGCCGCAGCCAAAAATCAAAACAGGAAAGGAAAAATTAACAAAAAAAATCAGCAGCGGCAAGAAACTCCCTAAAATAACCATCCTGCACACAGGGGGAACGATTGCTTCCAAAGTGGATTACAGGACAGGCTCGGTTTACTCGTCATTCAAGCCGGAGGATTTGCTGGAACTGTTTCCGGAACTTGGCGGGATAGCGAGGTTTGATTCTGTTTTCATAAGGAACATGTGGTCTGACGATTTGAGGTTTAAGCATTTCGAGTTAATAGCGAAGGCTATTGAAAAAGAAGCAAAAAAAGGGGCAGACGGGATAATTATCGGAATAGGGACCGACAACTTGGCAGTTGCTGCTGCTGCAATGTCCTTTATTGTTGAAAGCAGTCCGATGCCAATCCTCTTTGTGGGAGCGCAAAGAAGCTCTGACAGGGGAAGCAGCGATGCAGCAATGAACCTAGTATGCGCAGCCGCCTTTATCGCAAAAACAGATTTTAGGGGGGTAGCGATTTGCATGCATGAAAACGTCAGCGATAACGACTGCGTGATTCTGCCAGCCTGCAAAACTGCAAAGCTGCACACCTCAAGAAGAGACGCCTTCAGGCCGGTTAACGCAAAGCCGATTGCAAGGGTTAATTATGATACAAAAGATGTTACTGTTATAACTAAATATGAGAAAAAGAGCGGTAAGCTTGTAATTAAGCCAAGGATGGAAGAAAAAATAGGACTGCTGAAAATACACATTAACATGCAGCCTGAACAATTTGAATTCTATAAAGGGTATAAAGGGCTGGTTCTGGAAGGCACTGGGCTTGGACACACTCCGGGCCAGGCTCCTGATGAAGCATCAAAAATTCACAAAAAAATTTACCCGGCAATTAAGGCAGTCATTGATTCGGGATGTGTCGTTGTTATGGCTTCGCAATGCCTTTATGGAAGAGTGCAGATGCGGGTTTATGACAAAGGCAGGGACTTGACTGCACTCGGCGTAATTCCCGGCGAGGACATGCTTCCAAACACAGCTTTTGTCAAGCTGGCATGGCTTCTTGCCAACTGCAAAAAAGAGGAAGTTAAGCAGTTAATCGGGAAAAACCTGAGGGGAGAGATAAGCGACAGGACAGAGGAACAGGCTTTCCTGAACTGACTAATGTATCCTTTATTATATGTTTCATATAATATATACCAAACGTTTAAGAAGGGATAATTGAATAGCTGATTCATGATTGTTAAACATGAAAGCGCTAGGCAGGCACAAGCCCTGATTGAATTAGCCAGGAAGGCAATCAATCCTGTTGTTGGCGCGTTGTGGGCGGCTGAAGCTGCAGTAAGATACGACCTTATGGGATATGAATGGGAAGCAGAAAAAGCTTACGAGTTGGCTGATTGTCTCAAAGGACAAATGCCACCTGAAGACACAACCGCTTATCGTAAGGATGGCATTGACGTTATTCTTGGTTTGGAACAAGCCGACAGGATGGAAATGATAGGCGAAGCAGAGAACTTGTTTGCCTATACACTTTGGCTGGATGAGCTGTTCAGAGAAATGAAAGCCAAGTATGGACCTAGAGTTTCAGTAGAGCTGAGAAGCCCAGATGGCCAGTCTGTATCCCTGCAGCCCCATCTCATTAAAGCAGCTGATACAGCGATATCGCTGCACTCCCAACTGGCAGTTATCCTGTCTGAGGAAGAGGGCAGGAGGGATGCTGAATTTAACTTAAGCCGCCTTGTTGAGATGAGAGACTCATACGCTTAGCATGCCAGCCTTTTCTCAAAAAGATTTTTAAACGTGGCAGCTACTGCAATAATCATGAATGTTGACTATTCACAGCTTGGATTGAAAGCGGGCTTGGAGATTCACCAGCAGCTCGACACCAAAACCAAGCTCTTCTGCAATTGCCCTCCCGTTATAAGGGATGACAAGCCTGACATTGTAATAAAAAGAAGGCTTCGCGCCTCTGCCGGCGAGGCGGGAAAGGTGGACGTGGCAGCTGCTTACGAGCAGTTAAGAGGCAAGCACTTTATCTATCACGCTTACAATGATTCTGTATGCGATGTTGAGCTTGATGAGGAGCCAATACACGAGCTGAACCCTGAAGCGCTGGGGGTATGCATGCAAGCAGCGCTGATGCTGAGCGCAAGGGTTGTTGACAGGATACTGGTGATGAGAAAAACGGTTGTTGACGGAAGCAACACTTCAGGCTTTCAAAGGACTGCATTAGTTGCAAAAAACGGCTTTATAGATTTGCTTTCGGGAAAAGTGCGGATAGGCACTGTATGCGTGGAGGAAGAGTCAGCCAAGATAGTTGAGCGCAGAAGCGATTACGACGTATACAACCTTTCGCGCCTAGGGATACCCCTTGCTGAGATAGCAACTGAAGCTGACATAAAAAGCCCTGAGCAGCTTCGCGAAGTTGCTGAATACTTGGGAATGGTTCTTCGCTCAACAAGAAAGGTCAAGCGCGGCCTCGGCACCATAAGGCAGGATGTGAACGTTTCAATAAAAGACGGGGCTAGGGTTGAGATTAAAGGAGCGCAGGAGCTGCGATTATTGTCAAAACTGGTTGAGTATGAGGCATTGCGGCAGAAAAATTTAGTTGAAATAGCAACAGAATTGAAGAAAAGAAAGGCAGCAGCAGTTGATAAAATAGTTAATGTAACTGATATTTTTAGCAGTATTGAATCAAAGCTGATAAAAAACACCCTTGGCAGCGGCGGTGTTGTAAGCGCTGTAAAGCTAAGGCATTTTAAAGGGCTGATTGGCAGGGAAATACAGCCTGACAGAAGATTAGGCACTGAAATGTCAGACTATGCAAAAACATTCGGAAAAGTAACAGGGATAATACACTCTGATGAACTGCCAAAATACGGAATTAATGAAACTGACGTTGAAAGGATTAATAAAAAACTTAGTTGCGGCAGCAACGACGCTTTCTTGTTAGTGGCAGCTGATGAAGAAAGGGCTGCCCCTGCTTTGAAAGCAGTAATTGACAGGGCGAGGCAGGCAATTAAAGGAGTTCCAAAAGAGGTAAGGAAAGCAAATGCAGACGGAACAACAACCTTCCTGCGCCCAATGCCGGGCTCTGCAAGAATGTATCCTGAGACAGACGCAAAATCAGTAAAACCCGAGAGCGAAGGCATAACGTTTCCCAGGCTTTTAACCGAGAAAGCAAATGATTTTGAAAAACTGGGCGTAAGCAAGGACTTAGCGCACACTTTAATAAACGAGGGGGCAGAAGACTTCTTTGAGCTTATGGTTGAAGAGAACAGCAATGTCAACGCCTCTTTCATAGCGGAAATAATTGTTTCCTATGCCAAAGAGATGGAAAGGCGAAACCTGGACCATACAAAAATAAACGACAACCACCTTAAAGCGGTATTCTCAGCACTTAATGAAGGAAAACTGGCAAAGGAATCTGTAATGGAAGCTCTTGCAGAAGTTGCTTCAGGCCAAAGCCTTGACCTTGAAAAGTATAAGACTATCCCCGACTCTGAGCTTGAAAAGGAACTTAAGAGGATAGTCAGCAGCAACAGCGAGCTGCAGCTTAGCGCTTTAATAGGAAAAGCCATGGGACAGCTTAGGGGCAAGGCGCCGGGGAAGAAGATTGTGGAGATTCTGAAGAAACTGCACAAATAGCTTTTCCTGTTCTAAATTCCATGTATCTCTTTCAGCAAATCATTTTTAGCAAATGATTAATAATAGTAACTGCACAAGTTAACTAAAAAGAGGCAAAATGGTTTACTATCAGATATTTGGATTTCTCATCTCATCTGTTATAATGGTGAAGGCAGGCGGCCAGGCGATAAAGGCCCTTACCGCAATCGGCAAGAATCTTGACATAGGGCACTTTATCCTCAGCTTCTTCTTTGTTGGGATGGTTAGCGCGCTTCCTGAAGGCTTTGTCGCGTCCATTTCAGCGTTTCGTGGAGTGCCGCATCTGGGCTTTGGAACATTGGTTGGAAGCGTGATTGCTGATTTGAGCCTTGTTATCGGGCTGGTTGCTTTGTCAGCAGGCAGGACTAAAATTACCAAGGGCTTTACTTACGAATTGTGGCTGTTTGCGCTGATGGCTTTGCTGCTTGCTTTCGGGATTGACGGAACCATTTCAAGGACTGACGGGACAATCCTGATAGGCGGATGCTTCCTTTTCTTCTACACCCTTTTGCAGAAAAATCATATTGTGGAAAAGCTCGTGCACTCTGACAAGCGCCATTTAATAAAGCAGCTTGTCATATTTGCAGTAAGTGCCTTAATTGTTCTTGCGAGCGCAAATTATGTTGTGGAGTTTTCCAAAGGGATTGCCCTTGAATTCGGCCTGCCTCTGGTTGTTGTCGGCCTTATCATTATTGCACTTGCAACATCCCTTCCGGAAACTGTGTTTGCCATTACAGCTGCCCGCCAAAAAATGGCGGATTTGGCAATAGGAGAGCTTTTTGGAGTCATAATCATTGACGGAACGCTTCTTGTGGGCATAGTGGCTTTAATACACCCAATCACCCTGCCAGCAGCTGAACTGGTAAAGATAGCGGTATTTCTGCTTACGGCAATTGCATTAGCAACTTATTTTATAAGGAGAGGGCGCATACTCACATGGAGGGATGGCCTGTTCATGGTGTTTTTCTACATCCTGTTCGTCATTACCGAGCTGGCTTTGGTTAAGACGATTCCTACGTAAAAATTTTTAAAGGAATTATAAGAACACTATTGCTACGCCTCTGTAGCATAGCGGCTAATGCGTCGGTTTTGTATGATATCAAAACAACCGAAGATCGGGGGTTCAAATCCCCCCAGAGGCTTTTCTCTCTCAAAACTGCTGCAGCGTGAAGTCCTCACCGGCTGACGTGGATTTACTGCGGCTCCTGCTTTTCTTGACAAGCTTTGTCGCATACCCTGCAATATAATTCTTCAATTTCGGCGAAGGGGTGTAAATCAGCTGCGATATAACCCTCTTATTTTCTGCAAAATTGTCTGTAAGCCTGTCCCCATAAAGCCCCACTAGCTTCTGAGTTACTTTCTTTACAGCCGATGTCCTTATCCTTCCCATGCAGAATTTCGCCTTTCCGAAATTATTGGAAAACAATTAAGGCAACAACCGCAGGAATGCCGAAGCAGTTGCCGCCCTTCCTGAAAAAACTATTTCTTCTTTTTCCCCCCTTTTTTTGCCTGCTTGACCTTTTTCATATGAGATACCTCCTTAGGCGAAAAACCATTCTGAAACTGTTTAACTGCTGGCTGAGTAACTACCCACCGGCATCTGACAGCCGCATTTCAAACCCCTGCAATCTGCCTCTCATCAAGGCGGTAACCATCCTCATCTTCTGCCTCGCTACCTTCATCATCCTCAGACTCATCGTTTAGGTAGAGCGATTTTATATTCAGCAGCGTATCCCTCTCTTTCAAAAGCATCCGGTAGTATTCTGCCTTGCGCTTGTTGAACTGCCCGTTTTCCATGTCCCACTCCATGGTCGAAATGGACTTCTGGAGCTCTTCAAGCCTTCTGAGATCTATCATGAACTCTTTCATAATGTTTCAATATTTAAATTTTACTATTATACCTTACATAAATCATTTAATTTAAGGTTGATAAATCCAATTATTTTGGAAAGGTTTAAATAAAAGTGAGCATAAGATAATTTCATGCAGTCCATATCCGAATATGCTGTAAAAAAGATTCAAACTCCAATGGAAAAAAACCTTGATAAAGACGTCGAGTGGGTTTGTTCATCCCTTGGCTTCGTCAGTTCGCGAGACCACGACAAAACTGCCATGAGAATAATTAAGGCACTGGTGTATGCTGCAAAGGATGGCAAGGGCCTTACCAGCGAAGAGCTTACAGAACTTGTGAAACCCACCCGCGGCTCTGTTCTTTACCACCTGAAAAGGCTTATGAGAGCAGGGCTTGTTGTCAAGATAGACTCCTGTTATGAACTGACCCAAAAAAGCCTGACCAAGACAATAGAGGATGCTCAGACAAACATTAACAACGTGTTGCAAGAAATCAAGAGAATCAGCATGGAAGTAGATGAGGAACTTGGCATGCCTTACAGGTAGAAATGGCTTTTACTGGAGAAGTCAGTCTTGAGCGATTTGTGTTATTTCTTGCTGTAATACTGGCCACTATAATTACGGGCAGCATTATTTCAGCTGCAGTTAGAAAGTACTTAAAGCTGAAAAACAAAAAAACATGGTTTTTTGTGCTGCTTCCAAAGGTTATCCTCTACACTATTTACGCACTAGGCTTTTACTACGCAACATACCGCATAATACAATTTGACATCAAGGCATTTGCTGCCGCATTCGGGATAATAGGGCTGGTAATAGCGTTCTCATCGCAGCAGACCCTTCAGAACATAATATCAGGGCTCATTATTTTTCTTGACAGGCCAATACAGGAAGGCGACTATGTGGAGTTTACAAATGTGCTGTGCAAAGTTGTTGACATCTCGCTGAGAAAAACAAAACTGCGGGCAGTAGACGGCAGGCTCATCATAGCCCCCAACTCGCAGTTTGTCACGGGAAACGTGATAAGCTACAGCAAAAACCCGTTTTTCCGGCTCTCCCTGAACATACCTATAAATCCGGAATCCGAACTTGAAAAGGCAAAAGCGCTCCTATACCAGATTGCGGTTGAGCACCCCGACGTAATCCCGAAAAGGCCGCTTAAAAGAAAATCGCTGATTGAGACCATGCTTCACATACCCCCTAACATCCAAAAGTTCGAGCCAAAAGTGTGGGTTAAGGACATTAACAAGGAACGAATGTTGCTTGAGCTCTGGTGCTGGATAACGGAAGTGAGGGTAAGGGAAAGGATAACCTCAGAGCTGCTGCAGGAAATGAAAAGGAAATTCGCCGAGGCTGGGATAAAGTTCGGTTGACAGCAAGGCAATCTTTAAAAAGAGGAGTACTATGTTAGCCCCATGGCAGGGACCGATTATGATATTCTAAAAGACGGCTTTGAAATAAATGGAAAAAAAGTAATCGTGCTGTTTTTGTTTCGTAATTATTGGCGAAAACACCTAGAGTCAGACTATCGGGAACTGATGAACTACCATCAGAAGATTGCGAAAGTTGAAAATCCCATGAGCGATATCGACTTGAAGTTTTACCACACCATAAGGCAATTCCCTGAAATCCCATACGACTATTTTAAAGAGGTAATAAGGCGCTTTGTGCTAAGAATTGTCAATGAAGTCCTGCGCGACAATCCTGGCATAGTGACCACCACAACAGACACGTTTGAAATACAGTTTAAGGTAAGCAGGAACGACAACAAGGAGTGGTATGGAGCTTACGACGACTCAATATCCGATACGGAGCACGCTTACATAGAATACAACGGCCTGTGGTTGCTGAACACAATAGTCGTGCCCTGGATAGTGTTCAGAAGAATCGACTATAAACTGCTGTACAAGTTCTTCCAGCATGAACTAAGCCACCACAAGGATTTAATGAACAAACGCTATTTTGTAGAGGATTACGCCAAGCAGCGAATAAGACCAATTAGCAGGCGCCTTGGCAACTACTCGCTTTTCTATCTATACCTAGCTTTTGAAAATCTGCGCGTTGAAGGACTTCACGAGTTTTCAGACAAGAGGTATATGCAAAGAATAGAAATAAATATGGAATGGGTCAGGAACTTCAGAAAACTGGTGGAAGAGCTTATAACCATAAGAAAACTTGGTGAGGCAGAAGAATTTTTTGAGAGGAATCTTGGAAGTATTTCCCATCAAGGGATTTACTACGTTGGGCGCTTGGCATCGCAAACTATAGCATTAGCGGTCGCGAAGAAAGAGGGACTTGCCACCAGAGTGTCCCTCTTGCTGCCGGACAATAAAACTGAGCCGCTGTCTTACCTGAACTCTGCCATGAAAGCCCACGCCAAGTTTTTTATTACCCAGATTCCCGTGCAAGCTTTCGAAAAAGCCGTAACCATTATGGAAAGAACCAGCTACAGGGGATTTATAAGACTGTACGAATGGGCCTGTAACGAGCTTGGAATAGAAGAGGGCAACCGTATAGTGACGCATGCATGGTTTGATGATTTGAAAAAGCGCGCAACTAAATGGTATGAGAGCCACCGGCTTAAGATGTTGGGAAGCAAAGGCTACATCCCTGCAGAATATGCAGAACGCATGCCAGACAACGCCTAGCTAAACACCTTCCCAATTCTTTCACCACTTCCAAATAGCTACAAAACCGAAAGGTTTATATACTAGTTGTTTCTTTAGAGTAGTTACAAATTGGGGGTTAACATGACTATCGACGGGCCGCTATTGGGAGCTGTAAGACACTACCTTATGGGGATGGTTGGAGCGGCAGCCTTAATGCACAGCGAACTGGAAGCGAATCCAGAGCATGACCTTTCAGGGCAGATAGAAGGAGCTAAAACTGCCTTCCTGAGGAATGGCAGAGCAATACTGGATGACCCGGCACACTACGCACATCAAAAAGATTACTCTATCACCGAGGATGATAGGGCTTTCTTGGAGGGTTTGCTTAAAGAAGGTAAAGGTGCGGACTGGAATTCAAAGAAGCAAGTTATGGGTATTGATGCTAAAATTGACGAATATGCGCCTCACGTTGGAGGTTTAAATGACTAAAAAGACATCTAAGAGGAACAGAAAAGTCAGGAGGGTAAAGACAGGCATACAAAGGCTTAGCTCAAAGCTTACTCAGTCTATTGTAAGCCAGTCAATAGGGGAAGAGGCCATGCCTGTTGTTGAGTACCTTAAAGGAAAGAGGGATATTTCCGAGTTCCAGATAGCCAAGAAAATCAGGGCAGAAGTGGGATTTGTAAGGAAAATGCTTTACGCATTGCAGAACCACAACCTTGTCACTTATTTCAGGAAGAAGGACAGGGAGAAGGGGTGGTATATAAGCTACTGGACCTTTAACCAGAAGGGGGTTCCTGAGCTTGCGCTTTCAATAAAGAGAAACAGGCTGCAGATGCTGAAGGAGCGCCTTAAAAACGAGCAGAAGCATGAGGGGCTGTTCTACATATGCCCGCAGTTCTGCAGCAGGATGGAATTTGAGAAAGCCACTGAAGTGGACTTCAGATGCCCTGAATGCGGCAAGCCGCTCCAGCACCAGGATAATGGAAAAACCATAGAAAGAATAAAGGAAAACATAATGGAAATGGAGCAGGAAAAGGCAGTGGCGTGATTAAAATGACTGACGGCATTGAGGAAAAGCTGAGAAGCTTAGGAGTTGCTGAAGAAGATATAACGGTTGATGTAGAAATATTAACTGCTTCTCCTGATTTAGACAAGTTACGTATGAAAAAGAAAGCTGTGAATTGGGGTGCCGCTAGTACTGGCCAATATTTAACACGCCTTTTCAAGCCGTTATATGAGCGAAGTCCTGATGTTCAAGCGAGAGTCCAGCAAGAACTGGCTCATTTAGGAGTTCCGCCTGAAATTATTGCAACATTTTTT
>JAGVYT010000004.1 GCA_018303115.1 Candidatus Woesearchaeota archaeon | reverse complement strand
TCATATGTTAATCTCACTTTACCTCACCTCGTTAGGTGAGGTAAAATCACGCATTAAATAGACAGCTACTTAGTGTCTAGTTAAAACGTGATAGCACAAGGGGCTACGAAAACCGAAAGATATTAATACTTCTTGTTATATCAATCGATATAACAATATCTAAAGGTGCTCAAAAATGCCGGTTTTATTACACAAGAAAAAGGGGATATTGAGGTACCCGAGACTTGATACTGTTCTAATGGTGGAGAAAGCTATTCGAGAGCACGATGGGGAGTTTAAGAAGAGGGCTCTGTGGGAGTTTTTGCCAAAAAAGATGATGTACCAAACCTTCTGCGTTGTTATTGGCTATTTGCTTTACTCAAGGAAGATTTCTGTTGATGCAGAGGGAAAAATCGGGTGGATATATTATCCTAAAGAGGCAAAGGAGCTTGCAAAACACGAACATCTGTTTTTGAAACTAGGATGAAACTCCCTTCTACTGCCAGATTTGCAGATGACAGTCTGAAGAAGGCGTTCGAACAGTTAAAGGCAGCTAAAGGAGATGAAAAAAAGTTGTATGAATGGCTTAGAAGGGCTTTCAATGACATAGAGATAAATGCTTTCTGCGGAATTCAAGTTCCAAAGAAGTTAATCCCGAAAGAGTATCTGCAAAAATACGGCGTTCATAATGTGTGGAAACACAATTTACCGAATGCGTGGAGACTTCTTTATTCTGTTGAGAACCAGGAAATTGTAGTTGTTTCCATTATTCTTGAGTGGATGAACCATAAAGAGTATGAGAGAAAGTTCAAGTATTAACAAAAGCCTAGTTTTTTAACAAGAGCGGTAAGCGTCCGGGCGGGGGCTGCATCCCCCTTTACTATGGCCTTTTTAGCGGCGGTCGCCTTACCCCCGCAACCTAGAACCCTTCTTCTCCAAGGCTTCTCAGGACATTTTTTATTTCTTCTATTGTCTCTTGCTGGTCTTTCTTTTCTGACATCCTGACGAATTTGATAATGAGCTCTTTAAGCTCTCGCGCTTTGAGAACCTTTATTTTGTAGCCGTCTGTGATGAAATAGAACCGGAATTTACCGTATTTTATCTCTTTTATTAGAACCCTTCCAACCACGCCAACTTCTTTGCCTTTGTAGGGATTGTCTTCCAATGTGCGTAGCAAGGAGAAAACCTCTACTGACCTTCTTTTGAATTTTTTGTTAATCTCTCCTTCAAGAAGCGCGGTTATTATTACTTTTGCCATTTTTTCTTTGCATGTTCAAGCGCCTCTTCAATCGGTATGCAGTTGGTTGTGTCCATTAACAGCTCCTGCAGCTGTCTTTCCTCGGCGCTGTTCAGGAGCCTTGCAAGTATCTCATCGTAAGTGTCTCCTTTGTTCCCGAATTCTTTTAGCTTGTCCCTTATCTCAGGAGAAACTGCAATTGTTGTATTCATTTGCCTCCAACAATGTTTATTATAATGATTATAGAAAATATGGTTGTTATATATAAATGTTCCGTATTTTTTCGAGCTTCCTTTTTTTGAAGTCCTAAATCCTGTTTTCCTCAGAAATCCGAAGGATTTCTGATGGTCATCAGAAGCCTAAGCAAGCAAAGCTTGCCATCAGTCATAGACTGATGGAAATGCTCAGAAATAGCGCTTTCTGGCACTCAGAAACTGCTGTTTCTGATGATTCTGACATTTTAACAAAAACAGCAGGTGCCAGGGCGGGGCTGTTAACAAAAAGCTTATTATAGCTGATGGCAGTTTGAAAGCACAAGAATGAAATCAGAAGAAATCTGCATTCCTGCAGGTTCTGTAAAGCTTGACGGCATTCTGGTCTTGCCTGACAAGGCTAAAAGCCTGGTTTTGTTTGCCCACGGTGCTGGCAGTTCCCGTTTAAGCCCGCGCAACAAGTTTGTTGCAGGAGTTTTGCAGAAAGCGGGAATTGCAACGCTTCTTTTTGACTTGCTTACAGAACAGGAGGACATGATTTATGAGAACCGCTTCAATATTAATCTTATTACCAAGCGCCTCATAGCTGCTACAAATTATATTTGTAAGCACCCCAAATGCAAAAATTTGAAGATAGGCTATTTTGGCGCAAGCACAGGAGCTGCGGCAGCGATTAACGCAGCTGCGCAGCTTAAGTTTATCAGAGCTGTTGTTTCACGCGGAGGAAGGCCTGATTTGGCTGCTGCCGCTAATTTGGATGAACTTAAAGCGCCTATACTGCTTATGATTGGAGGCAATGACGATGTTGTGATTGAGCTAAACAAGCAGGCATTTGCTAAAATCAGTTGCGAAAAGAAGCTGGAAATTGTTTCTGGCGCAACGCACCTTTTTGATGAGCCAGGGACTCTGGAAGAAGTGGCGGGGCTTGCTAGCGATTGGTTCGTGAAACATCTGGTGTAAAATGAAACGCTTCACAGAGCCAATAAAGAGAATTTATTTGGAAGATGCCACTTACAGAAATTTTTTGCGGAAGGAATACGAGCGTAGGCTGCTTGCTCATCATAAAAAAACAGAAAAGGAGGCGGCAAAAGAAGCAAAGGCGGCCAAGGAATTATGTGCTGGAGGATTTGCAGTTGTTGCCCGGCATAAGCGAATAGCCTTTGCTCTTCTTGCTGTTGCTATTATTGGGTCTGTTTTTTATACCGCTGCAGTTGCCAAGAGCCTTGCAGTAATGGCTCTTGTGCTGATTGCGAGTTTTTCTACAGTTTATAAGCGTAAGTTAGGCATGCCGCTTGGCGGGATTGAGCTTGTTACATTCGGCACTGTCCTTGCAGCAGTGGCATTCAATCCGGTAACAGGGCTTCTGTTCGGCGTCGTCAGTTCCCTCGCTTCTGAAATAATCTCCCAGAACATAGGCCCTCTTACTTTGGTTTACGTCCTTATTACCGGCTTGCTCGGGTTTCTTGCCGGCTACTTAAGCTACCTTAACATAGTTTTTATTGGAGTCGCATTTACTGTGGCAAGCCTGCTCCTCAATCAGGTGATTTACCTTTTCATCGGCGACGCTGACGTGAAAAGCATGACCGCCTTTTACATTGCCACAAATCTTAGCTTCAACATAATCCTTTTTGCGACTCTCGGCAGTAGGGTTCTCTTGCTTCTCACTTATTAAAACCGCTGCCGTTCTTTTCAAAAAATTTAAATAGCACTCTCTGATTGGCTTTTTCATGCTCATGCGCAAACCCGAGTCAATGGACGAGTGCGTTTACTTTACCCAGCGTTCCCTGGATGAGAAAGGCGAGGTAATGGCATGGGTTTTGAAGGGGGACTGCCCCAAGTGCGGCAAGGCCAAGATTGGCAAGACCCGCGATAAGTCTGGCAAGGTTAAGATGCGGGCTAAGGAATACGTCTGCCCAGGCTGCAGCTATGCTGTTGACAAGCAGGATTATGAGGATTCTTTGGTGGCGTATGCTGAATATATCTGCCCGCATTGCGGCAATAAGGGGGAGACCCAGACCACTTTCAAAAGAAAAAACATTGACGGGGTTCAAACATTGCGCTTTACCTGCGCCAAATGCTCTGGCAACCTCGACGTTACAAAGAAGATGAAGGAGAAGAAGCGCAAGGGGAAAGATTTCTGAAAACTTCGTATCCTGAGCAACAAACTATTTAAACTGTTCTCTTCATTCTTTTTTTATGGCTAAGGAGTCGAAAAGAAAAGTGATAACCGCTGCGTTGCCTTACGCCAACGGCTCCCTGCATCTCGGTCACATGCTTGAGTATGTGCAGGCAGACATTTTTGCGCGCTTCTTAAGATTGTCAGGGGATGATGTGGTGTTTGTATGCGCTGACGATGCGCATGGCGCTCCTATTGAGATTGCTGCTTCAAAAGAGGGCGTGAAGCCTGAAGAGTTGATAGAGCGGTATCGCCTGGAGCACGTTGCAGATTTCAATGATTTTCTGATGAGCTTTGATGTTTATCATACAACCCACAGCAGCGAAAACAGGGCTTACAGCGACTTATTTTTCAAAACCCTGAAGAAGAAGGGCTTTATCTACCAGAGGATGATAGAGCAAACCTATTGCGAGGTGGAAAAGCGCTTTCTTCCGGACAGGTTTGTCAAGGGAACTTGCCCGAAGTGCAAGGCTGAGGAACAGTACGGGGACAACTGCGAGAAGTGCAACTCTGTTTACAAGCCGATTGACCTTGTTGAGCCAAAATGCGTTGTCTGCGGCGCTTCCCCTGTCAGAAAAAGTTCCGTGCATTATTTTTTCAAGTTAAGCTCTTTTTCGCAAAAGCTGAAGGAATGGGTTACGAACCACGAAAACATCCAGCCAGAGATAAAGAACTTTGTTTTGAACTGGATAAACTCTGGCTTGGAGGACTGGGACATTACCCGGGATGGCCCCTACTTTGGCTTCAAGATTCCTGGCGAGCTTAACAAGTATTACTATGTCTGGCTTGACGCCCCAATCGGCTACATTGCAGCAACTGAGAAATACGCTAAGGAAAAGCTTAAGAAAACAGCAGAGGAGCTCTGGAAATCTCCTGATACGGATGTTATTCACATCATAGGAAAGGATATAATATATTTCCACCTGCTGTTCTGGCCTGCCATGCTGATGGGCGTTGGCTACAGCCTCCCTTCAGCTTATGTTGTCCATGGGCATCTTACGGTTAATAACGAGAAGATGTCAAAGTCTCGCGGAAACTTTTTCACAGCCCGCGAGTATCTTGACAAGTTTGACCCGGAGCTTCTGAGGTTCTACTACGCCTCCAACCTTTCCAGGACATCTTCCGACATCAACCTTGACTTTCAGGATTTCCAAAACAAAATAAACAGCGAGCTTGTAAGCAACATTTCAAATTTCATTTACCGCACCCTGAACTTTATAAACAATAACTTTGACTCGAAACTTGGCAAAATGCCTGCTGAGGACAGGCTTTTGGCAGGCACTATCCAGTCCAAGTTTGACAGTGTTCTCAAAAGCTACCGCGAGTGCAATTACCGCGAGGCTGTAAAGGCTATTCTGGAAATAAGCAGCCTGGGCAACAAATACCTTCAGGACAGGGAGCCGTGGAAGCTTGTCAAGGTAAACAAAAACAAGTGCCGTGAAATTTTAACGCTGTCTGCCAACATAGCAAAGAACCTGGCAATTCTGCTTTACCCCATCCTGCCTGTTTTCTCTGTAAAAATACAGAAGCAGCTCGGGCTGAACAGGATAGCTTTAAGCGACCTGAATTTCGGTCTCACTGAAACCAAAATAAACATGGGCAGGATAATATTCACGCCCATTGAGGAAACCCCTAAAATCGGCTCTGAACTTTTCCCTGCAAATCTTAAGGTCGCATCTGTTGAATCTGTAGAAGACCACCCGAACGCTGACAAATTGTATGTCCTGAAGGTTAACATAGGTGATGAAACAAGAACTCTGGTTGCAGGCCTTAAGGGAATGTATTCAAGGGAACAGCTGCTCAAACGGAACATAGTTGTCGTAACCAACCTTAAGCCCGCAAAGCTTAGGGGCGTTGAAAGCCAGGGCATGCTTCTTGCGGCTGAGAAGGACGGAAAGATAGAGATTCTGTCCGCTCCAAAATCAGTTCCCGGCGACAGTGTGTTTGCCGAGGGCCTTACGCCTTCCGAGGATGAAATAACCTTTGAACAGTTCCAGGCCCTCGGGTTGTCTGTTGAGGCGAAACGCGTCTTTTACGGGGACAGAATTCTAAAGACGGACAAAGAAGAAGTGGTTGCGGTCATTGAAGACGGTGCTAAGGTTAGGTAAAAACGGTAAAGTCAAGTTGCGTGTAGCAGAAGGAAGAAAGCTTTTGGCACTTAGCTTAACATTACCAGTAAAAACCAAGTTTTATAAATCCTCTTCTACTTCCTTTTTTAAAGATGTGGGATAAAAATGCAACAAGAACAGCATCAAATAATACGATATGATATAGAGATGAGCAGGCAACTTTTAAATTCTGCTTTTTTAACTCTCGGAAGAAGAAAAGAATCTGACTTGAACGGTTTAGAACTGTTAGCAAAAGCTTCGGATGAAAGAGTCATTGATTGTGTTAATGCCGTTTTAGATGAGCTTTTTTCACTTTCTAATATTGGCCTTCGCACCAGAGAAATATTTGAGCTGGTCTCTGGTATAGCGGATGGTGCGCGATATAGGCCTATTGATTTAAGCCAATATTATGAAAGTCAGGGCTACGTTATTAGTCGTTACAGGATTAAACGAATATATGTCATAACTCTTGGAGAATTAGAACAGCCAGAAGTAAAGAGCTTCTTAGAATCCCGGCTGGAATTTGCACCACCACAACATTTTTAAATTAATTTATGGAGATTCTTCCTCTATGGCTGGAAAAAATATTTCTGGGGCCGATGTTCTCAGCGGTGAAACGTGTCCTGTCTGCAAGAATAAGAGCCTTTCGCTTGTTGAGCGCGAGGAAAGCGTCCCTTACTTTGGCAGGGTTGCATTGTTCTCAATGAGCTGCGATTCCTGCAAGTTCCACAAGTCTGATGTTGAGTCTCTTGAGCGGCGCGAGCCAGTTAAAGTCTCTATAGAGGTTTCCGGAGAAAGTGATATGAGCATCAGGGTTGTAAAGTCGTCCAATGCAAAGGTCAGGATGCCTTACATTGCGGACATTGAGCCTGGCGAGGCTGCTGACGGCTATGTTACAAACGTTGAAGGGCTTCTGAAGCGTGTAAGGCAGCAGGTTGAGGCTGTCCGCGACACAGAAGAGGACGATGCCAATGTGAAGAAGGCGAAGAATATCCTTAAAAAGCTCAACAGGGTGATGTGGGGGGATGAAAAAGCCCGCATAGTGATAGAAGACCCTTCAGGCAATTCGGCAATTCTTAGCGATAAGGCAGTTTCTGAAAAGTTGAATGTTACATAGCCATGGTTAAGGTCGGGATTATTGGAGGAACTGGAATGTATGATGCTGATTTTCTTTCTGAGCCAAAAGAAATCTCTGTTGACACGCCTTATGGCAGGCCTTCAGAGCCGGTAACAACAGGAAAAATAAAAGATGTTGACGTTGTTGTTATTCCGAGGCATGCGAAGGGGCATAAGCTAAATCCTACTAATGTAAATTATAGGGCTAACATTTGGGCTATGAAGCAGCTTGGCGTTACGCATATAATTGCGCCTTGCGCGGTTGGCTCTCTTGAGGAGGATGTAAATCCGGGCGACCTTGTTTTCACAGACCAGTTTATTGACCGCACCACTAAACGTGTTTCAACCTTTTACGGCAAGGATAAAGTCTGCCACATATCCATGGCAGAGCCTTTTTGCCCGCAGTTGAGGCAGAGCCTCGCGGATGCTTCTGAGCAACTAGGCATCCCTTATCATGACAGCGGAACTAATGTTGTTGTTGAAGGCCCACGCTTTTCAACCCTGGCAGAGTCTGAACTCTTCAGGAGCTGGGGCTGCTCAACTATTAATATGACTATGGTTCCTGAATCTGTTTTGGCAAGGGAGGCGGAAATCTGCTATGCGGCAGTTGCCCAGGTTACTGATTACGACTGCTGGAAGGGTGAGGCGGTAACTGCAGGCGCAATCGTTAAAACTTTAAAGAACAATGTCGAAAAAACAAAGAGGCTTTTGCTTGAGGTTATTCCGAAGCTTACTGATGAAAAAACATGCAATTGTGGCGAGGCTTTAAAAAACGCTGTTTTATAAGATGGATTTAAAATCAAAGATTCGCGAAATTCAGGATTTTCCGCAGAAAGGAATAAACTTTAAGGATATTACCCCGTTGCTGCTTGACCACGAGGCATTCAGGTATGCGCTTCAGCAGATGATTCATCATTTCAAGAATAGAAAAATAGATGTTATCGCTTCTGCAGAGAGCCGCGGTTTTATCATTGGCTCAGTTCTGGCTTATGAGCTTAAGGCCGGATTTGTTCCCTTAAGAAAGCCCGGCAAGCTTCCATATAAAACAATAAACCAGGAGTTTGAGAAGGAGTATGGCAAGGACTCTTTTGAGATGCATGAGGATGCCATAAAGCCGGGTGACAATGTTTTGATTGTTGATGATGTGCTTGCGACTGGAGGCACTGCAAAGGCAGCTGCCAATTTGGTTGAAAAGCTTGGCGGCAGGATAGCTTCATTTGTTTTTCTGGTTGAGCTTGGTTTTCTGAAAGGCAGGGAAAAAATAAGCGGCTATGAAATATTCAGCCTTATGAATTTTGATAAGTAAAGCTTAATGCTTTCCTGATACCAGCTCGTATATTGCATTATACGCTTTTGTGGCATATTTTTGCTGGAAAAAAAGGTTCAGCTCGGTTGCTGTTGTTATTAGCTCGAATATGTTTACGTCTTCCCAGTAGAGCTTTCTTGTTATAGTGAAGATTACTCCTGGTGTATGGACAAACTCCTTCCCTAGTGTTATTGATATTGAAACCAAATCATTTTCCTCGGTTTTGAGCTTGTTTTTTCCCAGCAGTTCCTTGACCGCTTTGCCGTATTTTTCGTTTGTTATGACTGACGTCTCGTGATTTCCCTGTATTACGTTTAATGTGTCCTTATCAGGCTCAAGCCTTTTGTAGAACTTCTCCAGTTTTTCAAGGAGATGGGGTATTTTTGAAAAGGAAAAGTATGCAAGCCCTGTTTTCATTATTATTTCAGACTCCGCCTCAAATTGTTTCTTCGCTTCCTTTTTGAAGGCTGTTTCCGGGTATCTCCTGAGCGCCATGATTATGGCAGATTCCTTTACATTGCTTCCAAGCTCCTTTTCAACCCGTTCTTTTACCTTCTCGGCAACTGCCGCGTAGCTTAGTATTCCCTGCCACATCGCTTCCTGCAGGAGCTTGTTTTGGCTTACAATGTCCCTCACAATGCTGCTTACCGATGCCATCTTCGTCCAGTTCTCCCTATTTTCGCTTACCCTCAGACAGCTAATAACAATTTATCTGCTGTTTTGTTATAATAATAACATTAAGTATTTAAACATTGCGCATTTATCCACCCTGTTGGGTTAAAATGCTGGTAATGAAGTTCGGGGGGACGTCGGTAGGCACTGCTGACAGCATAAAGGAAGTAGTCGGCATAATCCGCGATTATAAAGACAAGAAGCCTCTGGTGGTTGTTTCCGCCTTGAGCAAAGTGACTGACATGCTTATAGAAGCCGCAAAAATGGCGGTTAATGGCGAAGTCTCTGTGGATGATATACGCGAAAGGCATCTTGATGTCATAAAGCACCTTGAGCTGGATGCTGCGATTCTTGAGCCTGAGCTTAAAGAGCTTGGGCATGCCCTTACAGGGGTTTCCTACGTAAAAAAGCTTATGCCTGAACTTTATGCAGTGGTTGTTTCTTTTGGCGAGCGGATGTCTTCGAAGATAATTGCTGCCTACGCCAGAAGCGCTGGCCTGAATGCCGCAGCATACAACGCATTTGACCTTGGGCTGAAGACAGATTCAAATTATGAGGAAGCAGAGGTGTTGCCGGAGTCTTACAGTCTTATTCCGGTAAGTGTTGGCAATATAGGGCAGGATGAGGTTCCGATTGTCACCGGCTTCATAGCCAAGGACTCTTCAGGCTCAATAACAACCCTGGGCAGGGGCGGCAGCGATTACACTGCATCAATTTTTGCGGCAGCTTTAAACGCTGAAGAGGTTCAGATTTGGACTGACGTTGACGGCATACTGAGCGCAGACCCAAAAATAGTCCCGTCCGCTAAAACTATTAAGGAAATCTCGTTTAGCGAAGCAGCCGAGCTTGCATTCTTTGGGGCAAGAGTCCTGCATCCGAAAACAGTTACCCCTGCTCTAAATAAAAACATTCCTGTAAGGATTCTGAACACCTTTAACCGCAGTTCTTCAGGAACAGTTATAGTGAAAGTGAAGAATGAAAACGATTCCGAACTAATTACCGCTATTGCCTGCAAGCGTAGCATCTCTGCAATTAATATCTCTTCTCCAAAAATGCTTCTTGCCTACGGCTTCATGAAAAAGATTTTCGATGCATTTGCCAGAAATAAAATTTCTGTTGACGTGGTTTCAACCTCTGAAGTCAGCGTTTCCATTACAGTTGATGCTAAGTATGGCCTAACAGGGCTTTTGAAAGAATTGAATGCCCTTGGAGCAGTGAATGTTGCTTACGACAAGGCGTCTGTAAGCTTGGTTGGCAGCGGTTTAAAAAATACGCCCGGAATCGCGGGCATTATATTTGGCACTCTTGGAGAAGCAGGCATAAATGTTGAGATGATTTCCATGGGCGCTTCTGAGATAAACATTAGTTTTATAGTTGAAGAAAAAAATGTTGAGAAGGCTGTTAAGCTTCTTCACAAGGCGTTTTTTGACATGTCAGAAACGCTGAAGCACAAGCCATTTGCTTCAGCAGGTGGTAAACAAGCCAGCGTTTCTGAGTCTCAGAAACCTTCGGTTTCTGATGATGCTCGGAAGCTAAAGCTTCCGACACATGCTCAAGAACACGCCCCGGGCTTTAGCCCGGGTGTTCTTGACAAAACTATAAAAACAGGCAAATTGTCCCAAAACAAAAGCTGGAGGATGATTTAAAATGACAAACTTTGCAGGCGCATTTACGGCAATGGTCACCCCTTTCAAGCCGGATGGAAGCGTTGATTTTGAGGGGCTGAGGCAGAACGTTGAGTTCCAGATAAGCAATGGAATCTCGGGGTTGGTTCCGCTTGGGACAACCGGCGAGTCTCCCACTGTAGGGGATGATGAAAGGGCAGAGATAATAAAAACTGTTGTTGAAACTGCAAACAACAGTGTTCCTGTTATAGTCGGAACCGGCACCAACAGCACCAGAACCACTATTGAGCACACCCGGCAGGCAAAGGAGCTGGGGGCGGATGCTGCTTTAATCGTGAATCCCTACTACAACAAGCCGACGCAGGAGGGGCTTTTCAGGCACTTTCGTGCAGTTGCAACCAAGGTTGATATCCCGATTATTGTTTACAATATAAAGGGCAGGACGGCTGTTAATGTTGAAACCTCTACTATGGCCAGGTTCAGGGGCATAAAAAACATTGTGGGGGTAAAGGAAGCCTCTGGCGACTTGAAGCAGATGAAGGATGTTATCGCGACAATGGGCCCTGACTTTGATGTTTTAAGCGGGGATGACAACATGACGCTTGACTTGATGAAAGCAGGAGGCAAAGGCGTGATATCTGTCATATCCAACCTCCTTCCAAGGCAGGTTTCTGACATGTGCTCGCATGCCTTAAACGGAAACTGGGCGGAAGCTGAGAAAATCAATAAGTATCTTGCGCCGATGTTCAAGGCGGCGTTTATAGAGACGAATCCCATACCTATTAAGACTGCAATGAGCCTGGTTGGAATGCCTTCTGGTCCTTTAAGGCTTCCTATGTGCGAGCTTATGCCTGAAAGCCTTGAATCGCTCAAGCAGAGCATGAAGGCGATGGGGGTTCTCAAATGAACATCGCAATAATCGGGTACGGAAAGATGGGAAAGATGATAGAGCAGGTTGCAAAAAGCAGGGGGCACACTGTTGCAGCTATTGTTGATTCTCATAGCAGGGATGCAACCAATTCCGAAATAAGTGAGGAAGCCCTGAAGGATGCGGATGTTGTTTTGGATTTTACACGCCCTGATGCAGTAGTTGAAAACGTGAAGAAAGTCGCTTCGTTGAAGAAGAACATGGCAGTTGGAACCACGGGCTGGTATGATAAACTGGAAGAGGTCAAAAAGGTTGTTGATGAGTCCGGGATTGGTTTTATTTACAGCTCAAATTTTTCCGTGGGTGTTAATATCTTCTTTAAGATAGTTGAAGAGGCGTCAAAGCTTATTGACAAGGTCCCGGAGTATGATGCATTCGGCTATGAGCTGCACCACAATCAAAAGGCTGACAGCCCTTCCGGAACTGCCAGGACCACTGCCGAGATTTTGGCTGCCAATATCGGCAGGAAAACAAAGATTAATTACGGTTTCATTAATCGCAGGATACGTCCTGAAGAGCTGCATTTTGCCAGCGTGAGGGCCGGCACTATCCCCGGAACGCATGTTGTCGGCTTTGATTCTGAAGCTGATACGATTGAGCTGAAGCACACTGCGAGGTCAAGGGCGGGGTTTGCTTTGGGCGCGGTGCTGGCTGCTGAGTGGCTAAATGGCAAAAGGGGTTTCTTTGAGATGAAGCATTTTGTCAGGGAATTTTTTGGGTAAGGCGTAAAAATGGAGAAATTAAAAGTAGGCATACTCGGAGCTACGGGAATGGTTGGGCGGCATTATATAAGCTTGCTTGAAAACCACCCGTGGTTTGAAGTTGGTTACGTTGCCGCATCTCCCCGTTCTGCCGGCAAAAAGTATGCCGATGCTGTTGCAGGAAAGTGGCATCTTAAAGAGCCAATTCCAAATGTTGTTAAAGAGCTGGTTGTGCATGCAGTGGATGAGATAGAGGAAGCAAAACGGAATTGCAGCTTTGTTTTTTCTGCAGTCGATTCTGACATTGCAAGGGAATGGGAGGAAAAGTATGCTGAAGCAGGCATCCCTGTTATTTCCAACGCTTCCGCCCATCGCAACGCTAAAGACGTGCCTATGCTTATCCCTGAAATAAACCCGGGCCATACAGAAATCATCCCTGTTCAGAGAAAGAACAGGGGATGGGGCAGGGGGTTCATTGCTGTTAAGCCTAACTGCTCTATCCAATGTTACATGGCTCCTTTGTATGCTCTGCATAACGATTTTAAAGTGAGGCAGGTTGTTGTAACCACTATGCAAGCCATTAGCGGAGCGGGGCATTCGAGCTTTGATACTATTGACATGTCAGAAACGCTGAAGCACAAGCCATTTGCTTCAGCAGGTGGTAAACAAGCCAGCGTTTCTGAGCATGCTCAAGAACACGCCCCGGGCTTTAGCCCGGGTGTTCTTGACATTGAGGATAACATCATTCCGTTTATAAGTGGTGAGGAGGAGAAGTCAGAGCGCGAACCCCTTAAGATTATGGGCAAGATTAAGGGTGATGAGATAACCTGTAATGACGAGTTTTCAGTTTCAGCTCATTGTAACCGCGTTCCTGTAACAGATGGCCACATGGCGTGCGTTTCTGTCAAGTTTAAGAAAAGGCCTGCAAAAGAGCAGATACTGGAAGCGTGGAAAAACTTCAGGGGGGTTCCGCAGGAGCTTAAGCTGCCAACAGCCCCTGAGCAGCCGATAATCTATACGGAAGAGCCGGACAGGCCGCAAACAAGGTATGACCGCGATAACGGCAAAGGCATGGCTGTTACCATTGGCAGATTGCGCGATTGCAATGTTCTTGATTACCGTTTTGTAGCCCTTTCCCACAATATGATAAGGGGCGCTGCAGGCGGCGGCATCCTTAATGCTGAATTGCTGAAAGCAAAGGGGTATTTGCAATGAGCGGATTGAGATGGCGTCGTCTGCACGTGGTTAGCTCAAGGAGGAGGCGTCTGCGCAAGAGTAGCTCAATAAGAAGGGCACGCTATGACAGGGGCAGCAGTCATCGCAATTACGCCGCTGGTTTGCTGCGCGCTTTAAGAAAAGACGGCCAAATGCACCTGGGGGTGTTATGCTCCTTACCCCCGCCTTCACAGCACTTTAACATTGAAGGCTTGGTAGCAGGCTTGGAAGACCATTGTGCTACTGTAGAATACCTTGTGGGAGCAACTGGTTATAAGGCAAATGCCGTAAGTGGAAGTTTGGAGCTTCAAATAAGGCTGGGTTTTGTTGACTGCAGGCACTTAGGACGTGAGCCCCGCTACATGCAGACCGACATCGGACGTCAAGCGTCAGAATGTGATTTAGACGGGGTAACCGCCTTTTTATCTGAAGGCGTTGCCATCCCCAGTATGAAAGCTGCCAATAAACTTTTAAGAAAGACACAATACCGAAATCCTGCTGATGGTCAAAATGGAAAAGTCTGAGCGCCTTAAGCAAATCCCTCCCTACCTGTTTGCCGAAATTAACAGGAAGATTGCTGCTGCAAAAAGGGCATGTGTTGACGTTATCAGCCTCGGCATTGGCGACCCTGACCTGCCTACCCCGCAGCCTGTTGTTGAGGCTCTTAACAGGGCAGCCAATGACCCTCGAAACCACCGCTATCCTGATTATGAGGGCATGCCTTCATTTAGGGAAGCGGTTTCAAAGTGGTATAAGAGGCGGCATAATGTGAGGCTTGACCCTGATAAGGAGGTTCTCACGCTTATTGGCTCTAAGGAGGGCAGCCTTCACCTTTCGCTTGCCCTGATAAACCCGGGCGATGCTGCGCTGGTTCCTGAGCCTGCCTACACTACCTATATGACTTCCACGATACTTGCAGGGGGGATTCCTTACAGGATGGCTTTGAAGGAGGAGAATGATTTTCTGCCACGGCTGAGCGAGGTTCCGGAGGATGTTGCGGCAAGAGCCAAAATAATTTACGTTAACTACCCTAATAACCCCACTGCGGCTGTAGCTGCCAAGGGGTTTTACAGGGAACTTGTTGATTTTGCAAAAGATAACGATGTCATCGTTTGCAGCGACAATCCATACAGCGAGATTGGTTTTGACGGTTACCGGCCTTTGAGCTTCCTTGAGGTTAGTGGAGCGAAGGATGTAGGCATTGAATTGAACTCGCTGTCCAAGCCGTATAGCATGACTGGCTGGAGAATTGCCATGGCTGTTGGAAATCCTGAAATAATACGTGCCATGGCCCTTGTGAAGAGCAATGTTGATTCAGGGGTTTTCAATGCAGTCCAGCATGCAGGCATTGCCGCTTTGAATCTTCCGGATTCTGTCATAGACGCCAATGTCAAAGTTTACCAGCAGAGGAGAGATGTTCTCTGCAATGCCTTGGAGCAGGTTGGGCTGAAGGTAAAAAAGCCCAAAGCTTCCCTTTATCTCTGGGTTAAAGTTCCTGAAGGCTACAGCTCAGAAAGCTTCGCGGCAGAAGTGCTTGACAAGGCTGGCGTAGTTATAACCCCTGGCAGTGCTTATGGCGGAGCCGGACAAGGTTTTTTCCGCGTTTCACTGACTGTTCCTGACGCAAGGCTTAACGAGGCGGTAGAAAGGATTAAAAAGAGCGTGAAAATCTGACAGTTCAAGATGAATGTAATAAACAATCAGTTGTATATCGGGGAATTGCATGCTTCTGAAATTGTGAAGCGGTTCAGAACCCCTGTTTACGTTTACGACGATGACGTCATCCGCCACAAGTACCGCGAGCTGGCTGACAGCCTTTCTTACCCCAACGTTAAGATTTTTTACGCTGCGAAGGCCAATACCAACAGCAGAATCCTTGAAATCCTGCGTGAGGAAGGCGCAGGAATTGATGCGGTGTCTCCCGGAGAAATAATGGCTGCCCTTAATGCAGGTTTCAAGCCCAACCAGATAATGTTCACTGCAACAGCCGTCAGCGATGAAGAGATGAAATTCGCGATAAGCAAGAAAATTCTTGTGAATGCGGATTCAATCTCCCAGCTTGGGAGGTATGGCGAATTAAATCCCAACTCTGACGTATGCCTTCGCATTAACCCTGCTGTTGGCGCCGGGCATCATGACCACGTCATTACAGGCGGTCCTGACAGCAAGTTTGGAATCTGGGTTGGTGATTTGGAGCAGGCGATTGCTGTTGCCCAGGCGCACAAGCTTAATATTGTGGGGTTGCACCAGCATATCGGCTCAGGGATTCTGGATGCCAATAAATTCATGAATGCCGTTGATGTTATCCTTGCAGCTGCAAAAAATTTCCGCAATCTGAAGTTCATTGACTTTGGAGGCGGGTTAGGCGTTCCTTACAGCCCTGACCAGAAGCCAATTGATATTAATGAGTTCGGAAAGAAGCTTTCCGGAATCTTGGCTGCTTTCAGCAAAAATTATGGGAAAGAGCTGCTTTTTATTTTTGAGCCTGGCCGTTATTTGGTTGCAGAGTCGGGAGCTTTGCTTTGCACTGTGAACACAATAAAAAAAACTCCAAAGCACAAGTTTGTCGGGGTTGACACAGGCTTTAACCACCTTATCAGGCCCATGGCTTACGGCTCTTACCATCCTATTGTTAAAATAAGCGATGCTGAGGGCGCTGAAAAGGAAAAAGTGGTTGTCTATGGGAACATTTGCGAGTCAGGGGATGTTTTTACAATTGGGGATAGGGAGCTTCCTGTTCTTAAGGAGGGCGATGTCCTTGCGATAATGGTTGCGGGCGCTTACGGCTATTCAATGGCGTCTAACTACAACACAAGGCCGAGGCCTGCGGAAATCCTTGTTTCAGGGAAGAAGATGTCAGTTATCAGGGATGCTGAGAAGCTTAAGGATATGCTGGAATGAGGTTCACCAAAGTTACTGGAATTGGAAACGACTTCGTGTTAGTGGATAATCTTGGCAACAGCTACAAAAGTTTTGATTTTGTTTCTTTTGCAAAAAAATATTGCAACCGCAACTTCGGGATTGGGGCAGACGGCGTTCTCATCGTTTCGCCCTCAAAAAAGGCTGATGCACGCATGCGCCTGATAAACGCTGACGGCTCCGAAGCTGAGATGTGCGGCAACGGCATAAGATGCGTTGCAAAATACCTGATTGACAACAGGATGGCAAAAAGCCCTGTTAAAATAGAAACCTTAGCGGGGATAAAAACAGTTGAGCAGGTTGGCGTCAATTACAGGGTGGACATGGGGGTTGCAAAAGTAACTTCTGCTGCTGCCGCCATCAATGGTTTCAGCAGAAACTACGTTGCAACGCTTGTGGATGCGGGCAACCCCCACTGCGTCATATTTGTCGAGGATTTTGACTTTGACTGGCAGAAAGAGGGGAAGCAGATTGAGCGCAATAAAATGTTCCCTGAGCGCACAAATGTTGAGTTTGTAAAGGTGAATTCGCCTAAAAAGCTTGAAGTAAAGGTGTGGGAGCGTGGTGCCGGGGCAACTCTTGCTTGCGGCACAGGCGCCTGTGCTGCGCTGGCTGCTGCTGTTGCCAATGACAAGGCAGGCAGAAAAGCGGCAGTAAAACTTCCCGGCGGCGCCCTGGAAGCAGAGATTGCTTCTGGCAACCGCGTTTACATGACAGGCCCGGCAGATGTTGTTTTTGAAGGCGATGTCGCCGTATAGGCATTGTTGAAAGTCTTGCCTGTTTGCTTTCTTTGGCTTGCCCTGTTTTATCTCTCCCCTTAACATTTTAGAGGGGAGAGATAAAATTAAAGGCAGCA
>JAGVYT010000045.1 GCA_018303115.1 Candidatus Woesearchaeota archaeon | reverse complement strand
TCCAGAAAAGCATCAGACTTTACGGCTCCGAGAATCCGGTTATCCCTGGTCCTTACCGTAACAGTTCCTGCCTTTAGCTCTTTTTCCCCAACAACAAGTATGTAATTCACCCTGTCAAGCTCTGCCTCCCTCACCTTGTAGGAGATTGACTCTGCCCTTGAGTCAATATCTGCCCTGATGCCCCTGCCGCGATAATTTTCAGCAACCTTGGCTGCATAGCTGTTAAACCTGTCTGCAACAGTCAAAATCCTGACCTGGACTGGGCTCAGCCAGAGCGGTAACTTTCCGCCGTAATGCTCAATTAATATGCCTATAAAGCGCTCAAAGCTGCCTATCATTGCCTGATGAATCATTACAACAGAATGCTTTTTCCCGTCACTGCCCTCGTATTCAGCGCCCATCTTCCGGGGCATCTGAACGTCAAGCTGTATTGTTGCAAGCTGGTGGCTCCTCCCAAGGGAGTCCTTAACATCAAAGTCTATTTTAGGGGCGTAAAAAGAGCCCTCACCCTCTTTTATCTCATATTTGAAACCGCTGCTGTCAAGCGCCTTTTTCAAAGACGACTCTGCATTGTCCCATTCCTCTTTCTTCCCCATGAACTTTCCCGGCCTTGTGGAAAGCTTTGCGGTGAAGGGGAACTTAAAAACGTCCGTATAAACATACCTCACAAAGCCTAGCAGCTTGTTAAGCTCGCCTTCAACCTGCTCCTCAGTGCACAAGATATGGGTATCGTCCTGCGAGAACTTCCTTACCCTTGTGAGCCCCGAAAGCACGCCACTAAGCTCGTTCCGGTGAAGGTAGCAGAAGTCAGCAAGCCTCAGCGGCAGGTCGCGGTAGCTCCTCGCCCTTGACTTGAAAATAAGTATGTGAGAGGGGCAGTTCATGGGCTTAAGACTGAACTCCATTCCATCAACATTTAACAGGAACATATTGTCCCTGTAATGCTCCCAGTGCCCTGAAAGCTCCCACAGCTTCCTGTTGAACAACTGTGGCGTTATGACCTCGTCGTATCCACGCTTGAAGTATTCATTTCTTATGAAGTCGAGAAGCGTGTTGTATATTACCGTTCCTTTCGGAAGGAAGAACGGACTTCCGGGGCTCCAGTCGTGGAACCAAATTAAATCCAGCTCGCGGCCTAGTTTGCGGTGGTCGTTTTTTTCAGCAAGCTCAAGCATTCTGAGGTATTCGTTAAGCTGCTTGCCGTCAGGAAACGCAACCCCGTAAATTCTCTGCAGCTCCTCGTTCCTCTGGTCGCCCCTCCAGTATGCGGAAGAAACCTTGGTCAGCTTGAACGCCTTCAGAACGCCTGTTGAAGGCGCATGAGGCCCTCTGCACAAGTCTGTAAATTCGCCCTGCCTGTAAGCAGTTATCTGCTTGCCCTTGGCTTCTTCGTCAATTATTTTAAGCTTGTAATTGTTCCACTTGAACTCCTTTTTTGCTTCTGCAACAGAGAGGCTTAAGCGCTTAACGAGATAATTGGCGGCAACAATTTTTTTCATCTCTGCTTCTATCTTCTCAAGGTCGGATGGCCTGAGAGGTTTGACAGCCATGTCCTGGTAGAACCCATTTTCAATGGCAGGTCCTATTGTATTAAGCGCACCTTGGTACAATCGAATCACAGCATGCGCGACAAGGTGTGCTGCAGAGTGCCAGAAAACTTTTTTTCCTTCGTCGCTGCCGAAAGTGTGGACTTTGAAGTTTGCGTCAGACGCTATGGACGTTGACAGGTCAATGAGCATCCCGTTGACTTCAGCGACTATCGCATCAGAAGCCAGCCTTTTGCCTATGGACTCTGCAACCTGCATTGCCGTTACCCCTGAAGGGAATTCCTTTACGCTGCCGTCAGGAAGCGTTATCTTAACCGCTTTCTTTGCCACTTTGCCATTACCTCGCGAATTCAACATTAGCCATGCCTTTAAATTCTTTGTCGCCAGTAAGGAATTTTAATTTTAACTGCTTTGCAGCCATGTACCCGATGCAGTCTGCCCAGGACAGCTCTTTTTTGTTGTTGTCCAGCTTGAACTCAGCGGCTTGTTTGAAGAGTTCCAAGCTAAGCGGGACTATGTTGAATTCCATCTTGTCCAAAAGAATCGTCGCATCATCTTTTGAAGTGTTCCTAAGAAGGTATGAGTAGAACTCTGCTATGTTAAGGTGCGTTACTATAAACGTGTAGTTGAAAAACCGCTTATATGCCCTATTCCCTACAAACGATTCAACAAGTGCGTAAGTGTCGAAAAAGTACATCTAATACTCCTGAAATAGTCTGTCAATTTCCTCAAGCTCTTTCTCACTACCAACCTTCTTTTTGATTATGCCGAAAACATCCTTTACTTTTGTAAGCTTTGGTTTTATTTCCACTTCAACCTCCTGGTCCGCACGCAGTCCTGCCCCTACCATGTCCGCCTTGTTCAGCCTCAGCCCAAAGCTGTTGCCCCACTCCAGAATCTTGCCTTTCACCATCATTTTAATTATACGATTGTATAACTATTATATAAGCCTTTCTGTCTGACACTAAAGGAAACTAACGTGTGTTACCGTCATTATTAGCGGCAGCAGTAGCTACTACTACGAAAGGCAGCAGTAGCTACTACTACGAAATTGCCGAAACAATCGCTACCGCAGGTAATTTATCGCTTAATTTAAAATCACACTTTTCTTCAAGCAGCGGCAGCTCTCAAAATTGCACAGAATACAACTCTAAAAGAACTAAAAGTATTTACGGGCTGCGGTTTTCATACCCTTGCTATCTTCTTTTCTTGTGGTAAACTGCACCTTCGTAAATATCGGGGGGCAGCACTCCACGATTGCTGTGATAGCTTTGTAGCAAAGCCACTGCCTGTTCAAGCGTCATCTTTGACGGGTCTAGTTCTGCTTCCTTCCCCATCGCCTTTACGATTTCCGACTTATCTTCATCTTCAAAATGGCCGTAAGCGCTGCCCAGCAACCTGTTGCGAATGTTCGCCCTAAGACCCTGCTCGTTATCCCCGATAATCCCCCTGAAAAAGTTATGGGTGAAGCGGTGCTTTCTTTGTTTAATGACTCTTGCAAGCTCTTCCTTAGTTATGCCTGCATAAGCAGTAAGTAACATGCTTTTTTCCTCATCGCTCAATCTCTTATCTTTAGAAATTCCGAATTTCTCTCTGGCT
The DNA here is from genome assembly GCA_018303115.1 of Candidatus Woesearchaeota archaeon. Lineage (GTDB taxonomy): Archaea > Nanobdellota > Nanobdellia > Woesearchaeales > UBA10216 > UBA492. Next base: position 3,225 of record JAGVYT010000045.1, on the reverse strand, counting down.
TTCTCAACGTAATGCTCAGCCATGCTCTCTGCAAACTTTTTCTGAATATCCGTTTCTTTCAGCCTGTCGTAATCTACCTGGCCTGCCTCATTTTTTAAATGCTTTTCAACTGCGGTAGAATACGCCTGCTGGTGTTCATGCTCTATTGTGTTTACAAGCATGTCCACAGTTTCATGCTTTGCTTTAGCTTTGCCAACCCTTGATTCTTCAGGCATATCAAGAATCAGAATCTCGCGGTTTATAAACTTTTTTGCTTTTGCTATGGCTTTTGCAGCCCCTTGCTAGTTACAAAGTTGCCACTGCAAAGGTTTATAAATGACTTCGAATGACTTGTTTTGGTAGTGAAAATGGCTAAAAAGAAGACTGCCCAGAGTAGAAAGGGTGTTGATTATAAAGTCCCTGAAGAAAGTTCAAATGGCGTGGCAGGAAAGCCGCAGGACGAGTTCTCAAGGATTGCAGCAAACCTTCCAAAAGACGCTCAGCAAAAGCTTGAGGAAATAAAGAAAAGCCTTGACAAGTTCAAGGAGCAGCTTCTCAAGAAATTTGACAAGTATGTAATTGGCATAGCGCTGCTCCCTCCAAAACTGACTGAGGAGCAGATTGCTGCATTGCCCCCTGAAGTTCAGAGCGCTGTTGCGCAGCAGCAGCCTGCACAGCACGTTACCTTGCAGCCGCAAGCGCAGATGCGAATGCCTCCTGCCGGACAGACCATTCATGCTACGTCCCCTTCTCCACAGGAGCAAATCAACGTGGCTATTTTAGTTGACGACACTGACAGCAGGAAGATGACAAAGCAGGAGCTTAAATCAAAGCTTTCAGCAATAATAGGCCAGACAGCAGCAAGTATTGACAAGAAAATAGCTGTTCAGACAATAATCCTCTCGGAACTGTGGCAGAGCTGCTTTGACGGCAAGTATGACCTGCTTAAGCTGATTGCATATGCAGCGCCTTTTTACGACACTGGAATGCTGGCAGCGATTAAAATATCTGAAATCCACAAGGAGATGGTTCTCAAGAAGTTTGAGAAATACATTGTCAGCTATGTGCTTGCGGGCTCGCTTATACAGGGCAAGGCAACCCAGAAATCAGACGTAGACGTTTTCCTGGTTGTTGACGACACTGATGTCAAGCGCATGACAAGGGCTGAGCTTAAGGACAAGCTTCGCGCAATCATAATAGGCATGGGCATAGAGGCAGGGGAGGCAACCGGCATAAAAAACAAGCTGAACGTGCAGGTTTACATACTCACAGACTTCTGGGACAGCGTCAAGGAAGCCAATCCGATAATATTCACATTCTTAAGGGACGGGGTTCCCCTCTACGACAGGGGCACATTCATGCCATGGAAGCAGCTGCTTCAGATGGGAAGGATAAAGCCAAGTGCAGAAGCAATAGACCTTTACATGAGCTCAGGAGACCAGCTGATAAGCAGGGTTAAATTCAAGCTCAAGGAAGTTGGAATGGAGGACACGTTCTGGGCCATACTGACGCCAACACAGGCGGCAATAATGCTTTACGGCGTTCCCCCGCCAACGCCGAAGGAGACGCCTGAGGTTCTGAGGGAGCTTTTCGTAAAGAAGGAAAAGCTGATTGAAGAGGAATATGTGAAGATTCTCGAGCGGAACATAAAGCTGAGGAAAGACCTTGAGCATGGCGACAAAAAGGAGCTTTCGGGAGCCGAGGTCGATAAGGTTCTTGCGGATTCTGAACGCTACCTAAAGAGGCTGGACAAGCTTTTCAAGGACCTGCAGAAAATGAAGGAGGAGGAAAACGTTGCCCAGACTTACGACCACGTTGTCACTGTAATCAGGGATGTCTTAAGGCTTGAGGGCGTGGAGAAAGTAAGCGACATTGAGCTGATAAGTATATTCGAGGATGAGCTCATAAGCAAGGGCAAAGTCCCTGCGAAGTTCCTCCGCATCCTTAACGGCATAATAAAGGCAAAGAACGACTATGATGCAGGGAAGCTTACAAAGGCTGAAGTTGGCAACGTAAAAAAAGATTCTGGCGAGCTAACTAAGTTTCTGATAGAATATATGCAGCGCAAGCGCGGAAAAGAGCTTGAAAAGGCAAAGATAAGGGTTAAGCACGGCAGCAGATACGGGGAAGTGCTTCTTATCGGCGCTGATGTCTTCATAATCCATGATGTTGACCATGAGGAAAAGGAGATATCAAGAGGCAAGCTAAGCGAGAAAGGGAACATTGTTGGCGTGCACCGCTCATCGCTGGACGAGCTTGAGCAGTCCCTGGCAAAAATGGAAATACCGCCGAAGGTTTTCATAAAAGAAAAAATCTTTGAAGACTTAAAGACAATCTTCGGAAAAGACGTTGAAATTCTTGTGAATTATTAATTAAAATTCCAAATCACTGTCCTGCACGTAAGGAATGTTAAGCCTCAAGGCGGTTTCCGCTTTTGTTGTTTCCCGTCCAAGATATGCGGCATGGTCAAGCCTTGATATTAGGCCGGCATTGATGACTGCCTGGCAAACCTCCTTGGAATTGTTCCCTGAGAACTTTTCAAGAATTACATTGTTCTGTCTGCAATGGCCGACCTCAATCTTCCTTGTTTCCTGACTTATGCGGATAAGAAAATAACCTTTTTCGTCGTAAAACCATTCCTCGGAATCGTAATTTGCAGCCGCATCCACATCTTTCAAGTTTTTACTTAAAGTAGGCTCTGGTTTTGGGCTCTTTGCCATAGGAAAGGGAATCTATGGCGTGTTAATAAATCTTACTGCCCTGAATAATCCTTCCCGGCATTTCCGGAAACCGCGTATCCATTTTCAAAGGTCAGAACAATCTGTCTTGAAGCCGCAGTTAGGGCAAAAGTAAGTGCAGTGGATTCTCTTTATTTTTGTGCCGCACACAATGCACTCCTCCGGGTCTTCCATGTTTTTTGCCTCATCATCCGCTCCCGGAGTGAACATCTTGCATTTTATTAATCTATCTATCGGCGCTGTCCTAAATTCTGTTCGTGTAGCTACTGCATACCCTCAAACCTGTTCCCCAAAACTTCTATGACCACTCTATGGCTCACATACGGCAGAGAAGGAGGGGGGAAGTAAAATGGAAGCGATAAACATGTGAGAACATGCGAGAAAGCCCTTTTAGGACAACGCCCTATCTATCGGCTTAGTAGAAAAAGTCCATAGGCGATAGCCTATGTTGTAGGCGATTAGCCTACAAAACAGCTCTGCTGTCTGCGTTCTGATATGCCTGCACCTG
>JAGVYT010000003.1 GCA_018303115.1 Candidatus Woesearchaeota archaeon | reverse complement strand
CAAAACCATAAGTTTTTTAAACAAGCGCTAAACTTCATGCTCTGGTGAGTATTTTGGGTGAAAAATGGTTGCTGAAAAGTTTTCTTCTAAACGTTATGGTGTCAGGTATGGGCGAAGGCTTAGAGAGAAGGTAGGCAAGCTAGAGCAGGAAAGGCGTTCTGATATCTGTCCTTATTGTCGTCATAAGAAGATTGACCGCATTGCTTCAGGCGTATGGTTCTGCAACAAATGCAAAAGCAAGTTCACAGGGCGTGCTTATAGTGTAGGCAAGAAGGTTAAGGAGGAGCTTGTTGAGGAGAATGAGCTCAAGGTTGAAGTAACAACGAAACCTGAGGGTTAAAATGGTTGAATACAAGTGTTTTGATTGCAACAAAAAGGTTGGTATCGAGTACATCAGGAAGAAAGTAAGATGCCCTTACTGCGGCAGCAAGGTGCTTTACAAGTCCAGAAAAACATCCACAAAAGTGAAAGCCAGGTAAATGTATAAGGCAACAATTTCAGTTGATGACAGGAAAGGTATAATAAAAAAAGGCTTTGCCCCAGAAGATAAGGGCATAAAGGGCAAAGCGGGGTATGCTGTAAAGGGAGGCAAGGGGAGGGTTGTTTTTGAAATAACAGCACGTGACTCAATTGCGTTGAGAACTGTTTTGAACTCAATAACAAAGATGCTTACTGTAATCGAAAAGGTTGGCGGGATAAAATGACAAAGGACAAGAAAGCGACTGAAGAGAAAATCAGGCAGTTGCAGCTTGCAGAACAGGGCATGCAGGTATTGCTTTCGCAAAAGCAGTCACTTCAGATACAGCTGATGGAAATAGACTCTGCGCTTAAAGAGCTTGAAACTGCAGGCGAGGCTTATAAAATTGTAGGAAACATTATGGTGGCTTCTGAGAAGTCAAAGCTGCAGGGCGAGCTTAAGGAAAAAAAAGAGACTGTTGAGCTGCGAATAAAGACGCTTGAAACGCAGGAATCAAAAACCCGTGAGAAGGCAGAGGTTATTCAAAAAGAAGTTTTGGAGGAGATGAAAAATGATGACAAAAATGGTTAGTAAAAAGATATCAGACATGATTGGCTTGCTTGAGGAGTTGCAAAACGATTCCGCAGTTCCCAGAAATGTTAAGGACAGGCTTGTCTTCTGCACAAACGCGCTGCAGGAAGATACTGAGGTGTCCTTAAAAGTGGATAAGGTCAAGCAAGCCCTGGAACAGATTTCCGAAGATTCAAACCTGGAAGCTTATACCCGCACGCAGTTATGGAACCTTGCGAGCCTGCTTGAGAAGCTGTGAGTCCTATACTTAAGATTTTTATGCATTCACGGTAGGCAGCAGCGCTTTTTCTTTTTTACTCAGTTGCCTGTCCACTTCTAAATCAACGACAGACCAGTAATACATGATGAATTTTTCCACTTGAGGGTTTTCCCTGTTTAATTTGTACATTCTGGCTTTTCCAACGTTCCTTGTATGAACTACTATCTTCCTTCTGATAAGTTCTTTCCAAATTTCTTTTAGGGCGGTATAGCTTACGTCTGAAAATTTGGCAATGTCTTTCATTGAGTAATCGAATTCTGAGTGCAATATTAAAAAAGTCCATAGTCTGTTCCTTACGGTATTGCCTTCTAATCTCAAAAATGCGGATGCCATTTTACGGCTTACAGGTGAGCGCTCATATATAAATGTTTCTTTTTTGTCCTTTAAGGGTCAAAAAAATGACCAAATCTTTAAGTGCCCGCCTGCTTGGATCGTTTTTATGGCTAAAGTAAAAAGGAGCGAATATATCAAACTAAGCAGAACGTTAATCAAAAAACTTTATGACGAGACATGCTTTGGCAAAGGCTCTTTATATGTTGAAAATTTAAAAAGAGGTGTTCCTAATGAGTACGTTGATAAGGTTCAAATTGTTTTAGAAGCTCTAGTTAAGCAAAGTATTTGTGGCAGGAAAAAGAAGGAACACGGTTGGAAGTATTATTTGAATATGGGAAGAATTGATAAGATAAGACAAATACTAAAAGAAAAGTAAACCATGATTTTTTTCAATATTCTTGCTGCTGCAGTCTGTTTTCAAGAGATTCTATAACATCTGAAATCATTTGATTGCCAAAGTCAACGTCTTCCCTTTTTACGAGAAAGCCTTCTCTAGTGTCCACGTCTGTGTTTTGTCTTTCTTGATAACGGCTTCTAAAGTCCACCCAACGCTGCTCCAGATGGTAAAGTAGTAGTCCATGTCGTTTTAATATTGAAAGCTGCGCATACCAACTCTGAAACCAGCCATTAGTGCACTTGTAACCCCAAACAGCATGGACTGGCGTAGCAGGAATTTCATCTTTCCATCCGTCGCGCAAGGATCTCAATTCAGTAATTTTAGCTTGAATGTGGCTTTGATTTGTCATAAATTAAGGCAATCTGCTCAAATTTAAGCTTTTCCGATGGATGGGCTCTGCCCCAAATCCTTTTTCCTGCTGCTTACCTATCACTCTCAAACGCTTCATGGCAGTAAACTGTTGCAAGCAGCAGTAAGTTTAATATAACCGAACTTATCAACTGCTTTCATGCTATCTTATCAGGAGCAGGCTGAGGAACTTGAAGAGGAGCTGCGCACTACCAAGTATAACAAGGCAACCCAGCACCACATTGGGCTGCTGAAGGCAAAGCTTGCAAGGCTGAGGGAGAAGAGGGAAGGGGCAGGGGGCAAGAAGGGGCAGGGGTATTCAGTAAGAAAGGCAGGCGACGCCACGGTTATTCTGGCTGGCTTTCCGTCTGTTGGCAAGTCAACTATTCTTAATAAGATAACAAATGCCGAGTCAAAGGTTGCTGACTACGCATTTACAACGCTTACAGTAATTCCAGGAGTTATGGATTACAATCATGCGAAGATACAGGTTCTTGACGTTCCCGGCCTGATTAAGGGGGCTGCCTCTGGGGCTGGCATGGGAAAAGAGGTCATGTCTGTCATAAGAAGCTCGGACCTTGTTGTTTTTGTAACAGAGCCCTTTTCATTGAAACAGGTTGAAGTGCTGAAAGATGAGCTTTACAAGGCAGGCATCAGGATTGATACTGAGCCCCCAAATGTTAAGATAAAAAGGGCTGAGAGGGGCGGGGTTGACCTTGCTTCCACGGTCATGCTGACAAAAATTGACCGCGAAACTGTTGAGGGCATCTTGAAGGAGTTTTCATTTAATAACGCGTCGGTTGTTATAAGGGAGGATGTAAGTGCAGAGCGCTTTATTGACGCTGTTCAAGGCAATAAGGTATATGTTGCTTCGCTTGTTGTAGTAAACAAGGCCGATATGGCTAATGATAAGCAGCTGAAGCTTGTCAGGAGGACTTGCCCTGACGCGTTAATAATGTCTGCAAAGAATGACAATCCTGAAAAGCTTAAGAGGGCAATTTTTGAGAAGCTTAAGCTAATGAGGGTTTTCATGAAGCAGGCCGGAAAGAAAGCGGACATGGAAGTTCCATTAATCGTCAAGCAGGGGAGCACAATTGGGGATGTGTGCAACAGGCTGCACCGGGATTTCACAAGGAGGTTCAGGAACGCAAAGGTCTGGGGTCAGTCTGCAAAGTTCCCCGGGCAGGTGCTGCACGGCTCGCACGTTTTGATGGACAAGGATGTGGTGCAGATAAATCTGAGGTAGAAGTTATTCTTCATGCCCTTTCTTTGCAGTTGGCATCTCTTCCTCGTAAGTTCTTATGTTTTCAAGGTTGTAGCCGGAATATGTCACAGTGGCTGTTTGGTGGTTTTCGGTTTTCTTTATTTTAGGTTTCTTTTTATCATATTTCTTTGCCTTTTTGGAAGTCTTGGCTTTTATGATGGCTCGTTTCTTTTTTGCAGCAGCAGGCTCGGAAGTCTTCAGCAGGGTTCCTGCATCAGTAAGGGTAAGTTCCTTTATCGAAAGCTCTGATGCCTTCCTGCATACGTCTTCGCAGTTCTGCAATAATCTTCTTGGATTGGAATTTGACCTTCCGTATATTTCCCTTATAACGTAGTCGGGAATCAGGTTAACGTAGCCTATTCTTTTTCTTACCAGCTCAACAGCCTCTTCGGGAGTAAGGTATGATAGAACTGTTATGTTGCCGTTAAGCGAGTCATTAAGCTTGTTTGTAAGCAGCTTTTTGTTGTAATTTGTGCCGAAGAAGGCAACCGCCTTAAGGTTGCCCTGTTCAAGGTAATCTGTTATTTCCTGCGCCTCTTCCCTTGAAATGTTCTGTGCCTCGTCAACCATGAGTATCATGCCGTTGGATAGCTTATTGAGCAGTTTTCCCTTTAAAGTGGCGTTTTTCAGAAGCCCCCTCAAGTCAAGGCACTCGTTTTTGATGCAGCTTGCGTAAATCAGCTTTTTCTTCCCTCCAAACCTCGCGATTATGCTCTTCAAAAGCGTGGTCTTGCCGCTTCCAAGAGGGGCCTCTATGAACTGAATCTCTCCGTTGTCTATTTTTTCCAGGATAGGCTCCAGTTGGATGCCTACCACTTCGTTTGTCAGGGTCGCTGGCTTTGTGCTGAAGGGGTTTGAGGAAAAACCGAGGTTCCAGTACCATGTGTCAGCCACGTTTATCACCAATGGCTTTAAGGTGTTTTTCGCTTACAACAGTCGCTCTCCCTTCTGTTGCCGTCTGGCACACCTTTTTGCATTTTTCAAGAAAAGCGCCTGCATCATCCCTTGATTTAGCGTATATTTTTCTGATAATCTTTTCAGGAAGAAAGTCGAGAGAGCCAAGCCTGTTCCTGACGAGCTCCACTGCGTCTTTTGCTGCCAGCGCTTTCAGCTTTATTACGCGGTTGCCTATCCGGTCCCTTACGTTTTCAGGCAGCTCAGCGCCGTTTCCCGCAAAGACTATTGAACGCAGGTAGTTGTTGTCGAAATAGTACTTTGCCCTCTCAAGCTCTTTCCTGCTGAGCGATTTAAAGTTGTCAAGCATGAGCACCATGCCCCTTGGCGTTAAGTTAAAAACCCTGCCTAGACTGCCATACCTTTTTTGCATCAGTTTTTTTATGTCAACCTTATCCTTGCTGCAGTCGAAGTATATAACCTTGCGCTCTCCTTCAAACTTTTCGATTGCCAAGAACAAGAGGGCTGTTTTTCCTGTTCCTTTAGGCCCGTCTACAAGCACCATGTTACCTGCCTCAATGTTATAGACAAGCTCAGCTGCCGGCACCTTGAGGTTTACCGACTGCTCTGTGAAAGCGCCTTTTTTTGTGCTGAAAGGGTCCTCAATATAGCCCTGAGTTTCATACCAGCTCATAATTGTCCCTCGGCTTTTTCCCTATACTCGCTTGCTTTTTGGTAGTGCTCGGCTGCCTCATCATCCTCGCCTTGTTCGTGCAGTTCAACTGCCTTTTTGTGTAAGTCGCGAGCCCGCCTCATGTTATTGGAGGCAGTATCCCTTGCCTTTAGATAAGCCATAACTGCAATAAAAGCAAGGGCTGCTATTATCGCTATTTTTGTTGACGTGTTAAGGTTTTTAAGCGAGTCAGTCAGTTCAAGAAGGGCCATTCTTACATACCTGAAATAAGTTTGCACAGCATTATCCTGCGCATATGCAGCTGTGGATAGCAAAAGGGCTGTTGTAATGCCCAGTTCAAATTTTAAAAGCACTTTGTTCATTAAAATCTGCTAAAACCGCAGAATAACGCATATTTAAAGTTTTTAGTTTTCCCGCCCTTAAAATTGTCCGTCAGGGTAGTGAATTTTAAACAGGGGGTGGGAATCCCGCCTTGAAAGAAAAGTAGGAAGGGCAGGCCTGAATTTGGGGCTGGAAGCTGCTTTAAATTCAGCGTAGCATTAACGATTCCAGATATTCTTTCTTGCATCTGAATCCGCTCTTTCTTGCCAGCTTCTCAATCGCCTTGTCAAATCCGCTTCCGTATTGCGCTGCAAGCTTTTTCCTGAAGGCAAACTGCATTGGAAGTCCAAGCTCTGCTGCTACTTCCCGTAAGATGATTTTTTTATCACTGCCGCTAATTTTATATTTGCCATGGATTTTCATTGCTTCAATGATTAATTCTTTGTCTAAAAAAGGCGTCAGGAAGCTTATTTTCATTGCAGCAGCTACTTTGCAATCCCTGACTAAATCCCTTCCCCACATGTTTTTTAATCCAGTCCAGCATTCCTTATTTACATCTTTGGCAGTTTCATGCCTTTGGTAGCCTGCGAATATCTCTTCGCTCCCCAGACCGGTAAAAAAGGCTTTTATGCCGTCTTTTTTGGCAATCTCAGCGGCAGCTATTTCGACAGAAGCGACCCCTACATTAACAACGTCCGGCTTTCCTGTTATTGCCGCCGCTTTTTTTATTATCCTCTCTGCTTCTTTCAAATTAAATATTTTATATTTTAGTCGTAATTTTAATTGTTTTGCAGCCTTTTTGGCTTCAGCTGCATCCTTGGAATTCCCGGTTCCAACGCTGTAGCAGATAAAGTTTGCACGAAGCTTTTTTGCGATTAAAGCGATTGTTGAGCTGTCCACGCCTCCTGAAAAAAGAAGCCCGAACCTTTTCTTCGGCAATCGTTTGGCAACCGCTTCAACCAGTTTTTGTTTAAGCTGCTTTTTTATTTGTTTTTTATTTTTGGCAGTGGTGTTTGACTTTAAGCCTTCAATGTAGTTTTCCCAGTTTTTTCTGCCGACTAATCTTTTGTTTTTAATGATGTTTGACAAAATAGCCATTTATTGAAGCAACGTTTAAGAAATATTTAAATGTGCTTAAAAATACGATGTGCCGGCGGTGGGAGTTTCGCCCACGCTTGGAGATTCGAACCCACGCAAGGAGGGTGTCGACCTCCCGTCATTTCCATTAGACGACGCCGGCATAAAGTTTATATAGATTAACTGCTTTTCCTTACTTAAGGGTGTCGGCCTCTTGCCTTCCAGGTTGGACGGCGCTTTTTCTTTTATTTTTGACATTAATGCCTGCTTAAATATCTCATCGTAGAATGTCCAGTGTCCAATGCTTCTCATCTTGAAAAGTTTTCAAGATGTCCAGTGAAACTTACATGGGCATTGTTGAAAGTCTTGCCCGCTCTCTTATTCGCCCTTTCCTTTTTTCCTTCTCCCCTTAACTTGTTAGAGGGGGGGAGGAAAATTGGGGGAAGAAGCGACAGCAGCAAAACAGGCAAATAACGACTTTTTCAACAGAGCCACTTACATGGTAAGATTTAAATACCTCCCTTTAACACCAAACAAGTATGGCAAAAGCAAAAAAGGTTGATGCGGAGCAAAGCAAGGAAGAAAGGATTGGCTTTCATAAGGGCTCTCTTGCAGTGCTGGCTAAGGAGCGCCAGGAGATGCAGCGCATTCTGGGAATAGTTGAGCAGCTCATGCAGATGCACCTGACCGAGCTTAGGGACCTGGGCGTTGACCTGAGCGAAGAGGCTGAGAAGGCTAAGCAGGAAGGGAAAAAAAAGCCGCCAATTGATGAGCTGCTTTGATAATGCTTGCTTACTCTTTTGCCATTTACGGGCATAAAAACGTTCTTTCCGCGCATCGCAAAACCATAGAGTTTACAAAGGATGCTGATTTGACAAAAAACGGGGACTGCATTGTTGGGGTTAGGTCTGATTTCTCGCCAGAAGAGCTAAAAAAATTTTTGGATTTAAAGGGGATAAAAATAACAATAATAGCAAACAGCGCAAAAGACTTAATCACTGCCACGCCCAATAAGAATTTCGATAGCGACAGGGAAATGGTGGTTAGGATGGGCGGGTTTGATTCTAAGAGGACTTTTGCAATGAGGGCGGACAAGGCAGCGAGCAGCTTAAACAGGGATTTAGTTGCTGCCTTAAGAATGGGCGTAAAGGCGACAGTTACTGTTTCTGAAGCGTGAAAGTATTGAAAGTATATACAAAGATATTTAAAGCTGATGCGACTGGTTTATATAAATTATATAAAATTTTAAGGGGGGTATGGGTTGGAATATCACTCTGAACAAGCAGCCGAGCCTGGATTGGGGCAAGTAGAGGCTTGTTTAAGGGCTAATGCGGGACAGAGGTTGGACGCAAGAGCTCCCGGCCCTTTTTGCGGGTACCAGATGGAACTGCCATGCCCTTTTCAAAATGGTGCAATTGAAGCGAGGAGAGGGGGTGTTGACGTTACGCTATACAGATGCGGAGCTCAGTTTGGGCTGGTTGCAGAAGTGACAGTAATAGTAGTTAGAGTTAGCATGCCGGTAAATGGTATGCCGGTTAGCGGAATAGACGGGATGTTAGGGCAATAAGCATAGCAAGAAATCTCAGTTTACAGAGTCTTTTTGCATTGCGCAATTTCAGTCACCACTCGACAATAGTTAACAAAGAAAAGATTTATAAATGGCTGCCGGGTTAGCTGAATAAAATGCCACTAAACATAAATCCCATATCTTGTGTCACAGAAGAAGGCTTAGACCTGGTTGAAATAGTAAAAGGGGAGCTTAGGCAGCTTAAAGTGGAGGCATACGGTTCTGGGTGCAATGCTTACAGGGATGCGCCGCCCAGCAGTGAAGAGAGGCGTCCGCGTAATATGTCCAGGCGAAGCCTGGAAGCAGCCATCGGCCACATTTTTTCTCAGGTTGGTGTTTTAGAATTTGCTAAAGAAAGCACTGAAACAAGGGTCATGATTGAAGCGGGCTTAAGCAAGGTTGCTGAGAGGTTGCTGCCGTTGTGGTTTCCTCCAGATTCTTTGATTATGTATTCACTGAGGGTTGAGGGGAGAAACGACGCAGAGATGAGCGCGCCTTACACTACTAAAAACTTCAATTGGGGATACAGGCAGAAGACAACGCCTATTGCGGTTCTGCAGTTGAACGAATGGCCCTCTGCGTGGAATAAGTTTATGTTTCTGGACAGGAGGGCTGACACAGAAGACATAACCCCGTATATGCCAGAAGGCGCTGATTATTTATTGTCAACAGTGCACAAATTCGATAGGGTGTCTGAGAGGAGGGGCGACAGGGGAGGCTCTTTGAACCAAAGGTATGAACGAATCAAGGGTGGTGAAAGCCTGCACTGGAGGGTTAAGTCCGGCCCGGAGAAATTATGGAAGATGGTTGTCTTGCTCACAGGGCTTGAGGAAGACGAGCCTGGAGACGTAAGGGAAACTATTGTGGATGATGCCGGCATCAGGCTGCTGTGCCAAGCCAACATGTTTGGCATTAAATTTGCAGATGCCCATAAGGCGCTGACTGAAGGCCGCCACGCCTGGGATGACCTGAAAGGGAATGATTCAATTAAAACATTAGCCCTTCAGAAGCTTCCAGCGGCTGACAGCAGTTACAGCCACAGAAAAGCGTTTTTAAGTAGTTTGCCAAAAGATTATAGAAGCTTCATTGACGAGCTGCTGCAAGAGGAAAAAAGAGAGATTGACTTAAGCGGCAGAAAGGTGCTTCCCTATTATGTTGAAATGCTGACCAGGTTTGGAACAAACAATAATGTTTGGTTTGAAAGGAACGTAATAGACACTCTCGTCTACGGCAATGACACGTTTGGAGCCCTATACGAGGAGCAGGGCTACGACCAGTTTGCCTATAAGGTAAGGAACGCAAGATGGAGGTCAGAGCACTACACGCTTTTTGAGTGGCTGATTGCTGCAAGACTTGCCCCCCTTATCATGACGCGCACCAGCCAGGAATATGTTCACCGCCTTATCGGAATGAGAATGCGCCAGGCAGGTTTGCTCAGGAAGTCAGAACCCTTCTCGCTTTTGGCACGAAGTTGAGCAGTTTTCCCTCTTTTATTCTTCCGCAGCCGAAGAAGTCGTTTTTGTGCTTTATTATAACGCAGCCGTCGTAGTTGCCGCCACTATTATTTTTTATTTCATTATTATTTTCAGCACCCTCCAACTCAATGTCTTCTCCTTTCAGCCACTGCCGCATCTGTTCGTCATTCAGCTCAATAATGTTTTTGCTGGCTTTTTTGCCTATCATCTGGCTCCCTTCAATGCTCAGCCTTAATGCGCCATGCAGAAGTTCGCCGAAGTAAAGCCCCAGGGAGTTTACGTTCAGCTCTCGCAAATCAATCTTGTCAATATCTTTTGTTACCAGAAAAATGTCATTTTCTTTTTGCAGGAAGCAGCTGCCGAGTTTTCCGGAGTAATTCCACTGCTGCTGCAGCAGTTTTGTTATCTGCTTTACTGCTTTGCTGTTCAGAACCTCAAAATTTTTTATCATCATGTTGCACCTTTCTTATCTGCTGCTTCTTTCCTGATGTCCTCTTTTCTCCCCCCCTTGAATTTTGTGGGAGGGAGAAAAGGACTGGAGCATAGGCGAGGCGTAAAACTGCCTGGATCATACGCCCCACAAAGGATTTGACTTGCGCATCATTGCCGCTATCTCTCTCAAGGCTTCTTTCTCGTCGTCAGTAAGGTGCTGCTTGAGTTCCTTGAGCTTTCGGTATTCCTTGTCTGTAATAAAGCTGTAAAGAACATCGCCCTCGTTTAACTGGCGCCCTATCATTACCTTTTCGTAAGAAACCGCTACTTGCTTTCCTTTTCTCGCTTCTGTTATGCTTTCCTTTTCCTCCTGAATTTCCCTCGCCGTAGTGATTGTCTTGCCGTCTTTCATCAGCTTGGTTCCTGTTTGCAGCGTTCCCAAAAGGATTTCTGTTCCGGCTATTGCGGGGTTGCTTTGCCTGAAAACATAGCCCCTAAGCAGCAAAAGTTTGCAGGGCTTCGTTATTTTCTTTACTGCGCTGCTTTCAATCCGTTTCTTTTCCTTTGCCCGCCATTCTTTCAGCTTGTCTATAAGGGAATAAATTACATTGTCAGTCATTATCTGGACTCCGACAGTGGTGATGCTTGTTGGCTGGACGTTGAAGCCCAGGATTACATAATCAAGCGGATTGGCGCTTGCAGCAGCGTCTGAAACATCCTTTCTTGTTATTTCCCCTATCTCTGCCTTTTTCACTTTTATTCCGTTCTGTTTCAGAATTGTAGCCAGTGCTTCCAATGAGCCCAGCGTATCGGCTTTTGCAACTATGCCCTCATCGTCCAGTTCAATCGACAGCTCTGCCACTTCCTTCTGCACTGCCTTCTTTGCTTCTTCAATGTTGTTCTTTACTGCAAGCACAGGCATTCCCGCTGCTGCGTTGTCTATCCCCAATGCGGAAATCTTGACTCCGGTTGCAGCAACCACCTGCTCAACCCGCCTGAAATTTGTGTTGCGCATTTCTGAAAGCGGTGCCGGCTCAAGCAGCGCTTTTACCTTTGTTATAATCGGCTCGTCTACGCCGCCAATAACTATTTGGTCGCCCTTTTTCAGCACGCCGTCATAGATTATTACGTCTAAAGTGACTCCGAGGCCGCGTTGCGTATTCACTTCGAGTATCGTTCCCTTTGCAGGCGCGGTTTCTGAATACTGCAGTTTGTTCCCTAGAAATTTTTGGGAAAGCCCTGCAGCCATTACCAGCAGTTCAGGTACGCCTTCGCCGGTTTTTGCAGAGCAGGGGATTATGGCAAGCGATTTTGTGTAATCGTCTACTCTGTCGTAGCGGTCGGCGTTAAACCCAAGCTCGGAAAGCTTTCCTACAAGAGAGTAAATGAGGGTGTCAAGCTTGTCTTGCACATTTTTTTCCTGCTTTTCAATGCATTGCAGCAGAAATTTTTCTGTTTTTCTCCAGCCGTGGATTGCGTCTATCTTGTTGGCTGCAATGATGAACGGCGTCTTGAATTTTTTTAGCACTTCTATGGCTTCAAGCGTCTGCGGCATTAGCCCTTCATTTATGTCAACCACCAGAACTGCCAAGTCAGCTAAAGTGCCCCCCCTTTTCCTCAGGCTTACAAACGCTGCATGCCCTGGCGTGTCTATCATCAGGAACCCTGGCACTTTCAGCCCTATTTTAAGCTGTGCCAGAAGCTCCCCGCACAGGCTTTTTATCAAATGTGAAGGGACAAGCGAAGAGCCTATTGACTGCGTAATCTCTCCCGGTTCTGACTTTGCGACAGCGGTCTTTCTGATGAAATCCTGCAGGGTTGTCTTGCCCGCATCTACATGGCCAAGGAAAGCTATAATAGGCGTGCGTATCATAGATAAAAGAAATTATCCAGTGTCTTTTAAACTTTACTGATGGTTGTTGAAGTCAAGTTGCGTGTCGCAGAAGGAAGAAAGCTTTTAACACTTAACTTGACTTTATCCTGACGGCTATTTGATAAGCCTTAACACTTGAAGATATGGCATTATCTTGTTCCTTATCACAGGGCTCAACCGTTCATGGTTGTTCTTTTTCCCGAACCAAACAATCCTTTTGACTTCGTTTCTCGGTTTCGGCCTTGTTTTTAGCTCGCCGAGGTAAAGCCAGACAGTAAGTATGGAGCTTCCATCGGCAGCTATGTCTTCAAATCTGCCAAGGTAATTAAGAGTGCCTTCTTTTACTTCAGTATTCAGCTCTTCTTTTAGCTCGCGGTTGAGGCACTGCTCATGCTGCTCTCCTTTCTTCGGCTTGCCCCCAGGCAACAGCAGCAGCTTTTGCTTCTTTTCAGCCTGCAGGAGTATTTTGTTGTTTTTAATCACAAGAAGGGCATACTTGGATATTCGCTTCATAAGCGTTTATTAATTGCCCCTTATATTAAGCTTTCTAAAAGTTGTAACCTCTGCTAAAAATATTTATAGCAACCATGGTGCTGCTCTTTTCTATGGACGCAACGGTAACAGAAGGAAAAGCGAAGATAATGATTAGCGGCAGCAGTAAAATCTCCAGAAAGATGCCTGTGTTCTACAACCCTGCCATGAAACTGGATAGGGACGTTTCGGTGCTGCTGCTAAAGTCCGTTAAAAACAAGAGGTTGAGAATAGCAGACCCGTTAGCTGCTTCAGGAATCAGAAGTATCAGGTTTCTTCTGGAGCTTGATAAATCAAAAGTCAAAGAAGTTGTTATTAACGACTCCTCAAGCTCTGCTGTTGCCAATATTAAAAGCAATTTAAGGTTGAACAAATTAGGAAAAAACAAAAAAATAAAAGTGGCGAATGAAGAAGCAAGTGTTTTCCTTCTGAAAAACAGGCCTTTTGACTACATTGACATTGACCCTTTTGGCTCTCCGGTTTATTTCCTTGACTCTGCTATTAAAAGCCTCTCAAGGGATGGCATACTGGCAGTTACCGCTACCGATACTGCTGCTTTGGCAGGAACCGCCCCTAAAGCCTGTTTGCGAAAGTATTGGTCGGTGCCGTTAAAGAACTATCTAATGCATGAGCTTGGCTTAAGAATCCTGATAAGAAGGGCTCAATTAGCAGCAGCCAGCAATGGAAAGGCGCTGATTCCGGTTTATTCATACTCAAAGCTGCATTACATGAGGGTTTTTTTCAGGTGCGGCAATAAAATTACAGATGTTAATAAGATTTTGAAGCAGCATAATTTTGTCAGTTACTGCGGCACTTGCTTAAGTGCAGAGATACTTAGCACTAAGAATATTTGCAGCAATTGCAAAAATAAAAAAGTAGTTATTGCAGGGCCCATGTGGAGCGGCAACTTATTTGATTCAGGACTGGCTGCCTCAATTTACAAGAATGATAGCAGCAGCGGTGATAATTTTCTCAAAACAATAAGCGAGGAATCGAAAATAAAAACATTGGGATTTTACGATACCCATATTTTTTCCAAGAGATTTAAAATACGCGTGCCGAAGCTTGAGGCAGTGATAACTGTTCTGAGAGAGAATGGTTTCATGGCTGCGAGAACCCATTTTAGCGGCAATGGAATAAGGAGCGGCATAGGCAATAAGGAATTTGTAAGACTGTTAAGGCGGATACGACAATCTACTGAAAAGTCAGAAATATGAGAATTGAGCCTTTTGCTTAGTCCTAATAGTACTTTGTAGTACAAATGCAGGTAATAGTGCCATAGCAACCGTAACCGGCAGTATGCACACTGCCATAGGTGCATTGTGGAGATGTAAAGCCGAAACTTGTTCTCATGTCAGCATAGTTGCCGCAAGTTGCAGAGACACTCGAATCACCACCGCAATAGCTCGAGCAGGCGCTAACTATGGCAGAGTGAAGGGCTACAACGGATGGTGAAATGTAGCAACTCGTACCGCCACCGCCAGATGATTCATCGACAATTCCATCGCAATCCTGGTCATAACCATCAGGACTGGTAGTATATGAAGTGGAGCCGGGAAAACAACTGGCGCCACAGGCCGAGGGGTTATCATCGCAATCATCCCCCCCGCATGCGATTTTAGTATGGCCGTCTCCATCAGCATCACATGCCACGCAATTCCCGCTGCCATCACACGCTTGTCCGGAACCACAACTTGCACCAGAAGCATAATTAGTGCAGCCCCCTAATGTTGTTCCCACACACGAATCAGACGCTATGTATTTGCACGTTCCACAAGTATACTGCGCTGCATTGTTTGATTGCAAACTACAGTCAGCAGTATTCGCATCCTTGCAATCAACAGGGCCTTCGCATCTGTCAGTTGCAATGTCTGCTTTGTTGTAGCAGGTTTCTGTTGATGTCGGGCTTTCAGTTCCTGTCTGCACATACCACCCGGAACAGGAAATTATGCCGCAAGCACCATCATCCGCAGGTATGCTGCATGATGCATCATAATTGCATGCAGCTCCAGAACCGGGATTTATGCTTCCATCATTGTCATTGCAGTCATTGCCAATCAGACAATTAGCAGAAACTGCATAATAGCCGTCGCCATCAGTATCTGTGCAGTCATCAGTTTCGTCATCGTCATTCGCATCTGCGCATCCGGGGTCGGCAGGGAAGTCAGCCATGCCATCTCCATCGTTATCTGAAGAATCGCTGCACTGGGATAGCACTATCGTAGCTCTTTTTGATTCTGATGAAGCGTTGAGAGAATAGGTTATTGATTCTGCTTCTGCATACAGCAGCTTATTCTCGCCCACTGCTCCCGTTGCCGTGAGCGTCCATGTTTTTTGGCAGGCTGAAGGCGCGTTCATTACACCGCAGCTTTCAGGATTTGGCTCTGCTGCCGTAAATGGAGAGCCTGTATCTGGTATGTTTTCCTGGTTAACCCCTCCAGAGTCCTGTTGTTTTGCAAAAAACTGCACGCTGCCGCATTTTGCACCGGCTGCTCCGCTGCAGGTGGCTGTTGCCTGAAGCATTAGTGTTCCATCTTTCCTTATCGGTGTGTCTTCTGCTGGTGAGTCTAAGCTTACTGAAAGCGCGCCTAGCACTATGCACGTTCCTGCCTCGCAAATATCCCCTGGCTTGCATTCAGGCCCTGAAGGGCAGCACAACTCCCCTGTATTCCCGCAGGACTGGCAGTAGGTTGCCGGGTCGCCTGTATCAACGCAAAAACCGAAATCGCCGCAGCCTGCCGAACGGTCAAAGCTGCAGTCCTGGCAATGGTTAATCCTTGGGCCTGACTGGCACTGCCCGCAGCTGCAAGGCACACAATCTGAATCAAAACACATTTGCTCATCCGTACAGTCTTCGTTAGAAAGGCATGGTGGTCTGAAGCTGAACTTTACGTAGTTAGCGCCCTCAGTGGCTGCTCTTGACTCAATCCTGACTCTTTTTATTCCTTCTGAAATGTCTGGTTCGGTAAACACGCCTGAAATTTTTACCTGAGTCGGATAAGTAAAGTTCACAAGCCCTGACTTGGTTCTTACGTCTATTGAGAGAAGGTATGTTCCGCTAACCTGGTCCTGGACTATGCCTATGTTCTCAACATTGGCAGGGAGCCTCCCCTCAAAAACTATTTTTGAAGGGCTGCCAAGGTAATACACAGTTTCTGCGGTAGCCACCAAGTCCCTCCCGAACTTGTCTATTTGAGCATGGTCTATTTCTTCAGCAGAATCGGAAGCATAATTGTAGAATAGAAAGGTTGTGGGAATTATGACTATGGAAATAAGGGCTACCACCATCAGGTATTCTGTTGCT
>JAGVYT010000002.1 GCA_018303115.1 Candidatus Woesearchaeota archaeon | reverse complement strand
CGACGAATCAGTAGCAGGGGCCAAAGCCTTCAGATGGGAGCAAGAATTCAAAGACGTAATGAACAAAGGCGGATTTGATGTCGTGATAGGGAATCCGCCATGGTTGATGGCCGGTTATCATGTGGGAAATGAATTAAAACATCTCCACACTAATTATATCTCAGCTAAAGGTAAATTTGATCTATATTACTGTTTTATCGAAAAAAGTATATTTTTGCTCAATACTAATGGATATTTTGGCATGATAGTACCAAATAAATTTTTCCATACAAAAGCTGCAACTTCTTTAAGAGATTTTTTGGCTACATCAGAATATGTTACACAAATTATTGACTTTGGTTATGAAAAGATATTTGGCGATGCGACTAATTATTCAGGTATCTTATTTGCTAGAAAATCAAAAAACCAGAGTTTAGTATATTTAAAAATGGACGCAAATCTAAACCAGTCTTTAGAATTGGCTATAGAAACAAACAGATTAAACAAATCCCTTTGGAACTTTCATAAAACAGATGTTGAACAAATATTGATCAAAATAAAAAAGGCTGGAGAACCCTTAAAAGAGATAGTTTCGAGGTTCGGCACAGGAGTGCAAACAGGATCTGATAAGATTTTCATATTAAAAAGAGACAAAATTTCTGAATTTAAAGGAGAGAAAAATTTATTAAAAGCGATTTTAAAAGGAAAAAATGTTAGGAAGTATCATCTTAATGGCGTAATTGATAAAGTGATTTTTCCATATGATGTTGTTCAAAACACGTTTAAAATTATGGAAGAAAAAATATTTAAAAAATATAAACGGACTTATAATTACTTATCCAGTAATAAAACAATCCTTAATAGAAGAATCTGGTTTGGAAAAAACGCGAAGCAACTTTCTGGCGAATGGTATGGCCTCATGTACCTCGATTCATATAAGACATTTGAGTCGCAACACATACTTACACCAAGTTTAAGCAACGAATCAAATTTCTGTTTGGATTTTGGAAATTTATTTGTAACAGGAACAGCTGGTGTAACCTCAATCATTATAAAAAATATTAAGGAGAATATTAAATATCTTTTAGGATTGTTGAATTCCAATCTTATTAATCTTTATATAATTTCCAATAGCCCTGTTTTTCAAGGAGGCTATCATAAATTCAGTGCCAATTATTTAAAAAATATTCCTATAAGACGTATTAATTTCTCCTTACAAGAAGAAAAAGAACTTCATGACGAAATGGTTAAGCTCGTGGATTCTATATCGGTAAAATATCAACAATCGAATGAAATTAGAGACCAGTTTAATATAAAACGTATGGAGGAAAAAATTAAAGGAAGCAGCTCATCGAATCTTCTCTAAAATAGGCTCTGCGTTTGTTATTTCCTCGTATTTCCATCCGTTGTTGATTTTGGTTTTTGCTTTTCTTGTCAGGTCGTTAAACGTGAAGGCGTTTTGGGAGCTTATTACTGTTTTCTTGTCTGAGTCAATTATCAGCAGCCCTGAGTCATAGGAAGCTATTTTGCTGTCTTCAACAGCCCTGTTAAACACAATCCTGAGCTGCTCTTCATTCAGTCCGGAAAACAGGAGGTCTTTTGCCATGAAAACAGGCACGGTGGCTCTTTTAATCACGCCTTCTTTCCTTATATACAGGTTTATATGCGACATCTCAAAACAGCTTAGTGGAAGAGCTTGTATTTAAATGTTGCAGTCAAAATTTTCAGATTTTTTGAAAGATTTTCAGATGATTCTAACTGCCTCTTCGTTGTTGTCAGGAGCTGAAAAGCCGTACATTGCAATCGCTAGAATAACTGCGAGGATACTCAATATATTTTTCATGCTTTTGCCAGCAACAGCAAAATATATAAATGTGCTGCTTCGCTCATTGTTAAGTGATGGGAAAGGTCTCAACTTCAGCTAAGGTTTTCTTCGCGCTTCTTTTTACAGCCCTTGTGTTTGCGAGCATGAAACTCAACTTCGCAAAGCTTGTTGGCGCAGAGAACCAGTTCTTTACCGTTTTCCAGTTTTTCGGCCCGATTGCAGGAGGGATACTGGGCAGTTTATTCGGCGCAATAATCGTTTTAGCCGCCACTACTGCCAATTTTATTGTAAGCCTGGTCAATGGCAGCAGCAGTTTTGAATTGGTAACACTGCTGCGCTTACTGCCCATGGCATTTGCCGCTTACTACTTTGGCACTAAAAAGAGGAAGCTTTCAATTATTGTTCCATTAATTGCTATTGCCTTGTTCGTGCTGCACCCTGTCGGCAGGCAGGCGTGGTATTTCTCCCTGTTCTGGACAATTCCGATAATCGCCGCTTTTTTCAGGAACAGTTTGTTCATGCGCAGCTTGGGCTCAACATTCACAGCCCATTCAGTCGGAGGCGCTATATGGGCGTGGACAGTCCCGATGACACCAGAACTGTGGATTGGGCTGATTCCAGTGGTCATTATTGAGCGGTTGCTTTTCGCTTCCGGAATCTCGCTTTCATTCGTTGCTGCCAACACGCTGCTACAAAAAGTGGAGTCAAAAGTGCCGTTCATTTCAATTGACAAGCGATACATACTCTCAAGAAGTATTCTTAAGCACTTTTAAGCCTCTTCCTTAAACCACAGCGCCCTAGCCTCTCCAATCACAAATATAGAACCGGTAACCACTACAACCTCTTTCTTTGCCTCGTTTATTGCTTTGCTTACGGCAGCCTCAACGTTTTCCACTATTTCCGCGTTTTTATTGTATTTCATAGCTTCTTTTCTAAGAATTTCGCAATCAGTTCCTCTATGTTTTGCTTTTGTCACGATTATTTTATCAGCAACTTCTGCCAGGATTTCCGTTATCTTCTTAATATCTTTGTCGCTAGATATTCCCAATACCAAGACTATGTTCTTTTTTAGGCTTTTCAAATAATCAGCGGTAACAGCAGCGCCGCTGGGGTTATGGGCGGCGTCTAGTATTACCTTCGGGTTTTCCTGCACTACTTCCAGCCTTCCATGCCACCTTGTTTTTTCAATGCCCCTCCTGATAACATCCTCGCTGATGTTTATCCCAAATTTCCCCAAGCTTTTAATCGCGGCAACAGCTGCTGCAGCGTTCCTTTTCTGGTGCTCTCCCAATAACGGGATTTTTCCTTCGTAGCCGTCTTCTACTGCTACAAATTCAGAGTTTTTATTATTGCAAATGCGCTGCAGTCGCTGTTTTATCTTTTCATCTTTTTCCCCGACTATTACTGCGCTGTTTTTCTTTATTATCCCCGCTTTTTCCATCGCTATCTTTTCCCTTGTATCGCCCAGGTATTTCACATGCTCAAGCTCTATGTTCGTAATCACCGCCGCCATGGGCTTTACCACATTCGTAGCATCCAGCCTTCCCCCCATCCCAACCTCTACAACCGCAAAGTCGCAGTCTTTTTTCCTGAAATAGAGGAACGCCATCGCGGTTGTGAATTCAAAATAAGTTGCGTGCATGCGTTTCTTCTCAAGTTCTTCAGCAGCCGCTTTTACTTCTTCAAAAATTTCAACAGTTTCCTGCTGCGAAATCATTTTGCCATTAACCTGTATCCTTTCCCTGAACGTCTGCAAGTGAGGCGAAGTGTACATTCCTGTTTTATAGCCCGCTTCCATGAGTATGCTGCTGCACATTGCAACAACCGAGCCTTTCCCATTCGTTCCGGCTACATGGATTGTCTTATAACTTTCCTGCGGGTTTCCGAGAATCCCGCAAAGCGCTGTGATGTTCTCCAGCCCAAGTTTTATCCCGAAC
Organism: Candidatus Woesearchaeota archaeon; assembly: GCA_018303115.1. Lineage (GTDB taxonomy): Archaea > Nanobdellota > Nanobdellia > Woesearchaeales > UBA10216 > UBA492. The sequence goes on along the minus strand of JAGVYT010000002.1, from coordinate 15,802 downwards.
ATCTCCAGCCTGTCAATGTGCTGCAATACGCCAGTATAGGTGCTCATTCTGCTGCCTTCACGGCTCATCCAGTGTGCTTTTGATTTTTGCCATCTCCCTACTGGATACTTTGGCAAATCGTTTAGAATACCCTGTATTTCTGTGCTGTCCTTTTTTATTGTCCTGAGATAGAATTTTATCGCGAAACCCGCAGACCTTACGCTCTCATCAGAACTGCCTTTCTCTATCAGTGAGAGGAGGTGCTCCCTTGGCTGCCTTCCTGACGAAACGAATTTCCTGATGTGGTGGAGGTAATTTTCCGCTGTTCTTTGTGAGTACCCCCTGAGCCTGCACTCCTGCGCTACAACTGCTTCCATTTCGGCTAAATCAGTTGGCGCTCCGTCCATAAAAGCCCGAAAATGCCGGATTATAAAAAACTTCGCATTCCTCAGCAAATCCGGGAATTAAACGTAATAACAACTCGGTTAATAGGTGTTCTATTCAATTCGGTTCTGGTGCCTACTCCCTAAATTTCCACTTCTTCCAGACCAAAGAACAGAATTCTTGAAAAAATCCATAACAGTTATATATAAGTTAATCTTACCAATAAGATATTCTTATCAAGGAGGCGAACAAAATGGAAAAATTGGAAATAACGAGCATGAGTTCAAGAGGACAGGTAGTTATACCTTTGGATATAAGGGAACAGCTTGGATTAAAGGAAGGTGAAAAATTTGTTGTTGTAGGAGAAGAAGATACTATTCTTTTGAAAAAAGTAACCATGCCTTCCTTCAAAAACTTTGATAAATTGCTCCAAAAAACACAGCAACTCGCAAAAGATAAAGGTATAACAAAAGCTGATGTTGAAAGTGCCATTAAGAAAGCTAGGAAATGAAGACTGTTTTGGATACAAATGTCTTTATTTCTGGCATTTTTTGGAAAGGTGCCTCTAATAAAGTCATACTCAACTGGAAAGAAGGGAAATTTACAATAGTAACTTCATTGGAAGCAGTTTCAGAAATAATAAAAGTTCTCAAAGATTTCAAAATCAAGCTTCCAGATGACATGATTAAGGAATGGATTGATTTAATTATAAGAAAGTCTATAGTTGTAGAGCCAAAAGAAAAAATCAACATAGTCAAAGATGACCCGAAAGATGATATTTTCATTGAAACTGCTGTAGCCGGAAATGCAGATTACATAATTTCACAAGATAATCATTTACTAAAGTTAAAAGAATTCAGGGGAATTAAAATAATAACGCCTGAAGAATTCAATAAAATATGCGATTAAGTTTTCTCGCCCCACTACTACGACTAAAAGGTTTTCTCGCCTTAATGTACGTTCTTAATGTATCGCTTCGCTCTTTGAAACGAACTTTAGCCCAAAAAACTACTCTTCGGACGAAGTTTCCCAGAACTTCGTATTCATTCAGCTTAATAATTATTCCAATAACTGCAATACTTTCCAAGCTCTAACAATAGGAATTTCTTTATATTTTTTCAAAGAAAGCAAATCTTCATCTCCACTTACAACATAATCAGCTTTCGCACTTTCTGCACATTCAAGGAATTTATCGTCTTTTTCATCTCTGCAAACTTTTATGTCCAATTTTGGAGCAATGACCAAATGAGAAAAAGAAACTATCTTCTGCATAATCTGGTCTTGTGTTAAGTTTGCTTTCATCATAACTTCATTGAATTTTGGTCTCTTTGTTACAGCTTCAACTTCTTTAAGAATTTCAATTGTGATATACAAATTTGCCTTACCTTGCTCAATTTTCCTAAATAGCTCAGCTTCATTCCCTTCCCAAAAGAAAGCTGAAACAAGAGTATTGGTATCAAGAACCAGTTTAAGCAGCATTTCTTATATCCTTAATCGCTTTTTTTACATCTGCCCTTGTTAATCCTGCCTGCTTAGCCGCCTGTTGTAATGGTTTAGCAATCTCGTCAAATGTTTTTTTAATGGCTGGTGTTTCTATTTTCTTCAATATTACTGTTCCAGATTCTCCAAATATCATAAACTGGTCTGATTTCTTTATCCCCATTTCCTTCCTTAATGAAGAAGGGATAACAACCTGTCCTTTTTCAGATATTCTGGTTAGTTCGACTTGCATATTACATCACCTGTAGGATAAGTAAAACATATCTTACTTATATACTTTTCGGTCGCAATTTTCCCGAACTGCGTAGCGGGAAAAGAACTTAACAAGAATTTTACGGAAAAATCGGTCGCTAAAGCTAAATTGCCAAGCGTTTTCCCGATTTTTCCCAAATTTTTTCCAGCTCTGAAAATTTGCCAACTCTGAAAAATTCTCCAACTCTGTTCGCAAAATTGTGGGTTGCCTCAATTTTGCTCACGAGGGGAATTTTTCGAGGGAAAAAACTTCGGTTAATGGAATACGTTCAATATTTTTACCGCCTTGCAGGTTCACACGCTTACGCTATTCCCGAAAATCTTGTGCACTGGCACTTTCGTTAAATCGTCAAAGAAAAAACGGATGCCAAATCACTTCGTAACTCTGCCTAACGCTGATTTAACAACTTCGTTTCACTCCGTCCAAATTTTCATCCATTTGAACTTAACTGGGGCTAAAGAAATTACGCATACATATTAATCAACTTTCTTGCTAAATCAGGTGTTACTCTGATTACTTTTTGGTCATCAGCATATAGCTCAGGATCAAATATTATTTCTGTAAACAAATCATTACAAACTGCATTCAAAGCACGAGCACCAGTCTCTTCTGGACAATATCCGGCTATTACTTCAGGCACAGCGGAATCTATTTCTACGTGATACCCTTTTAACAACAATAATTGAGTGTAATTGGTAATTGGAGATCTTTTAGTTGCAGTTAAAATTCTAACTTTATCATCAATAGTTAGAGGATGAAGCACACCTAAAGATGGAAGTCGCCCAACAAGCTCAGGTCTTAATCCATAAGCAACCAAATCTTCCGGTCTAACTTTTGTAAGTTCATATTCTGCATCATCATCCTTTGATTTCTGTTGTACTCCAGATCCCATCTGTCTCTGTCCTTTTCCTAATCTTTTCCGAATAATGCCTGCTAATGAAGAGCCTTCATCAGTACTCTGAAAAGAACCGGCAGTAACAAACAAAATATTTCGAGTATTTAGACCATTATATGCTTTTTTCTCATCTTTTCTATCGGCAAGAACAGTTGCTTCCTCTAGCCAACCGATTAATTCATCTTGCAATCTTGGACCAAATCCGCTTCCACTTCCCGATTCATCACGAGCTAACTTATCAATCTCATCAAAAAAGATAATTCCGTATGGGGCTTCTCCAGTCGTCATTGCTCTCATTTGTTCAAACACAGTAGAAAGATTTTCTCCTTTATACCCTTCAGTAGATTTTCCGGTTAATTTTGTTTGAACCATTGGCAAAGATGCTCTTTTTGCAAGCAATGAGACCATGTACGTTTTACCCACGCCTGATGGACCAATGAGCAGTAAATTATCCTTAAGTAATTCTTCATTTTGTGTTCTTACTTTTGTCATATAATTAGAGAATGCAACAGCAATAGCTATTTTCGCATCTTCTTGACCTACAACATACTGATTAAGATAGGCTACGATTGATTTTGGTTCTTCCCAGTTAATCTCTCCATTCGCGAGGGTTTCTAATGATTCTGCTGGTTCTGGTGCTTTTCCAGCACCTATTTGGGCAGTTTTGACCGTTGCCTTTTTACCAGCTGTTGGTGTAACACCTCTTAAACCTCTAAGAATTTCCCGAACTGTCTCATCAGGGGGTCTAATTTCTTGATGGTCATATGTTAATAGTTGCCCACCCTTTGCTTTATACAACCCTTTACACATCATTCCTTCTTCAGTTTCAGAAACTAAAATTAATGGATAAACTCCTTGTGGTCCTTCAACCCCAAAAATTAGAAATGGAGACCCTTCATTTGGTATGAATTTACCTTCTCTCTCTCTACCGATATTTAAAACTAAGTCAGTTATTCTTACTGGGAGATATATCGTTCCATCATTTAAACTATTTTCTTCTACTAAACTCCCTTCTAAAGTTATTCTAAAATGTTCCGTGGAAAGAAAATTATTTCTCCTCAACAAACCAATTGGGACCTTAGCCAATTTATCATCTAGTGTAAAATAACCATGAACAGTATCGCCATTGGCATCTACTGGAAGCAGATACACTGGAGAAGTAGTTTCTTTACCCACTTTACCCGCTTCACCCTTATCGTTTCCTCCCCTCTCATAACTAAAATAACCAAACTCGACTTTCCCACTAAATGAAACACCTTGCAGGGCTTTCTCTAACTCGGAATCCCGTTCGCTGTGCATGAATGTAAAGCGTCCCATAAAAACCCAAAAAACACCTCTACTTATAAAGCTTTCTATTGTAACCACTACAAGGTTACTAATTAGTTTCTTTAGCCCCTAAACTCTTGTCTTGCTGTGCAAGAGGATTAATCTTTGTTCAATGGGTGAAAACTACAGCGCCAGTGCTATTTTCGGCTGTAAAAATACCCTTCGTCATTATGTTCCTTGTCCTCCCCACTCAGCTCGGAAATTTGATAAACGATAATTCCAGTCCTCGCTCGTAGGTCGGAGAAACTAACAGGAATTTTACGGTTCCGCCTTCGCTTTGCCGCTCGCCTTCACCCAAAGAAACTCTCTAATTTTTTCTGACTGTGCTCTTCAGCAAGCTGGGTGCTGTCGTAGCCAATTACCTCGAGTATTTTCCCAACTGCAGGAATGACTTGGTTGGTTACATAATATTCTGCGTCATACTCACCTTCATCGACTTCTTCAGGCAGCTTTGAACGGTCTCTTATAATGCCCTTTCCCTCAACTACAACATACCTTACTATTGTTCCTGCCCCCACCTTTACCCCTTTTTCCTGCATTTTCATTGCAATGGCAACGTGGGGCGGTATGTTCTCATAGCTTTTTATGTCCCTTGTTACCTGTGTTTTTATTACCACCTTCTCTTTTGGCACCTCCCTGGCTCTTAAGCTTTTTATTACGTCTTTTACATGCCCTGCAACTTCCTCGCTTTTTTCTCCGTTAAGTATCATCCCAAGCACTTTCTCCTGCGTTTCCTTTGCTATTAGCGACAGGTTCCTTCTTACGGTTTCAAATCCGCGAATCTTCAGTTTGCCGTCTGCTCTCATAAGCGCATACCTTTTCTTTGCGCCGCTTTCAGTTCCTTTTGTTGCAACGAATATTCCTGAATTGTAAAGGTCTTCAAATTCAAGCCCCATTATTCCCGGGAGCTGCCTGTTTATCTTTTCTACGAAATCAAGCACTTCAGCCAGTATTTTGCCATTTAACGCTATAAAAATGGAATCAGTATCAGAATAAAGCACCTTTAATCCTGCAGCTCTTGCTTTTGCTATTACGTCCTGGATGTGGTGCCTTCCGTAGGCGGTTATTGCTTTGGCGCAGTCAATATTATACCACCTTGCCCCGAAAAACCCGTAGTAGCCGTAAATGGAGTTTGCTATTGTTTTCAGCGCCAGCTGCCTTGCTTCAAGTGTTTTGTCTTCTGCTGTTTCCTTTGCCAGCTTCTTGACCCTTAGCCTCCTTTGTATCACGTTGTCTATTACTGTTGAAACAAAGCCTTTCCTGTCTGTTTTGAATGTGAAGCCTTTCAGCACCCCATCGCTGCTGTCCTTTCCGTAAACTATCGTGTCGGGGGATATGTTGTGTGAGCTGATTATTGTGGGATACAGGCTCCTGAAGTCAAAAACCGCCACGTTTTTGTAAAGGCCAGGTGTTGGCTCGTATACAAACCCGCCCTCATAGCTTTCCATTCTTCTTTTTCGTTCATCATCGTAGTCTGGCCTGTTCGGGGCGAGCTCGTTAAATTCAGGAGCCTCTTTTATCAAATACCATTCAACAAGCTGTGAGAAGCTCATCCTGCTCACTTCAGCCGGCGCTAAGCCGATAAGTTTTGTAAGCTCAACCAGGTTCGGCATAAGCTTGGCGCATAAGTCATAGGTCAGCTTTGCATCCTGCAGGTTGTATTCTGCAAATTGCTCAAGCTTTCCATTCTGCTCATTCCACGCTGCAAAAAGCCCCTCAAGGTCAATGTCCACTTTTTCTTCGTTCAGCAGCTCTCGGGCAACATCATTCAGTCTGAAGCTTGTGAAGGTTGTTCTGAACATTCTCTTGACAAACTTGAAAACATCTACGTGGGCAATCCCTGTTATTTCCGCAACAGGCATTTTTCCTTTTCTTATCCTGATTGCCGAGTTGTCCAGCCCAATGTCCAGCTTTACCTTGTATTTGTCCGCCCTTGCCTTTATATACGGCAAGTCAAATCCGTCAGAGAAGTAACCTGTTAATACGTCAGGCTTGTAATCTCCTATCAGCTGCCTGAACCGCTCTATAAGTTCTACCTCGCTGCCAACAACCTCAACATAGTCCAGTTTTGTGCCAAAATGCTTCCACGTTATTACTTTTCTTAATCCCTTTCCGTAAAATGCAGCCATTATTATCGGGTCATTCTCAGGGACTATTTCCTTATTAAACTCAGTCAGCGTTTCTATGTCAATAGCCATCACCTTGAGCTGTGGTGTGTCATCGCTAAGGTAGCTTATCCTGTCAGCGGCAAACACTTCTGTTTTATAGTCGCTATTGACAAACTCGCCTTCTGCCTCGTAACTGAGCAATGGCGTTATTTTCCGCTCAATCAGGAACCTTCTTGTGAACGGCAAGTCCGCCTCAAGCGAGTCAAACTTGCCCCTTGTTAAAGGAACGTCTGATGGCAGCCTGACAAACACTTTTTTTGCAGTTATTTCTTTTCCGAGAAACCTTTTCTCATGCTCCTCAATCTTCGTTATCCTGCCGTTTTCCGCTCTCCCGTCACCGAGAGCCCAAAAGTAAGGCTCAAAGTCCTTTACTTGGACGCACACCTGCCTTCCATCGCTATTTCCGTATAGCTCAACAACCGCCCTTCCGTCTATTGTTTTGTAAGCCGCCTCTACCGGATTAAACCTTATTGATGCCATATGTTCAGGTATTCTCCGAATTTATTTAAATTTTGCCAAACCTTTAAATACTCGCCAGAAATTGCAGGGTAATCGCCACTGCTGCTGATATATGGCGAGTGTGCAGCAGGGTAATGTCGGCTGCTTAATGTTTGCGTTGTTGTTCATCGCTCATTTTCCTCCCCTTACTTTGCGTGGGGGAGGAAAAAATGAGCATGGGAAAGAGCAGCAAAACCTGGCGTAGGTTGGCATTATCTGCAGTGGCAATTTATAAAAAAATGTGAGGTATTTTGAAAATGACATCGCAGCATTTTGAGCAGAGGGTCGGTGTTTATGTAGATGTGCAGAACATGTATTACTCTGCCAAAAACCTGTACAATGCAAAGGTCAACTTTGCCGCAATACTGAAGGCGGTTGTTGGCAAAAGAAGGCTGGTCAGGGCAACCGCTTATGTTATCAAGGCTGACATTGAGGAGCAGGACAAGTTCTTTAATGCTTTAAAGGTTATGGGCTTTGAAGTCAGCTCTAAAGACCTGCAAGTCTTTTTCGGCGGTGCGAAGAAGGGCGATTGGGATGTTGGCATTGCCATGGACATGATTGAGCAATCGCCAAAGCTTGATACCGTGATTCTGGTTTCAGGAGACGGTGATTTCCAGCCTTTGCTTCAGCATTTGAGAAGGGCGGTTGGCTGCAGGGTTGAAGTGGCAGCTTTCGGAAAGTCAGCTTCCAAAAAGCTTGTTGATGAGGCAGACAGTTTCCTTGACTTGGACAACAGGAGGTTTTTGATAGATGAGCAGCGAAGAAGCGCTCCGGCTCCACGAAAGGCATAGGGGCAAGATAGGAATAGCGGCAAAGGTTCCTGTTAAGTCCAGGGCGGATTTATCCCTGGTTTATACCCCAGGGGTTGCTGCAGTTAGCTCTGCCATTTTTTCGGATAAAAATTTGGTTTACAAGTATACAATTAAGCAGAATTCTGTGGCAGTGGTTAGCGATGGAAGCGCTGTTTTGGGCTTGGGGAACATAGGCCCTGAAGCTGCCCTGCCTGTCATGGAGGGCAAATGCCTTCTTATGAAATCGCAGGCTGACATAGACGCATTTCCTATTTGTTTGTCTGTCCACGAACCAGATGAAATAGTTGCTGCTGTTAAGGCTATTGCTCCTTCTTTTGGAGCTATTAACCTTGAGGACATTGCTGCTCCAGCCTGTTTTGAAGTTGAATCAAGGTTAAAATCAGAGTTGGACATTCCTGTCATGCATGACGACCAGCATGCAACTGCCGTTGTTGTTTTAGCCGCCTTAATTAACGCCATGAAGGTTACCGGCAAAAACAAGGAAGATGTTAAGGTCGTAATAAACGGCGCTGGCGCTGCTGGTCTTGCTTCTGCTAAAATGCTGCTTAGTTTTGGCGTTAATCATATTGTTGTTATTGACAGCAAAGGCGCAATTTACCCTGGCAGGGCTGGCTTGAACAGGTATAAAAAGGCGATATCCGGCGTAACCAACAAAAACAGGTTAAGAGGCGGCTTGTCGGATGTTATTAAGAATGCTGATGTGTTTGTCGGGGTGTCGAAGGCGGGGGTGTTGACAGCTTCAATGGTTAAAAGCATGAATGATAGTCCGATAATCCTTGCAATGGCTAATCCTGTCCCTGAAATAATGCCTGATGAGGCAAAATCTGCCGGTGCTGCTGTTGTTGCTACAGGAAGAAGCGACTTCCCTAACCAGGTTAACAACTTGCTGGCATTCCCCGGCATTTTCAGGGGCGCTTTGAATGCAAGGGCAACTGAAATAAATGAGGAGATGAAGCTGGCCGCTGCCCACGCCATTGCGGATTTGGTAAAAAATCCTGCTGCCGGCATGATAATGCCTGAACCGTTGGATAAGAGGCTTGTCCAGTCAGTTGCAAAAGCGGTTGCAGAGGCCGCCATTAAAACAAATGCTGTAAGAGTCAACTGAACAAAAACTTAATAAAGAGCGGTTTTTTATGCTATTCTATGGGTAAGGGCAAAGCCATTTTAATAGGCGTCTTGGTCATAATAACAGCGATAGGCGCTTATTCTTACAGCCAGAGCAAAAAGCCCGGAAAATTTGACGATTTCGCGAAGTGCCTCACTGCCAATGATGTCAAGATGTTCGGCGCTTACTGGTGTGGCGCTTGTGCCCAGCAGAAGAACCTGTTTGGAAAGTCCTTTAATTACGTTAACTACGTTGAGTGCGCTGTCAGGGGCTCTGACATTCAGAGCGGTGTTTGCAGGGAAAACGAAATCGAAAGCTACCCTACCTGGGAGTTTGCTGACGGCAGCAGGCAGACAGGCGTTCTCCCCCTTGGCTCGCTTGCAGAGCGCAGTAACTGCGAATTGCAGCAATGATTAAAATGAAGTGCGTCAAACAACCCCGGACATTCATGGCAGCAAGATTATATAGTCAATAGTCAAGACTTAAACTTCTTCTCAACATCGCGCTCTATTATGATGTCTCCCGTATACCAGCATTTTTTGCACTTATACATGTTGCCCGCTATTCCCAGCGTCCTGTCCATTCCTATATCCGTTGAGCCGCAATTCGGGCAGGTTCTTATCTTCATATCATAAAACCTTTAAAAGTTCCTCTTTAACCTCTTTTAAAACACTGGAGCTTACTTTTGCTATTTTTTTCTTAACCAATAGTTTGTGAATCGTAAATATTTTGTCCACTTTTATTCTGCTTGTTTTGGGTATCCAGCCTTTCTCCAGCTCTTCCTTGCTTATTAAAACAGAATGCGGGGCATCTTTCAGATTCGAAGTAATTCCGCAGGTGATAACATCTTCATTTTCTTCATCATAATTGTTGTTGGATAATATAAGAACCGGTCTTTGCTTTACTGAACTCAAGTTAGTGAAAGGAAAAGGCACTATTGCTATTTCCCCTTGCTTAAACGCTGTCCCAAATATCATCAGCTTTACTTCCCCACAGTTTTTTAGCTGTTTTTTCAGAATGTTTCAAAAGGTCTGAAAAGTCGTCTTTTATCCTTTTAGCTATTTTTTCTGACTTTTCAAGCAGAATCTTATCCCCTGCTTGTATTAGTATAAGGTCGTCACCTGTTCTTATCCCCGCGTCTCTCCTGATATCTATAGGTATGGCTACTTGCCCTTTATCAGAAACTCTAACTTTTCTTGCTAACATGAGACGTGTAAGAATTTTCTTACTTATAAAGCTTTCTATTTTGCGGTGATTTCAAAGTTAGTGGTGAATTAATCACAGCAGTAATTGTCTCAGTAGTTTTGTAGTCGCAGTATTTGACGCTACTACTGCCGCCAATCGTTACCGTAACACGCACTAGTACGCACTAGTTTACCTTACCCTATTTTACTTTCTTATACCCCAGCCATACGAGCACTGCAAGAGCAATTCCAAGCATTAAGAACCTGTAAACATTCTGCAGGTGTACCCAATATCTTATGGATGCGATGATTAATCCGAGGACCCCTGCAAACAAAAATCCTGTTGACACAGCCTCTACCTTCACCATTATTCCTGCCACAAGCGCGATAACCGCTATTATAAGCAGTGCTATGAACACGTTGCCGTCATGAACCTTCCTTACGTCATTGTATTCGGCACTGCATGTTTCGCAATAAGCTTCTGTAGCGCATCCATTGCTGTCGTATTTGTAGTCTATGTAGCCTTTTTGCTTGTTGCAGCTGTTTCTCAAATCTTCTCCTACCTGTATCGTTTCGCAGTCCTGGTTATTCCTTCCTATCGGTTGCGCTCTTGAGAACTCGTTGCAGTAGTCTGCGTATTCAGACCCGGGGTAGAAAGTAGCAACTCCATAATTAACAAAAAGGTTGAAAACAATGGCTATCGCAACAGCTATTACCAATTTCTTGATTTTGTTAGTCATAAAAAACCAGCTCGGTTCTCTGCAGGCCTCTTATCAGGTCAAGGTAGCCTGAGGCGCTTTTGTTGTTCCTTATCTTCTGCGCCTTGCTATGCAGTGTCCTGAAGAAGTCAACAAGCATAAGCTTTATTTTTTGTTCATTTTCTATGACGACATCAACACCTCTCAGGTTTTCGCCGTCGAACTCAAGCCCGTCATTTTTCTCGCTTAATACAAGCTCGTCAATCAGCTGCAGTGCGAGCATGTTGGCATCCCCCAGTCTTGTTGCCCTTGTTATCTGCCTGCTCTTTCCGTCTTCATAAAATATTTCAAGGACTGCCCTGTTGTCAATTGGCGAAAAGGATTTGACTACCACCTTAAGCAGGTTCAAGCGAATCGTCTTTAAGCTTTGCTCCATGGGCTCTTCTTATTCCAGATTTCTAGTTTAAAAACTTTTCTTTAGGATGGCAAAGTAAAGGTATGGGGCTGGCGTTTTTTCTGCTCCTAGAAACTAAATCAGCCAACGCAGCAAACCAGAAGAAACGCTAAAGCGTTTCTAAGTGCTCAGAAGCTTCGCTTCTGACAGGTCGGGGTTTTATACCCTGCGACTTTTCAATAATCATAGACAAAATAGTTGTATCTTCCTGATACAGCGACTGACAAACAGGTACAAAAACTAATGTCAGTCGCTATAGTTTACTTTACTCTTCAGAATTATTTACTCTGTTTTGTTGCGGTTCACTGCTATCGTAAAGGAGCAAGGCAGCTTCTTGATTGCCCTCTGCAGCGCCTTTCTGGCTATGTCAACCCCCTGCTCGTTTACCGATACAGAAAACAGCCTCTCGCCTTCCTTTAGCTGCAGTGCTACTCCTATCGGCTTTCCAAAGCTCAGCTTCATTCCGGTGCTTACGCGGTCTGCGCCTGCCCCGGATGCCAGCGGGTTTTCCCTGAGGATATGATAAGGGTACCTCACTATCCTGAAAAAGAAATCAGTTGCTATGTTCTTTTCCAGCCACCTGAGGCTTGTCTGCCTTGCAGATTCTATGGCTTCCTGCCTTATTTGAACGGATTTTTTAGAAACAAGGTCTAGTGAGTAATTGCGCTTTTTTTCCTCTCCCATGTTAAACCTTACTACCTTCCTTGGAGGGGTGATTCTGATGAATGACTTCTTCTTGAACTTCGAAATCCTGGTATAGGGCCTTTCAATGCGCCTATAAGCCCTGCTTCTTCTCATCTTTGCCATACTACACTGGCATTTGGGGGGTGGTTTAAAAAGTTTACTGTGCTGAATTTCTAGCTGCAGCAATAAACTATTTATTGGGGTGTTAAATCCTTCGCTTATATGAGAAAGGTTATGTGCTTCGGCACATTTGACGTGCTCCACAAGGGGCACGAGCATTACTTGAGCGAGGCCAAAAAGCTTGGAGATTACTTGGTTGTTGTTGTTGCGCTGGACGAAACCGTTGATGCTGTAAAAAAACATGCTCCTAAAAACAATCAGGGTGCAAGGCTTAAAAATTTGCAGCAGCTTGGCATTGCGGACAAGGTTATACTTGGCCGCAGCGGGGATAAACTGAAAATAGTGGAAGAGGAAAAGCCAGATATTCTCGTGTTTGGCTATGACCAGAAAGCCTTTACAAACCATGCTAAGGAAGAACTGCAGCAGCGGGGATTAAACGTGGAAGTCGTGCGCTTAAAGGCTTACCATCCGAATAAGTATAAGAGTTCGCTGCTTAGAAAGTGATTATGTAGCTCTTGCGCGCTTGGATGTCAGCAGTTTAAGGTCGCGCTTCATTTCTTCCACATCCCTCCTAAGCGTAGTAAGTTCGGCTCTGGCATGACCTTCAAACTTGCTTGTGCTTTTCATGTGGTTAATCAGCAAACCTGTTATCGCGACAGAAAGCATCAGTAATGCTTCTTCTACTGTTGGCGAGTGCCCTGTTACTTTATAAATTACCATGATTATCCCTGTTAAAGCCGCAGCTACTGTTATTGAAAATACTAGCCAGTATGCGAGATTTTTTATCATAATACCAGCTCATGAATTATCAATGCTATGAGCGCCGCTATTATTGAATAGCCGAGCCACATTAGAATCTTCGTGTCCCAGCTTACTTTGTACGTTTCTTCCATTCTCGCTGGCTATACACGCTTCTTAATAAACTTTGCCTAAAAAATACCGGAAAATTTTCAAAAAATCCGCAAATTTTCCGACTAGAATAAAGGTTCGCAGCCTTCATTGTCCTTCGCGGCTCTTGATGAACTTGTCTGCCTTACTAAGAACGTTCCTGCTGTTCTTATAAGTAACCTGCTTTACTGCCTTGTCCAGTTCAAGCCACTTGTATCCCTTGTGCTCGGCTGATAACTTTACCTCTTTTCTCCCAGTTTCACCAAGGTAAAAAACAACTTCTTTCGAGATTGTCTTTCCCTCGCTTTTGTAGAAGTAGCTTATCCTTTCCTTGAAGCCCCGAATAAGCTTCAGGTCCATAAGCCCTGCTTCTTCTTCAGCTTCTCTAAGAACCGTTTCTTCCTCTTCTTCATCAGGCTCAACATTACCCTTAACATAGTCCCAGTGTCCTGCTCCATAGAACAGTATCAGGTAATTTACCTTGCCGTCCTCTTTCCGGTATATCACCGCCCCTGCTGACTTCTCCCGCATATTGCCCTTATTGGATGTTTACGCTTTTTTAAATGTTTAGTTTAGCGTTTAGCGAAGCTGTCATAAACGTGCTTTCTCATATGTTTATCGCTTCCCTAAAGACTGGTGGTTCTTAGTGCTCAGAATTTTCCTGACTATGAAGTCGAAAGCAAGCGAAGCTTGCCATCAGTCATAGACTGATGGAAAATTCTGACATTTTATACTTCCATACTTCCCCCCTCCTGCTCTGCCGTATGTGTATTGCTACGCTCACTTAGTCCCCTCCTAACCAGATAAGGAAGGGATTAAGTGAGCCATAGAGTGGTCATAGAAGTTTTGGAGAACAGGTTCGAGGGTATGCAGTAGCTACACGAACAGGATTCGGGACAGCGCCTGGCCAATGCATACCTTTAAATAATTCTTATTTCGGTTAAGCATGAATGGCTGCGGAGATAACTGTTGGCGGGCAGGCTGTTATTGAGGGCGTGCTGATGCGCACCCTTAAGGAGTATGCGGTTGCTGTCAGAAATCCTAAGGGCAAAATCATTGTCAAAAAGGAAAAGATTGCTACCGCCTCTGATAAATTTAAGATTTTTAAGCTTCCCTTTTTCCGAGGCATTCTCGCGTTGTACGAAACGCTGGTTCTTGGCTTTAAAGCGCTGATTTACTCTGCACACGTATCTGCCGGGGAGAATGAGCGCCTGTCAGGAAGGGAGATGGCTCTGGCTGTTTTCTTGTCCGTGGCTCTTGCGGTGTTAATCTTCATAGCCATTCCTTTTTTCTTTGCCTCGCTGGCGACTGAGGACAATTTGCTGTTTAACCTTCTGGATGGGCTTCTGCGGCTGCTGGCCTTATTCGGCTATCTAATATTCATCTCTTTTTTCAGGGATGTCCAAAGGCTGTTTGAGTATCATGGCGCTGAGCACATGACGATTCACGCTTACGAGCATAAAGAAAGGCTTGTTCCTAAGAACATCAAGAAACATCAGACGATGCATCCAAGGTGCGGCACAAGCTTTCTGCTGATAGTTGTAATATTGAGTGTTCTGGTGTTCTCTCTAATAACCTCTGAGAATTTTGTTCTCAAATTTTTCGGCAGGCTGTTGCTGCTTCCGGTAATAGCAGGGTTGTCTTACGAACTACTTAAGTTTTCCTCAAAATACCAGAGAAATCCTCTTATAAAGCCGCTTACGTTGCCTGGCGTATGGCTTCAGCACATTACGACAAAGCGCCCGGACGGCAGGCAGATTGAAGTGGCTGCGGCTTCCCTTAAGGCGCTGGTGAAATAGCTGAACATTCGCTGACCTTTTTTATGCGAATAGGACATAATCAGGCTTCAAACACTTTCCCTTTTTTCCCTTTCCTGCATTTCTGTGCTTATTTCATCCAGGTAATCCTGCGCCCCCTTCACCCTTTCCAGCGTTTCCGGCTTGTTGCAGTAAGGACAGGTTTCTGGAATCTTTTCCGCAGATTTCGGCGTGAAGCGGTAGTTACAGTTACTGCACTGATAGCCTTTTGTTTCCATAGCATTAATAGCTCTTTCAACTTATTTAAATTTTTTGCTAAAATCCCACTTCATAACCTCTGCTGAAATGGTATCAGAACCTGGCTTGGCCGTAGTACTTTGACTGCTTCCTGTACTTTCTCTTTGTTATGGCTGTCCTGCTAGGCCTCATCTTCTCCGCCCCTTTTCCTTTGTGGAGTAAGCCCCTGCTTTTTCTTCCTGCGGATGTCAGGCCGCGGAGAGCTCGCCTTCTCTTTCCGGTAATCCGGCTTAAACTGGCGTCAGCGGCTATTTCAGGCCTTTCCCCGTCAGCCAGTATGACCTCGTGCCAGTAATGAAGCCCGTCCTTTCCAACAAAGTATGAATTGACTACTTCCATGTTGGGATAGCGGCGGGAAGCCCTTTCCTCTGCAACTGCCCGGTAGTTCTTGTCAAGTATCTTTATTTGCCTTGCGTGCTTGCTCCTTCTTCCACCTTTTATGTCAGGCCTTTTCCTTCCTCCCCTATCAACCCTCTGTCTTACTATTATTACCCCTGATTTCGGCCTGTATCCTAGCGAGCGAGCCCTGTCAAGCCTAGTGGGCCTTTCGATTCTTAATGTTACAGGCTCCTTTCTCCAGATAATCATCCTTTCCCTGCTCAGCTTTAAGAGTTCGCCCCCTTGCTTCTTCCACAGGTTGCCTATGTGCTTGTATAATCCCATCTTAACTCTGAGAATTTAGGGGGTATTTATAAGTGTTATGATTTTGGGTAATGTCAACTATCGCGTGTTTCGTTTTCTTGTCAAGAACCACCAGTCAGAGACTGGTGGAATGTTGCAGTTAGTTACTGAAGTAGGTG
>JAGVYT010000010.1 GCA_018303115.1 Candidatus Woesearchaeota archaeon | reverse complement strand
GACTATAACGGAAAGGACATTGTCATCAGGAAAACTGCGACGAACATAGCGGCGATAGCCAGAATGATAGCAAAATCCGGCAGAAAAGTCGATGTGACTACAGGCCTGCTGAAAAGGCTTGATGAAGAGGAAATCGAGGATAAGTATGCGCGTCTATCTCGACAGTAATGTTTTTGTTTTTGCCAGCACGTCTGAAGCTGCCATCGGGGAGAAGTGCGCCAAAATACTTGACTGGCTTGCCAAGGGCAGGATAAAAGCAGTAACTTCGTCTCTCACATTTGATGAACTGTTTTTTAAGATTAAAAAGTTAAAAGGCGCAGCCGCAGCCATACTGTTCTCTGAAAACTTTCTGGCGCTGCCGCATCTGGCGCTTGCAAATGTTGATAGCGCCCTGATTGGCGAGGCTTTAAACATTATAAAGCGTCACAAGCTTGCGCCCAGAGACGCCATACACGCTGCCACTGCAAGGCTTCACAATTCCGAGGTTATAGTCTCTGATGACAAGGACTTTGCCAAGGTAAAAATCCCGAAGTGGCTAAGCGTGGATGAATTCATAAAAACAGTTGCCGAAAATCGTTAGGTTTAAATACTAGCGTCAAGCTCACAAACTCTACATTAAAGGGGAAAAAATATGGGGCAACAGGAAGTCAGCGATTTTTTGAAGAAGTATAGGATAAAATGGTTCACTTCCAAGGAGATTGCCAAAAACCTGAAGGTTTCTACAGGCTCTGTGATAAACAACCTGTCAAAGCTAAGGAAATCAAAGCAGGTGTTGTTCAAGCCTACAGGCCGGGCTAACCAGTATATGTATAAGTATAAAAGGTAGTTCTTTTGCAGTTTTCGGCTTCATTGACAAGACGGCACTCTTTTGCTGTTCAGGCTACTACGCGGCTGAATTCTAAAGAACCACCCGTCAGAGACGGGTGGGATTATGCGACTATTGTGACGGGTGGTTCTTAGTGCTCAGAATTTTCCAGTCTGCAAAATGCCAACAGCAAGCGAAGCTTGCCATCAGTCATAGACTGATGGAACATTCTGACATTTGACAAAGAATAAAAACAGCAATGACAGTAGCAGCTGCTGTGGCGTATTTCCTAAGAATCGGGCCCGGCGGCATTATTGCGGCTGTTTTGTTTATTCCGCTGTTCATACTCCTGATGCTTTTCCTTCCTGTGCTGATAATTGTTATTCTTTTCATGGCTGCAGCTGTCGGGGTGAGTTCTGTGCTGCTCTCCAAAAGCAGGAAAGAAGGCAAACAAAAAGAGCGCAAGAGGCATGAAGGCAGGATTATTGACGCAGAATACAGGATTAAGTGAATTATTTCGCAGCTTCTTTCACGAAATCTATTAAAATCTCGTAGTAAGGCTGAAGGCTGGAAATCACGACGTGCTCAGATTCTGAGTGGGCATCTGCACCAAGTGGCTTGAACAGCACTGCCGGCATGCCCCTTGCGGAGAAGTATCTCGCGTCAGTTGCGCCATGCTCCCGATTGGTTTTTATCTTTCTTTTAAGGATTTTCTCGGCAGATGCCCTGAGTTTTTTAACATAAGGGTTGCTTTCGTCAGTTTCAAGCATTTCTGCAGCGGCAATTTTTTCCACCTGCACACCTTCCACGCCGCCTAATCGTTTAAGGATTGCCGCTTCGCTATCTTTTTCCGTTCTTCTTATGTCAAGGTAAAGCTCTGCATAATCAGGAATCTTGTTCAAAACATCGCCGCCGCTTATTTTAGTGAGGTTTGCCGATATCTTCCACGCGGGTTTTTTCAGGCTAGGGAACATTTTCCGAATTTCAGCGTAAGCCGTAATGAGCTTATCTATTGCATTCTGCCCACCTTCCCATGCGTAAGCGCTGTGCGCGGATTTGCCAATAGCAGAAACCCTTACCTGCAAGACCCCTTTATGCTTTGTTACAATGTCGAAGTTTTTCCCGCCGTCAGCCACAAGGGCAAACTCGCAGCCATAGCCTTCTTCTGAAAGGAGGTAGTCCACGCCATCCCTGCCGTGAACTTCCTCGTCGGAAGTAAGCATAATCCCGATGTCGGGCTTTCTTTTCTGCTTTGCAAAATCCTTCATCAGAAGCATAAGAGCGGCAACCTGCGCCTTGCAGTCATCGCTGCCCCTGCCATAAAGCCTGTCTCCAAGAATCTTAGGGGCAAAGGAGTGGGAAGAAGCGGGCACGACATCAAAATGCGCGTTCAGGAAGATTTTTGGCTTTTTTGTTTCGAGGAAAAGCGCCACTATCGATATCTTATCATTTTTTATGTATTTTTTGATTATAATCCCGCGGCCGCGCAGGTAGCTGAGGATATAATCGGCGCATTTTTTTACCTCTTCAGGGTTGTCTGAAGTCGTCCTGAACCCCACCAAATCCGAAATCAGCTTAACAAGCTCGTTCAATTAAAAACACCGACAATATTTTGTTATTGAAGACAAAGACTGCTATAAAAAGATTATCATATCAAGTTGAATGAATAGCGGAACTTTCCTGGATTGCGCCTGCTGTTGATGCTGAACTCAGCTTGATTACCGGGAAGTTGGCCGTGAAGCTCCTGTAATTCGTCAACTTCCTATATAGAATGTTGACTTTACATTATGGAAAAGTATATAAATCTGGTTATTAAAAGTTTTAATAATGAAAATATTAGCAGAGCAGCCGCTTGCCGAAATAATTTTGAGAAAATATGAGTTTCCCCAGAAAATTAAAGAGCGGGAACTTGTTAAAAAATTGTGCCTTTCGTTTGGCCTTCTCCAGCCAGGCGATTCAAGGGATGTCGTGGTTGATGTTTTTCACGTGCTTCTAAAAAGCAGAAAAAGGCGCAAGCTGCTGCCTGTTTCTGAAATAGAACGCAAGGTCATACAGAACAGGAAACTGCACAAGGTTACTATGCTTGGGGTTGCTTCTTCAAACATAAGAAGGCAGATAAAACGGTTAAGGAACCTCCTGATAGTTGATAAGATTAAAAGCAGCTACAGGATTAGCGAATTCATGCCCCTTCAGCAAATTTTTTCCCAAAAAATAGAAAAGGTTATCCTCCCGAACATAACCCGGCGCATAGACGAGTATCTTCAGAAAGCTGACGATGTCTTTTCCCAGCAAAACCAGAAGTAGAATCCTCGTCTATAAAATAAAAAGATTTAAATACCAGATATTGTATGGACTGAAATATTACGGCGAGAAAATCGTCATAAGACAAAAATACTAAGGGGGTAACAAAAATGGCCGAAAAAGTCGCAAAGGTAGGAG
The DNA here is from genome assembly GCA_018303115.1 of Candidatus Woesearchaeota archaeon. Classification (GTDB taxonomy): domain Archaea; phylum Nanobdellota; class Nanobdellia; order Woesearchaeales; family UBA10216; genus UBA492. The sequence goes on along the minus strand of JAGVYT010000010.1, from coordinate 14,433 downwards.
TTAAAAAACAGAACGGATTCTTGTATTTCGTTGACAAGAGAGGCAACGTAGCAAGAGCGAAGATGGTTAGAGGGGGGAAGAAAAAGGGAAGACAGAAACAGCAAGTAGTTGCCAAGGTTGGCGTAAAAAAGGCTAAGGGATACCTTTACTTTATAGACAAGAAGGGGGACATTTCAAGAGCTAAGATGGCCCGCGGACGCTAATAACTTTTTTTATTACATGTCAAGAACCACCAGTCAGAGACTGGTGGAATGTTGCAGTTAGTTGCTGAAGTAGGTGGTTCTTGAGCACCTCAGAAATCCTTCGGATTTCTGATGGTTCTGACATTTTATTGCTATGCCCTCAACGATTTTATAGCAAGAGAAGGGTTGCTGCTGCCGTAAATGTAAGAGCCCGCTACCAATATGCTGGCTCCTGCAGAAACAGCCATTTTTCCAGTTTCGGCATTTATGCCTCCGTCAACTTCTATTTCAGTTTTCAATTTCCTGCTGTCTATGAGTTCCCTTAGCTCGCGTATTTTTGGCAGCACGGATTCTATAAACCTTTGCCCGCCAAAGCCGGGGTTTACTGTCATTAGAAGCACCATATCAAGCTCTTCCAAAACAGAATCGATTGCCGAAAGAGGAGTCGCCGGGTTGATGGCAACAGCGGCTTTCACTTTATTCCTTTTTACCTTTCTGATTATCTTCTTAACGTCACTAACCGCTTCTGCATGGACTGATATGCTGTCAGCCCCTGCCTCTGCAAACTCATCAACAAAGCTGTCAGGGTTATCAATCATTAAATGAACGTCAAGGGGGAGCTTGGTTATCTTTCTTATGCAAGCAACTACAGGCGGCCCGAATGTTATGTTCGGAACAAAATGACCGTCCATCACATCCACATGAAGCAGGTCGGCATGCTTTTCGACCTTTTTAACCTCTTCAGCCAGCCTTGAGAAGTCTGCCGAAAGTATTGAAGTCGCAATCTTTACCATAAATATGATGGCAGCACCCTATTATTTAAATTTAATCTTCCGATGTAAAATTTAGGGTAATGTCAACTTGCGTGTCTTGGCTCGCTCACGTTTCACTCCCCCTTGCCTTGCGTAGGGGGAGGTGAAACATGGCGAGCAGTGTGAGAAAAGTTTTGCCACTTAACTTGAAATTACCAAAATTCAATAAGCTTTATAAATGAGTTCTTTCAACATTTTGAAAGAATGACAACTCCAAAACACATTGCAATTATTCTTGACGGCAACAGAAGATTCGCAAAGCGCCTGATGGCAAAACCTTGGGAAGGCCATGAGTTCGGTGCAAAAAAGGTAGAGACGCTTCTAAAGTGGTGCTATGAGCTCGGGGTAAAAGAACTGACGCTTTACGCGTTTTCTATAGAGAACTTCAACAGACCAAAAAAGGAGTTTGACTATCTTATGAATCTTTTCAGGGAGTCTTTTAAAAAGGTCGGGAATAATAAGGAAATTCATGAGAAAAAAGTCAGGATAAACGTTCTTGGGCGCATTGACCTGTTCCCTGCAGATGTAGCCAAATCAATGTGGGAGATAATGGAAAAGACAAAAAAATATTCTAATATAGTTGTGAACTTTTGCATGGCTTACGGAGGAAGGCAGGAAATAACGGATGCTGCAAGGAGAATGTTTGCCGATATTGAAAGGGGGGGAATAAAGGCTGATGACATAAATGAAGAAACCTTCAAAAAATACCTTTATACGGCCGATGAGCCTGACTTAATAATCAGAACTGGTGGGGAAAAAAGGTTGAGCGGCTTTCTTCTATACCAAAGTTCTTACTCTGAACTTGTGTTTGTTGAAAAGATGTGGCCTGAGTTTGAGAAGAAAGACCTGCTTGAGTGCATATCTGAGTTTAATAGGCGTGAGAGACGCTTTGGCCGCTAATGTTTCCGTTCTAGCACGAACCTGGCCAGCTGCTTAAGCCCGTCCTTTGAAACTGAAGGGGCAAGCAGCGGTTCAAGGTCGCTCCAAGCCTTCCTGACTATTTTGTCTGCAACATTCCCCGAATACTCTAAGCTTTGATAGTGGTTGATTATTTTACTCGCCATAGTTATCTCCTGTTTGTCCTTGCTGTGCTTCTTTAATATTCCAAGCAGCAGTTTTTTATCCCTCTTAGAGGCGGCAGACAGTGTTCTTATTACAGGAAGGCTCATCTTTCCTTCGGTTATATCCTCTCCAAAATCCTTGCCAACACCGCCTATCAGATTTAGCACATCATCCTGAATCTGGAACGCCACCCCTATAGCTTCTGCAAATTTCCCCAATGCACTTATCTGCTTTTCAGCGCCTTTTCCAAGGATTGCGCCTAGCTTTGCAGAGAGCCTTGCAAGCGTACCTGTTTTGTAAGCGCACATCGAGAAGTAATGGCTTTCTGAAACTTTCTCGTTTTTTGCCTTGTGCCAGTAAATGTCAGTCCCTTGGCCGAAGTGAAGCCGCGTCATCTCTTCGTTAATGAGCTCATAAATCCGAACTTTTCTTTCAGCGCCAAGCCTTGAATCTTTTATTATCAGCATAGGCAAATAGTACATGCACGAACTCAAATTCACGGCAACATCCATTCCATAAGTTACGTGAATGGAGGGCTTGTTTCTCCTCGTAAGCGAGCTGTCTTCAATGTCATCTGCCACTAAACTTCCGTTGTGAATCAGCTCTGGAATAACCGCAAATTTTACTATGGCTTTCGGGTTTCCCCCGACAGCCCCGCAAGCAAGAAACATTAGCAGAGGCCTCCAGCGTTTTCCTCCGCGTTCCAGAAAATCCCATACAGGCCTTGAAAAAAACTCATTCACCGCTTTAATATCGTAACAGGCTGCCCCGATATGCTTCACAAGCCATTTTTCATCCAATTTTTCAGGAAGGAATCTCTTAATTTCAGAATCAACTTTTTTTCTGTTGTCCTTCAGAATCTCTGAAAAGCCCATTTAGAGAAGTAGTTGCCGTGCTGTATAAAAACCTTTTTGAAGTCCGGTGAAGTCAAGTTGCGTGCAGCAGAAGGAAGAAAGCTTTTAGCACTTAACTTGACTTTACACATAATACTGTAAAAAAACTTTTTAAGCTGAGCAGTAACAGCACTTGGCGATGAACAGGGAAATAAAAGATTTAAGCATCGGAAGGGCTATGGAAGTCAAGGAACTGGTCAAACAGTTCAGGGACTCCGGTTTTCAGGCGCAGAACATAGGAATTGCTTCTGAGATAATTTCTGAAGCAAAAAAAAGTAACGCATTTACTTTTTTGAGTTTCACTTCGAATATGACGGCCTCTGGCTTGCGGGGAGTGTTCATTGATTTGGTAAAAAGAAAAAAAGTGGATGCGCTCATAACAACTTCCGGCTCGATTGACGAGGATGTGATAAGAAGCAAGTTGCCTTATTTGCAGGGAAACTTTGAGGCGGATGATAACAAGTTAGGAAGCGAAGGAATAAACCGCATGGGGAATATTTTTGTTCCTAACGACCGCTACGAGTATCTGGAAAAATTTGCCGAAGAAGCACTAAAAGGCATTTACGGCTCAAAAAAGGACTTGACTGCAAGCGGACTGATTTTTGAAATAGGAAACAGGATAGAAAATGAAAGCTCTCTGTTACACCAGTGCAGCAGAAATTCAATCCCTGTTTTTTGCCCGGGAATAACCGATGGCGCCTTTGGGATGCAGCTTGCATTTTTCCAGCAAAAGCATCCTGATTTCAAAGTAGACGTTGTCAAGGATTTCTCAAGAATAATTGGTTTAGGCATGAAGGCTGGAAAAACGTTGGGAGTAATCCTCGGCGGAGGGATTGCAAAGCACCACACAATTATTGCAAATATTCTTCGTGGTCTTGATTATGCGGTTTACATAAACAGCTCCTCACCTTATCATGGTTCGCTCTCGGGCGCCACAACATCCGAAGCAAAATCATGGGGTAAAATTAAAGAAGACTCAAAATCGGTGACAATTCATGGCGATGCTGTAGTTGTTTTTCCGATGCTGGTTGCTTCGGTAAAAGAATTCTTTTAATAAAAATTCTAAAATGTTTTTAGAAGTTTTTTTAAAAAAAAGTTTGGAAAGCAAAAAAATAGTTAAGTTTAAATACCAGAACTTCCATAAATGGGGTTAACAGGATAAGAACTGGTGAAATGGACTCGCAAGTGAAGTTTTTTTCAGGAAAAAAAGAGATAAAGAGGCTTGTTGTCGATAGAGAGAATATTCTGGTTAGCAAAATGAGGTGTTTAAATTAAAATGTTCGGACCACACTTAACTCTTGACTTTTATGGATGCGATAAGAAAAAGCTTTCTGATAAAAAGTTTGTTCACAAGATTTTGAGTGAAATGCCTGACAACCTAGGCATGAATAAGTTTTCCGAACCTCAGGTGACAGAAGTGCCAAGCCAAGGACAGAATTCATTTGACAGGGGAGGCATCACGGGATTTGTAATATTGGTGGAAAGCCACATGACAATACACACCTTCCCTGAAGACGGCTACGCATCATTCGACATATTCTCCTGCAAGGAGTTTGACACAAGGTATGCAGCAGACCTTCTTATGAAGAGGCTTGCCGCAGCAAAGGTAGAAACAAATTTCATAACCCGCGGAAGGGAATTCGTGAAGCATTACCCGAGAAGCGAAGCCAAAGCTGTTGAGATTGCCTTAAGGGAACGCAATCCCAGAAAATAGGCTTTTCTATATCAAAATTTAAATAGTAGTTAAAAAAATGTTTCTGCCATGGCTGTAAAGAACCCGCACTTTTATTTTCCGTTCAACTTCGGAGCATTGCCGCATGAACTCGCTGACTATGGCAAATCAAAGGTGGTGGTGCTTCCTGTTCCTTACGATGCTACAACTTCCTACAAACCGGGAACAAGAGACGGGGCGCATGCGATAATCAATGCTTCCCGCTTTTTAGAATTTTACGATGAAGAAGCCAAAAAGAATTTTTCTGAAATCGGGATATGCACTTTGGACGAAATGGAAATAGTGGACGATGCTAAAGGCACTATTGACCGGGTTTATGAGGCGGCAAAAACGATTCTTGGCGACAACAAGAATTTTGTAATGCTGGGCGGGGAGCACTCGCTGACAAGCGGCGCAGTTCGCGCTTTCAAGGAAAAATTTAGCGACTTGAGTGTTTTGCACATTGACGCCCATGCTGACATGGCTGACTTGAACGGGGAAAGCAAGTGGGACCATGGCTGTGTCGCGAGACGTTGCTACGAAATGTGTCCTGTGGTTTTGGCAGGCATCAGGAGCCTTGGTGATGAGCAGGCAAGATTCATCGAGGAAAACGGCATCCCTACTTACTACGCTCATGAAATATTTTGCAGCGGTGGTGATGCCTGGATGGACGAGGCAATAAGCAAATTATCCGATACTGTTTACCTTACAATTGATTTGGACGCTCTTGACCCTTCAATAATGCCTTCTGTTGGAACCCCTGTGCCGGGTGGTTTCCGGTGGTTCACGCTGCTTAAACTCTTAAGAAAGCTTGCAGCTTCGAAAAAGGTTGTCGGCTTTGACGTAATGGAATTCATGCCGATTCCGGGAATGCACGCTCCCGACTTTACTGCTGCAAAACTCGTTTACAAGTTAATAGGGGAATTCTACTGTAAGTGAAAAAGTAATAACAGAAATGAAAAAATATAAAAAAAGCAATAACAAAAAACGGTTTGTAAATACAAAATGCAAAAGCTTGAACTTACGCAAAAATTTTCGCTGGAAAGCAAAGATGTTTTTGAAAAGGCATACAGCTCACTTAAGTTTCCTTTGAGTGAGCACAGCTTTGCCTGGATTTATCTTTGGGATTCATGCTACAAGGACATTGAATGGCGAATGATAAACAGGAACCTGTGCCTTTTTCTGACTTTCGAGGGCAACCGTTATGTTTGGGGTCCTGTGCTGCCTGGCAGCAGGTTAGGCGAAACCATTGGCAAATGCTTCAGCTTATGCGAGGATTATAACGTGAATAATGGCATAAGCAAAAAACCTGCTGTGATGTATATTCCTGAGGAGCTGAAAGGGGATTATGCCTCTCTGGAGGGGTTTGAGCTTGAAGAGCAAAACCAGGACTACATTTACAAAACAAGGGACGTAATTGAATTAAGCGGCAGGAAGTACCAGGATAAAAGAAACAAGAGGAATTTCTTTGTGAAGAATCATAATTTTGTTGTTGAGGAGTACTCTGCGGCAAGACATAAAAAAGGCTGCATTGACCTGCTTGAGAGATGGGAAAAGCAAAAAGAGGCTGCAGTGAAGGAATGCGATAAGGAAAAATTCGAGGCAGAACTGGATGCTAACAAAAAGGTGCTGGATTATGCGGAAAGTTTTGGAATCAAAGGCATGGTTGTCTTGGTGGACGGAATCATAGAGGGGCTTATCTTTGGAAACCGCACAAATGAACGCATTTGCACCATGTTTTTCGGGAAGACAAACCTGCAAGTCAAGGGGCTTTCGCAGTTTATTTATGGCGAATTTCTTAAAAGGTTTTTCAGCAATTGCGAACTGGTCAATGACATGGAAGACTGGGATGTAAGCTATTTAAGGCACTCAAAGTTTTCATACAAGCCACTGATGGTTAAAAAGAGCCATAAGCTGGTGAAATCCGCGTGATTGAGCTGATAGAGGATATTGAAAGCGAGAGAAAGCTTATTGAAAAAACAATAAAAGCTTACGGCAATGACCCTGAGCAGAATTACGGCTATTTCCTTGCCCACTCTACAGGTGTTAATAAGGGTGTTTTCATATACAACGGGAAATATGGGATTCAGACGACTTTTGACGAAAAAACAAGGAAGTGGGTTATGATTGGGACTCCAATAGCTCCGGAGGGCGAGCAGATAAGATTTCTCAACGAAGCACTTGACTTTATTTCAAAAAATGGGAAATTAAGGAAGTTTGTTGCAGAGTTTGAAACGGAGAAAAGAAAAAGGGCTGTTGAGGTTATTGGGAAAAGATACAGTGTGCACCTCCCGAATTGCGTTCTTTACTGGCCTGTTTATGACATGAGAACGTGGAACGGGGATAGGCTGGAAGGCGGGGAATGGAAGAAAATCCGCAATTTGATAAACAGGTTAAAAAGGTTTCATAAAGTAAGGGTGGTTGACTCTGCGAAGGTTGGTAAGGATAAAGTTAAGCAGGTAATACTGGACTGGGTTAAATTGAGGAACCAGAACAGTTTTGGCATAAACAGAAAGGACTCTAATAGGACTGATTACGGGCATTACCTTAAGCTCGTTGACCTTGGATTTGTCGGGTGCAATTTTGCAAAAACCGTTCTTTTGGATGAAAAGCCAGTAAGCCTGACGGTCGGCTGGGAGATTCCAAACAGGAATGGAGCTTACTATTCAGGTATCGGCGTATACGACTTGAGCATACCGGATTTGGGGGTTTACGTAAACTGGAGCGACCTTGCAATGCTGAAGAAGGCCGGCTATAAAGAGGTTGATTTTGGCGGGAGCCCTAAGCCGCTGCTCCAGTTTAAGGAGAAATTCAAGCCGTCAAGAACTTATACTACGCACATATTTTCCATAACAAAAAGCTGAGCTATTCTGCACAGTCCCTTCTTCCGCGTTCATTATCGGGAAGTGAAAGTTAAGGAGAAACGAGCATCGCCACAAACACAGGATTTCTAAGCAAAGAAAATCTCTATCTTGGTTCCTTTTACTGTATGGACCTTTGCTAGTTTATAATCGCTGCTCTGGGGAGAGGCGTCAGAGATTACAAAAGCCTTTGCACCAACCCTCTCTTTTATTTGTTCCCTTAATGGCTGAAGTTTGAGCATCGCCTGTGCGTCAAGTTTTAGGTATATGTCCGCACTGTCTGATTTTTTCAGCCCTTTTTCCTTCCTGGACTGCTGAAGCAGCCGAACAATCTCCCTGACAAAGCCTTCTGTTTCCATCTGGGGGGTTACTTCCTTGTTAACATAGACAGCCCCTTGCTTAAAATCTGCAAAATCGTATTGCTCGGGAAGCGTTGTGGTAAATATGAAATGCTCCTCCCCCAACCGGTATTTTTTGCCGTCAATTTCAAGCTCGAAATAGCCTTCTTCGTTGATGTGTCTGAGGATTGTTTCAGCCCCCCTCATTGAAACGTGGGCGATGATTGCGGGGGTTGCATCACCGTAAACAGGCCCAAGTTTTGCATAGTCCGGTTTCAAGCTTGTTTTTGCCTCCCTGAATTCTGATTGCAGCGTGATTTTCTTGACATTTGCCTGGTCCATTATGAGCAGGGAAAGCCCTTCCACAGCCGCTTTCACTGTTTTGTCATTGCTTACAACAACAGCCTCCTTGACAGGCCACCTCAGGCTTCTCTGTATTTTTTCCCTCACTGAAAGCACCGCCTGCGTTATGTCGCGGGCGGTTTCCATCCATTTCTCAAGCTCTGCGTCAATTTTTTCAGCCCTGGGCCATTTTGCAAGGTGAACGCTTTCACTTTTCGCCTCTTCCTCAATGAGATTAAGGTAAATGAACTCCGACAGGTATGGGGTGAAAGGGGCGAGAAGCTTTGCCAGCACAGCTATAACATAATTAAGCGTGTAAGCTACGGCGTCATCAGTCCTGCCCCTTACCAGCCTGATGTACCATCTTGACAAATCCTCCATGGTAAACTGTTTTATCTCCTCGAAGCAGCGGTGGTAGTTGTTTGCCTCGAATTCTGAACTGAATGTTTTCACCAGCGAGTTTGTTCGTGATATAATCCACTTGTCGGCTGTTTTCAGTCCGGAAATGCTTTGCTCTTTTATTCCGATAAGCCCGTTATAAAAAACGCAGACGTTCCAGAGGGTTGTAATGAAAGGCGTAACGCTTTCCCTTACAAGCTCGTAGCCAAACCGCTTGTCATTGTCAGCAGAAGATGTGCAGAACTGAAGCCTTACGGCATCAACTCCTATTTTGTCAAACACAGCGATGGGGTCGAGAATGTTTCCCTTGCTCTTGCTCATCTTTTCCCCTTTTTCGTCTACAACAAGGCCGCCAACGACGCAGGATTTATAGGCGTTTGAGTCAAAGAGCAGGATTCCAAGGACATGCAGCGTATAAAACCAGCCGCGCGTTTGGTCCACTGCTTCCGTGATAAAAGAGTATGGAAAAAATTTCTTAAACAATTCCTTGTTTTCAAAGGGGTAGTGAAACTGCGCGAATGCCGCAGAACCAGAATCATACCATGTGTCAATGACATAAGGCACCCTGGCCATTTTCTTGCCGCATTCACACACAAGCGTTACGTTATCAACAGCCGGCTTGTGCAAATCAAGCTCTTTCAGTTCTTTGTCAGCAGCTGCCTCAAGCTCATCAAGGCTTCCTATTACAGTTATGTGACGGCAGCCTTCGCATTCCCATATGGGAAGGGGTGTTCCCCAGAACTTGTTTCTGCTCAAGGCCCAGTCTTTTACATTGTTAAGCCAGTCTCCAAAGCGGCCGTTTTTGATGGTATCAGGATACCATTCTATGCGCTGGTTGAATTCGATAAGCTTTTCCTTGTAGGCAGTAACTTTAACAAACCACGATTTCAGTGCATAATAAAGAAGAGGTGTGGAGCACCTCCAGCAGAAAGGATAGCTGTGGGTGTAATTCTCTTTTCTGAAAACACTTCCGTCTTTTTCAAGCTGTGCTATGATTTCGGGCTCTGCATCCTTGACAAACCTGCCTTCAAAGTCGGGCACCTCCCTGGTGAACTTTCCGGACTCGTCAACAGGCTGGACAAAAGCCATGCCAGCATTTTTGATGGCATCGTAATCTTCCTCCCCGAATGCAGGGGCCTGGTGAACAATGCCTGTGCCTTCCCCTGTGTTCACAAAGTCTGCTGCAATGATTTTCCATGCCGGCTTGTCAAGCTTTCCGACAAAATAGTCAAACAGAGGCACATACTCTTTTCCGACAAGGGCATCGCCTCTAAATTCTTCGAGTATAACTGGGCCCTCAAAGTAGCGCTCAACAGCGTCTTTTGCAAGTATGTATTGGGTTCCCTTTTCTTCCACAACAGCGTAAATAATGTCCGTTCCTACAGCCAGTGCAATGTTGCTTGGCGTTGTCCATGCGGTTGTCGTCCATGCAAGCAGGTAGCGATTCACCTCTTTAAGCCTGAACTTGGTTGTTATGCTAGGCTCTGTCACTTCCTCATAGCCGAGTGCAACTTCATGGCTGCTTAAAGGCGTTTCGCATCTTGGGCAGTAGGGAACAACCTTATGGTCCTCGTAAAGAAGGCCCTTGCTGTAAAGCTCCTTAAGGCTCCACCAGACGCTTTCTATGTAATTGTTGCTTAGTGTGATATAAGGGTTTTCCATGTCAATCCAGAAGGCCATTCTCTTTGTAAGCGTGTTCCAGTCCTGGATGAAAGTAAAAACATCGTCCCTGCAAAGCTTGTTAAACTTCCCTATGCCGTAATTAAGAACATTTTTCTTGGTTTTTAATCCCAGCTTTTTCTCAACCTGGACCTCAACAGGCAACCCGTGGCAGTCCCACCCGCCTTTTCTCGGAACTGAAAAGCCCTTCATGTAGTGGAACCTGCAGACTAAATCCTTGAAAAACCTGCTCTGGACGTGATGCAGGCCCGGAGGGGCGTTTGCAGTGGGCGGGCCTTCAAGAAAAGTGTATAATGGCCTGGACTCGTCAATTCCTATGGTCTGTTCTGCAAGTTTTTCCTTGTCCCAGAAAGCAGTTACTTCCTCTTCCACTCTCTTGAAATCGTAATTCTCGGGAAAATCAGGCATCCAGTTTGGCATTTAAAAGTAATTTAAATAGTTTGCGCAACAGGGGGCAACCTTGTCCCAACCACTTTTCCATCTAAAATAGCACCTAAAACGTCATATCCCCTTCGAGAACCTTCTTTTCTTTCTTGGAAAGGGGCATCATGATTACAAAATTGGCCATTAGCAACTACTACATAAATACCTTCAAGAACAGCGTTTCTTGCGGCTTCAATTCTCGAGATTATGCCACCCCTGCCCCTTGTTGAAGATATTGGCGCTGCTTGCGCTTCTAGGCCTAATGGGTCTTTAACAATTCTTATTGGAGTGTATCGCTCACTTAGAACAGATTCTGCAGTATAAATTCCATCAGTATTACCAAAAAAGACCAGCATAGGATTATGGCCTGCTATCTTGAACGATCTAGCAATCAAACTTGCTAAACCATCATTATCACTAAAAACCCGCTCCCCCTTAAGAAGAATATCTATTTCCTCCAAACTTCTGGCATCGTCTTCATTTACTACAGGTATTTTTCCTTCAGAAAGCCATCGATCATACCGTCTTAACAAACCATTGCGCCGACTAAGACTCTCTAAGTCATAATGTGTAACAAGAGACTCCTCAACTAACTGGGGATAGAAATGATGCCTCCATAATTCATAAAGAATGGGCTGGCCAATAACCGCATCTTTTTGTTTTTGCCCAGGCGAATCCTTTTCAGTTTCAGGTATTTTATCACCGATTCTCAGTCTGGTTTTCCTGCCTAACCCAATAGCGCCTGAAGTTACCAGAATAACATTTAAACCCCTTTTTAATCTTATTCGTGTTAAATCCTCTGCAATGCAATTCATGTTATATATAGTCCTTCGATAATCTCGATGTGTTACTATGCCAGTACCAACTTTGACTACAACGGTATCAATTCCAGAATGGTTTACGTAATCTGCATAGGTTTCAGGCTGTTTCAACTTGAGGGAACCGCCGTCAAAGGAAAGAAAAGGCGCCGCAGGAACATTCCTAAAATATGCTCCTAAGTCTGCTTGAAATTTTACCCTGTCTACCTTTGGCTCTTTTGCCATAGAAATAAGCTACTCAGCCGCCTCTTTTAAACCTTTATATTACTAGAGAAGAAGTCTTACCTGACAACTTGGCCGCAGGTTGTGCAGATGTGCGCCAGCAGTTCCTTGTCAAATTTGGTGTTGGTGCCGTAGTTAAGAACAGAGTTGCAGTTACTGCACCTTTGCAAATAGCATTCGAGTCCTGCGCTGATAAAATCCAGAACCATTTCCATGCACGGAATTGCTCAACCACATATATAAATCTTCTTATATAGATTTTAAAGCATATTTTATCGTATATATCGTATATACGCTACCCGCCTTTTGCCGCGCTTATTATTGTTGAAAAGCCCCACCAAAGCAGCGGAATTGCAATCAACAGGGTTACCCAGTTGGAAATGTCTTTGAAGTCCACTATCAAGAAAGATTTAATGTCCATTGACGCATTTTTGGCAAAGAATATATAAAAACATATGCTACCACTAAGAAGTAGGAAAGAAAGATATATATATTGGGAGTCGTTTTCCCGCCCTGTAAGCGCCATTATATCAAGTTGGGTAAATAGTGGAACTTTTCGGGATTACACCTGCTGTTGATACTGAACTTAGAAGATGAAAAGACTAGTGCATTATGCTGAAGCAAGGCGCATATTAAGCAAGGTTGCTCTTGCAGACCAGTTCTGGCTTTGCACAAATCAAAATCTAAGGAACCTCTTTTCACTTGCTTTAGCCCTGGAGGACGTTGACGATGACGTCTTCAGATACCATGTAAACCGTGATAAGAACGACTTTGAGGTTTGGATAAGGGACATCATCAAAGACAGGGAATTGGCCCGTGAGATATCAAGGGTTAAGACGAAAGAAACGCTTGTGAGAAAGATTATGGAGCGGGTTAGGGCTTTAAGGAAGGTTGTCAGGCTTCATAAAGCGTTGTTGGAAAGGAAAAGGGCAAAGAAGGCGGTTGAAAAAAGAAAAGCGAAAGCGTCAAAATCAAGAAAAAGGGGGGTTAGAAAACGCCGCCATTAGAAAATCTTTGATTTTCGTAAGCTTTTTATAATACTGCCTGCCCCACCAGCGTTCATGACTACGAATATAGGCACTTCAAGGACAAAAACTAGGCGCATCTTTTCTGTACCAAAGAGGTTAAAAGGCAAGCTTAGCATCAACAAATTCCTGCAAAGGCTTGAGGTTGGAGACAATGTTGTTCTCATGGCTTCCCCCAGCATACATAAGGGGATGTATCATCGAAGGTTTCATGGAAGGATAGGAACGGTTGTCGGAATCAGGGACAAGTGTTATGAAGTAAGGATAAAGGACAATGGCAAGAAAAAAACGCTTGTTGTGAATCCTGTTCATCTGGTGAAAGTGAAAAATGGAACCAAAAATAATTAGCCAGACACCTGTATCGATGGCTGAGCTTAAGTCAGAAATAGAGGGCATAAAGAAGCGTGAAAAAGAGCCAAGCCTGAGGGTTACAAAGATGGAGGACTATCTTAACTCAATCGCCCCCCTGCCTGCGGCAAAGGAAAAAGAGGTCATTGAGGCTGTAAGGAAGCTGGACATACCAAGAATGAAGGACGAATTCCTCTTCAAGATTGCGGAAATGATGCCAAAAACTGTTGAGGAGCTCAGGATAATCCTGCAGGGATATGTCATAAGCGTGACAAACGAGAACATGAAGAAGATTGTTGACGCTGTTAATTCTGTCAAATGAGGCTTATTTCACAAATTCCACGTTAGGCAAGCCTTTGAATTCCTTGTCTCCTGTGAGAAACAGCAGGTCATTTTCCATTGCATGGACATACCCGATGCAGTCTGTCATTGACAAGCCTTTATTCCTGTGTTTGGAGCGGAACTTGCTCGCCTTCTTTACTGTTTCAATTCCAAATTCGATTGTTTGCAGGGATAGGGCCTTTACCTCCAGGTCAGCATCATTTTCATCGCCCACCCTGAGAAGGTACTGGTGAAATTCAAACAAGTTTAGCAGGGTTATAAAGAATGCCTCATCAAGGTACTTAGAGTAAGCATTGTTGCCTTTGCGAATCTCTATCAAGGCATACGTATCAAAAAAATACCTAATGCTCACTGTAAAGGGTTCTCCTAAACTCATCCTTCCACTCCTGTGCTGTTTTTTTGTCGCCCTTGCTTTTCCCCCAGATCCTTCTTAGTATATCGCTTTTTCCAGGAGTAGTTAAGCTTAAGACCACATCCCCCCCTTCCTTAAGGCCTAGCTTCTCAACAGCCTTTTTCGGAATAACAACGCCGAGAGAACTCCCCCATTTCTTCGCTTTTGCGACTATTTCCATGGCAGTTATATCAGATATAACTAATATATAAAAGTTTCTATCAAAAAACAAGCCCTAAATAATCAGAGATAAAGTCGGCCTGGAGAAACAGAAGGCTATTTTCCATGGCATGGACATACCCGATGCAGTCTGTCATTGAGAAATCTTTATTTCTGTGCAGTAGTGACAAAATAGAAAGGTTTATATACCAGTGTTATTTATAATTGTAAAAGGTGAACAAAATGTCAGATGGACTTGATGCAGAAGTTGCCCCGAGTGAGATGCATGATAAAATCCAGTCTGCGCTTGTAGGTTGTTTTGGAAAGGACATTGCCCAAATATTTGAAGCAGAATATCAAAGAGGGTCTGTTCTTGATGCAGGACATAGAGGAAGTTCTGTTGCTGGTTTGATGGCAAACCAGGG
>JAGVYT010000009.1 GCA_018303115.1 Candidatus Woesearchaeota archaeon | reverse complement strand
CGTTTAGGGCTTTTGATTTTTTTGCTGCTTCTTTTTTTTACTTTACGTAGTTTATCTCTTACTTGCTTATGCCCCGCATGCTTTCTTTTGGCGACAGTTTTTTTCTTTCTTCTTTTTACAGCAACGGGAGTAACGGATGCTATCTTCCTCTTTTTACTTTTCTTTTTGGTTTTCTTGAGTTTGTTCTCCAGCATTCTCGCTGCGTGCAGGCTGCTCTTGGCAGAAGCTATTCTCTGCGCAAGTCTTTCATTGCCGTAGCAGTCTCTTACCCAGTTGTAAAAGTCGTTCCTGTAAGCATTCACGTGGTGGGCATACGTCTCCGGACGTATGTGTTTCAGTTTGCTTGACAGTTCGTGAAGGTTTCTTAACACGCTGCCGTCTGCGCAGCAAAAGACGTTTTCAGGCTTAACCTCGCTCTCTAAATTCATTTTATAAACTGCTTCAGCGCGGATACCCTCTGCGAAACTGCTTTTGCCATGGCTTTTTTTGTTTTCAGGAGTTTAATCCTCTGCGACAGTATCTTGTCATCCACTACCTCTTCAACCCACTTGGCAAAATCGTTCTTGTCCCTGTTCACGTGATGCATGAATTGTTTTACTTTCATTTTTTTGATGGACGCTGCAAGCTCATTCAGGTTTTTTAGCACAGGGCCGTTGTTAATCCAGAACGCCTTTTCCGGCTGCGCGTCTGAGAGTATTTTTTTCGCAGTGTCTGGTGTAAGTTTTTTCATTTTTCACCTCTCAAAAACCTTTTTTGCTATGTGTTTCAGGACTGCTATCTGGGCGTGGAGCTGGTTGTCTATCTTTTCAAGGTCTTCTGAAAGCTCCTTTTCATGAAGCACTTCGCTCGCCCAAGCGCTGAAGTCGTTCTTTGCCGGATTGACGTGGTGCTTAAAGATGTCATCGCTCATGTGCTCAAAGGCGTCTGCAAGTTCCTTAAGGTCTTTAAGAATCCTCCCGTCTCTCAGAACGAATTTCTTGTCTACCGGCGCTTCTGTAAACCGCCTTACTGTCACCTCAAACCCGGTGTTGTCTGGGATTGCAGAAACTATTTTCTTGCTTTTCTTTTTTTTCATTCAAATTCACCTCTTTTTTGATTCTTCAGGCAGCTACAGACGCCTTCCTCATTTTTTCAAGCCTGAGCTTTATATCGCCCAATATGTTCATGTAGGCTATAAACGCGTCATAGGGGCTGTCATAAGGGTTAAAGTACTTGTGCACATCGCCGTCATTGAACCACTTCGTGCACATGTAATAAAAGTGGTCGCTTGCCTGCAGTTTTCTCCAGTCCTGAAGAAGCTTTTTGCTGCCGCTCTTTTTAACCTGCCCCTCAATCTCGTAAATTTTCTGCAATGCTGCCTGTTGCATCCGGTTTCCTGTCCAGGCGCTCAGGTCGCGCTCAACATCCGCCCAGGATATTATTTCAGGAACGTCAATTTCTCCGGAAGCCTTGTAGCTTTTTGCAGTTTCCGAAGGCGTCTTGAAGTCGTTGTCCGGGTGCTTTAATATTTCGCGGGGCAGCGCTCTTAGGAAGTTGAATATCCCTGTAACAGGCCACTGGTGCTCTCCAAATGTTTCATAGTCCATGAACAGGTTGACGCAGTTTCCGTTGCCGTTAACCTTGCCAACCCAACCCGCAAATTTTTCCGCTGTAAGGGGCCATTCTTTCCAGTCGTGGTTGCTGAACCGGAAGGCAATGTCGTCCGATAGCCTGTAATTTTTCAGCAGCAGCTTTATATTTGCACTAACGGGCTTATATACGAAGTTTGGGCTTCTCCAGCCAAGAATGCGGTCTGCCCCTTCCGCAAGCATGGCTTTGTATCCCATCTTCTCAGCTTCGGCCGCAAGCCCGTTATTGTAAGTAAGCTCTGTATTCCTGAAAACCTTTGGAGATTGGGAGAAAAGGCTCTTAATTTTGCGGTTGTGCATCCTTACCTGCTCCGTAAATTCCTTTTTTGAGTACATGAATGCCAGTGAATGGTAATATGTTTCGTCAAGAATCTCGACTTTTCCCGTATCAGCAAGTTTTTGGAATGATTGCATGACTTTTGGGGCAAATCTCTCCAGCTGGTCGAGCAGTATTCCGGTAAACGAGTATGACACCTTGAACTCAGCGTGCTTGTTCAGCAGTTCAAGCATTATGGCGTTTGTTGGCAAATAACATTTTTTTGCGATTCTCTCCAGTATTTCGCGGTTTTTATGGCTGAAGAAGTAGTCGCTGCTCTTCCCTACTTCAAACACGGAATAGTCCCTTACCCTTTCCGGCTGGTGCACTTGAAAATAAAAGCATACGCTTACCACACCCTCACCCCTTTTACCAGGCGATTGGGTCTGCGATTTTTAAATCTTCTCATTTTAACAGGCTGCTGTATATTTGCACGCATTTCCTTGCAGCATTATTCCAGCTCATCGCGCTGACTTCTGAGTAGCCGTTCTCTGTCAGCGATTGCTGCAGCTCGTTGTGCCTCAGGACTGCTATGATTTTGTTTGCCATCTCGTCTATGTTCCAGAAGTCAACCCTCAGGCAGTTTTTAAATACCTCTGAAACGCCTGACTGCTTTGATATAAGGACTGGTGTGCGGTTTATCGCTGCCTCAAGGGGGGTCAAGCCGAAAGGCTCGGAGACAGAAGGCATGACGTAAAGGCTTGCCATGGAGTATGCCTTTGCAATGTCATGCTTGCGGAGAAACCCTGTAAAGAACACCTTGTCGGATATGCCAAGCCGGGCTGCTTTCTCAATGACTTTCCCCTCCATGTCTCCTGAGCCTGCAACAATGAACCTTGCATCAGGCTCTTTTTCAAGAACGCGTTTTGCAGCCTCAATGAAATAGTCAGGGCCTTTCTGCAGCGTCACTCTGCCGAGGTAAAGAACTGTCTTTCCTGATTTGCTGCTGATTTGTGAAGCATTGCGTTCCGCGTCTATCGCGTTGTGCACTACACTAACCTTGTCCGGGCTTATTCCGTAATGCTGCACTATTTTGTTCTTGGTGTAGTTGCTGACGGCAATTACAGCGTCTGCCGCATGCATGCCTGCCCTCTCAATATCGTAAACACGCTGATTTAGTCCTGTTCCTCCTGTCCTGTCGAATTCAGTTGCGTGGACATGGACTATCAGGGGTTTTCCGGAAACCTTTTTTGCAGCAATTCCGGCTTTGAATGTCAGCCATTCATGTGCGTGTATCACTTCATGGGGCTCCTCTGCAGCTATTTCAGCAGCCTTTTTCGCATAGCGCTCAACCTCTTCAAACAGGTTCCTGCCGTATATGTAAAAAGCAGCATCCGCCTTTGATTTTACATTCGCGAGCTGCTCAGCATAATCCTGTGACGTTGCGTAGGCGTTTAGGGCGGATTTTACGCCTAACAGCTTCACTTTAATGTTTGCTGCGATGAGCTTAAGGAAACCGTAATCAGCGTTTGCATTCCTTGGAATGACGAAAGTCACTTTGGCTCCTTCCCTGCTAAGCCCTCTCGTCAGCCCGTAGCATGCTGTTCCCAACCCGCCTGAATTGAATGGCGGGAACTCCCAACCGAACATGAGCACATTCATCCTATTTTCACCCGCTCAAGCCTTTTGGAGCTGCCGTTAACCATCACTTCAATTGCAATTGCGTCAGAAGCGTGCCTGTTTGCCGGAAGGGGTTTGGCTTTTTCCATGCCTTTCCTTGTCAGCTTGAATATCCTCACGTATTCAGAGCTTACGACTTCTGTTACATCCCCTCTGGCCGCCAGGAAATTCAGGTGCTCTCTTGCAGTTCGCCAGTTTATGCCTGTGCTTTTCGAAAGCTGGTTTATTGTTTTCTGCCCGGAAAATAGCTCTCTGAGAATTAGCTGCCTTAACTCATAAAACGTGCGCTTCAACCGTATCCCCTCGCACTGGCTTAGCAAAAAGCACAGCTGCCCAACTGTGCTTCAATTGGTTTAGCCATTTATAAATTCTTTGTTTTAGTAATATGTTATGACTATAATTTTTCTTTGGAATTGGGTAAAACGGCTTTACTTTAAATCTGCTTTTACCTCCACTTGGCGAGGCCTCGCAAAGCATTAAAAATTTAAACACAGCAATCATGTTTGGTTGCAAAAGAGGTTTAGCCTGTGGACAACAATATATACCTGTTTGAAATTTCTTGGGAAGTTTGTAACAAGGTGGGAGGCATCTATACCGTAATCAAGAGCAAAACTGCTGACGTTAAGGCCATCTTTGGGAAATACTTTGCTGTAGGCCCTTACTTCCCTGAAAAGCACGCTTCGGAGTTTGTTGAGGAAAAGGCTCCTGAAGAGTTTTTGAAGGCATTCGAGTCTGTTAAGAAAGAGGGTATAGAGTGCCATTACGGGAAATGGCTCACTGATGTTGACATTGATGCAGTGCTCATTGACTTCAGCAGGTTTGCTTCCAGAAAGAATGATATAAAAGAAGAGCTTTGGAATAATTTTAAGGTAGACTCGCTTTACACCTCCTACTTTGATTTTGACGAGCCGGTTATATGGGCTTACGCTGCTGGCAGGCTGGTTGAGGAGCTTTCAAGGGAGAAAAAGGTTATTGCCCACTGCCACGAGTGGCTGGCCGGGGCAGCGCTTCTATACCTGAAAAGCAGGAAAGCAAAAGCTGCAACAGTCTTCACCACCCACGCGACTGTTCTTGGAAGAAGCCTTAGCGGGGCCGGGGTCGATATTTATGAATCTTATGAATCTAAAGAGAAAGTAGACCTTGACAAGCCGGAGTACCGTTCAAGCATAGCTCCCAAACACCGCGTTGAGGAGCAGGCTGCAAAGTCTGCTGACGTTTTTACAACGGTAAGCGAGATAACGTCAATTGAGGCTGAAAGGTTTTTGGGCAGGAAAGCTGATGTTTTGCTGCTTAACGGGCTGAACATAGGCAAGTTCCCCACTTTTGAAGAGGCTTCCATAAAGCACCACCTTTTCAAGGGAAAAATAAAAGAGTTTCTTCTTTATTACTTCTTTCCTTACTACAATTTTGACCTTGACAACACGCTCCTGTATTTTCTTGCAGGAAGGTATGAGTTCAGGGCGAAGGGCATAGACACGTTTATACAGGCTCTGGGAGAGCTTAACCGCAGGCTCATTGCAGAAAAATCAGGCAGGACGATTATAGCTTTCTTCTGGGTTCCTGCAAATGTGCAGGGGATAAAGCACGAGCTTGCCGAAAGCAGGACTGTTTTCAAGGACGTGAAAGACTCTATAACGGATGAGCACGATATCTTAATGGAGAGGCTTTTGACCTCGATTATTTCCGGCAGGTCAATATGCGATGAGACATACCTTCTTGGGAAATCCCTCATTTCAGAGGTAAAGAGAAAGCTGCTCCGCTTTAAGCGCAGCGGAACACCGCCCTTGACAACGCACAATTTGCGCAACGAGGATTCTGACGAAATTCTGAGCGCTTTCAGGTCTGCCGGGCTTCTGAATAAGGCTGAGGACAGGGTTAAGGTTATACTCTATCCAACTTACCTCACAGGCGCTGATAACCTTATCGACTTAAGCTACTATGAAGCAATGCAGGGCTCCCACCTTGGCGTTTTCCCGAGCTTTTATGAGCCGTGGGGCTACACCCCTGTAGAGGCTGCAGCCCTTGGAGTTTCCAGCGTGACAACAGACCTTGCAGGATTCGGAAGGTATATATGCAAGAGTTGCCAGTTAAAAAAGAACCCTGGAATTTTTGTTATAAAGCGTTTCGGCAAGAGCTATGATGAGGTTGTTAAGGAGATTGCAAAGGTCCTTTACGAGTTTGCCGCGTTAAGTGCGCAGGACAGGATAAAAAACAAGATTGAGGCCAAAAGAATCGCATCTGTAACAGATTGGAAATACATGGTAAAGAATTACTTCAAGGCTTATGAGCTGGCTGTCAGGAAAAGGGGCTTGTGAATGGAGCTGAGGAAGGATTATGCGCTGGAGCGATGGGTGATAATAGCTTCAGGAAGAAGCAAGCGCCCACAGGAGCGTAGGGAGGCTGAAGGCCAGGTAAGGGGTGTTTGCTATTTCTGCCCTGGGAACGAGCGTTTCACCCCGCCTGAAATTGGCAGGCTTGGAGGCAGAAGGTGGCGCTTCAGGTGGTTTGCCAACAAATTCCCGGCAGTTGAGCCAAAAGGCAACCCAGAAGCAAGGACAGACAACGAGTTTTTCACTTTTGCGGATGCCTACGGAATCCATGAGATTGTTGTTGAAACGCCTTCCAGCGCAAAACAGCTTTGGGACTTAAAGCATTCTGAGCTGGTTGAACTGTTCTCAATCTACAACAGCCGCATTGGTGAGCTGTCTAAAGCCGACAGGATAAAATACGTGTCAGTCTTTAAGAACCATGGCGTTAAAGGGGGCGCTTCTTTAAGGCATTCGCACACCCAGATTATAGCCAGTGCAGTAACTCCACCTGTTGTGAATGCAGAAGCCGAGTCATGTTCCGGCAAGTGCCCTTACTGCAGGATTATAGGGACTGAGAAAAACAGCTTCAGGAGATGTTTTGAGAACGAAACTGCGGCTGCATTCACGCCGTATGCCTCACGCTTTAATTATGAATTGTGGATTTTCCCGAAAATTCACCGCAAAACTCTTGGCGAATTTAGTGAAAATGAGATGAGGGATTTTACTGAGTTGCTGCACAATGCCCTGAAAAGGCTGAAAACGCTTAACGTTTCGTATAATTATTTCATCCACTACTCTCCAGACAGCGCTGACCTGCATTTTCATCTTGAATTGGCCCCCAGGATTTCAAACTGGGCTGGTTTTGAGTTGTCCAGCGGCATAGTCATAAACACTGTTTCCCCTGAGGATGCTGCAAGGTTTTACCGGGGGGAGAGCAGATTCTAGCTTAAGAAAATGGTGAAGGCAAGGCATTTCTGGTTCGGGAAATCAGTTAGCGGCGATTCGGATTGTGCAGGTTTTATGATTACAGACAATGCCGGCTCATTTGCGAATATCGGCTCTGTTCCTGAAAGCAAATACCAGGGCTTTTTCATTAATAACGGCGGCAGGGTTTTCAGGGTTATTGAATCGTTAGAGCTTAAAGGCGCAGTCAGGGAGCTGCGTAACCGCTTTTACGCGGTTGAGAGGGTGAGGACTTCAATCGCTGAAAAGTTCTTTCTGCCGCACCATTACGACTCCCTTTCTTACAGGCTTTCTAAGGGTTCTGAGTTTGATGTGGTGCTTGACTGCATGGAAGCATATGACATGAGGCGTTTCGGGCGATACTACAGCATTCACGAAAAAAGCGGCGTTATTGTTGTTGAATTTGTGAAAAAGACTGATTACAGGGAAGACGGCAGCAATGATACTGAGGAGTTCAGGATGTATCTCGCAATAAAAACAAACGGCAGCTTTGAAAGGCTGGGGGAATGGGTAAGAAGAGAGTATCAGCTTGACAGGTCAAGGAACACAAGCTATGAGCGATACGTGTATAGGGCGTTAAGGCTTAACGCCTCAAAGACTGTATTCGCTGCTTCCTTTAACGAGTCCAGCGCAATCAGCCATGCAGATTACGTCTTTGACAACCAAGGCTCGCTGGAGAACGAGCAGAAAGCGCATTGCAATCATTTCAGCTCGCCTACGCTGGCTTTGTATGCTGCAGAAACTGCCTTACACAGCCTCATAACAAAGACAGGAATTTACGCAGGGCTTCCGTGGTTTTTCCAGCACTGGTGCAGGGACTCCCTGGTAGCTGCGCCTGCTGCCGGCAGAATGCTCTGGAAAAGAATTGTGCTGAGCCACTTAAGCATGATTGGAAATGAGGGAAGGCTGCCTAACGTTGATGGAAGCGGTGTTGGAAGCGGTTTGGGAAGCTCGGATGCTGTTGGCTGGCTTTTCCTCAGGGCAGGGCAGCTTTATTCTGAAAACGCGTTCACAAAGGATGAAGTCAGGAAAATAACTTCTGTTCTGGGCAAGTCATTGCAGTTGCAGCAAAAACATTATGGCAGGGACAATCTTGTTTTCAGCAAAAGAAACGAGTCCTGGATGGACACTTCTTATAATGACAACGGGAGGGAGGGCTTTCCGATAGAGGTGCAGGCTTTAACCCTGGCTGCTTACAGCTTCCTGTGGCTGCTCACTAAAAGCGGGAAAGCAAAAGAACGTGAACTGGCAATGGCAAAAAAAGTTAGGCAGAAGTTCTGGAACGGCAGCTACCTGAATGACTTGGCTGATGATTCAACAGTGCGCCCCAATGTTTTCATAGCTGCTTACGCTTACCCGCAGTTGCTGTCAAAAAAGGAATGGGAAAAATGCATTGATAACGTTCTGCCGAGATTATGGCTTGACTGGGGCGGCTTAAGCAGTATTGACAAAAGCCATCCGCTGTTCCAGCCAAACTATACCGGCGAGGACAACCGCTCTTACCACCGCGGCGATTCGTGGTTCTGGGTCAACAATCTTGCTGCTATTGTAATGGCAAGGATTAACAAAAACAAATATCGCAGTTACATAGAAAGGATTAAAGCAGCATCGGTAAACGATTTATTGTGGAAAGGGGCGATTGGCTGCTGCTCTGAATTAAGCTCAGCGTCACAGCAAAGGGCAGAGGGTTGCCTTAACCAGGCGTGGAGCTGCTCAACGCTGATAGAGCTGCTTAGGCAAGGGCAACGATAGACAAGCTTTGCGCCCACGCAAGCGGCGAGTTCTCATTGTATTTATCTGAATTGCCGTAGTAAAGCTCAGGAACCTCTCCGTTATGGTTGGCAACTTCCATCGTTTTCCTGATATAATGCGCATACTTTTCAGGCTTATTCAGTTTCCTGTAAATGATTGCAAGCCATGGAAAGCCAAAGCACCATTCCGCCTCGCTGCCGCGATTGCAGTATTTGTCCCCTTCATAGCGAATAACCCCCTTTCTTTTCACCAGCCTGGTTTCAACTGCTGCAAGTATTTGTTCACGCTGCCGTTCGGTTACCACATTATAAGGGTATATCAGCGACAGCAACGCCAAATCGCCCTCTTTTGTCTCGGATTCGCGGGGCAATAGTTTTTGCAGCGTTTTTTCGCCGCTTTTGATTAGCTGCAGCGGCACGTCAATATCGTTTACTTTGCTTATCTCCCTTAACCCTGCAACGCATGCTCCTATGGAAGACGCATGCACTTCCTCGTTTTCCTCCCACATGCCGTTGTCCTTGTCACGCCAGTAATCTATCGCTGCAAGGTAATTTACAAGCTTTTGCAGAATCCTTACATCGCTGCTGTTGCGGATTATTTTGACGCCTTTGCTTTCAAGTTCCCCAATCTTGAATAGCACGGCTCCAATGGAGTCATTTTGCTTGTTGCCCCATTCTCCCGGAATTTCCTCCATTGTCAGCGGATTGTACCGCGCATGTATATACCTGAAAGCCGCTTTAGGCTGGGGCTGTCTTATCATCCAGTCTACCTTATACTCGTGCTTCAGCAGAATGTTCAGCAGCGCATGGTACGCTTTCGTTAAAGTGGCTGTGTTCTTGACAGCCTCAAAGCCTATGGCAGCATAAACAGTATCGCGAATCCAGCAGAGGTTGTAGCCTGTCTTGACGTCTTTCCTGCTAGCGCTAAAAAGCCCTGTAGTATGCTGAAGCTTCTCAAGTATCTGTAAGCTTTTTGCTATCATGTTGCTCCCCTCGAATTGCTTTTAAGCACCCCCTTTATAAACCTTTCTATTTTGACCACTATAAAGTAGTTATGAATTGGGGTGCAATGATTTTTATAGCAATACGAGTTTTCTTTGTCATATGACGCTATTCATAATAGGCATCGGGCTTAATGACGAGAAGGATGTAACTGTAAAGGGCCTTGAAACAATCAGAAGCTGCGATGAGGCATATATGGAAAACTATACGAGCCTTATCAGCTGCAGTGTTTCTGATTTGGAAAAATTTTATGAGAAAAAAATAACAGTAGTGGACCGCAAGTTTGTGGAGCAGACAGACACCCTTGTCACTGCCGCCAGAAACAAAAAAATAGCGCTGCTGGTTATCGGAGACCCCTTTGGGGCAACGACACACATTGACCTGATGCTTCGCTGCAAGAAGGGGAATGTTGGCTTCAAAATAATAAACAACGCCTCAATATTAATTGCTGTCGGTATTACTGGATTGCAGATTTACAAGTTTGGCAAGACAACTTCCATTCCTTACCCTGACAAGGGTTTCAGGCCTGAAACTTCTTACGAGGTTATAAAACAGAATAAAATTCTTGGGCTGCATACTTTGTTAATGCTGGATTTGAAACCAGAACAAAATAAATTCATGACAATTGCGGAAGCGATTGATATCCTGCTTGAAATCGAATCAAGGAAAAAGCAGAATGTTTTCACTGAAGGCACTTTTTGTGTCGGTGTTGCAAGGATTGGCAGCGATGATTTTGCAATAAAATCCGGAAAAGCCTCTGATTTGCTGAAAGAAGACTTTGGCGCCGCGCCACACAGCCTGATTGTTCCAGGCGAGCTTCATTTTGTCGAGGAAGAGGCTCTAAAAATTTGGAAATAGAAGCTTTTCCGCCGAGAAAACCGAGGTTTTCGAAACCTTTATATATATGTTTCAAAATAATGTTTAGAGTTGAGGGGTTGGAATTAATGGAAAATGCTGAAATCTTTAATGTCTTTTTTCGCGAGAAGCCCGCTATGATGCTTGTCGGCCTAAGGAATTCCAAGGGAGGGGTTTACGCATCTTCGCTTGCCAAGTCAATCGACTGCACTTACTCCCACGTTGTGAAGATTCTCAAGGAAATGGAGAAAGCCGGCCTGGTTAATTTTGAAAAGCAGGGCAGGCTGAAGCTTCTTGCCCTTACAAAGAAGGGAAGTGATGTTGCAGACCACTTGGATAACATTCGAAGCACATTACTTTAATTCTTTAAGATATTCTGTCCTGAACCAAATCTTATTCTCCCTATAGGTGGCTAAGATGTTTACTCGAGAACAAGCAAGTCCAGGTCTTCTTCTATTTCCTCCAAATCAGATGTGCCCAAATCCTGTTCTATTTGCTCCGCAGCAGGCTCTGCCACTGTAGTTGCCCCATCTTCCGTTGCCTCTCCCCCTGCAGGTTTTGTCACTTCTGCAGGCTGGCACGCTGCCATTATAATCAATGAAAAGACACTAAGCAGCAGTAGTATTTGTTTCATTTTCATCCTCGTTTGATTCATCATCATCCTGCCCTTCTTCCTCTTCGGCTTCTTCTGCCTCAACTTCATGCTCTATTTCTATTTCCAGTTCTAGGTCATCGCCCTCTGCAGCCTCTACCAAGGCAACAACCTGAGCTTTTAAGTCTTCCCATAAGGTTTGCTGTTCAGCTGTCAGTTCTCCTTCTATTTCTTCTTTTTCAACAGTTGTCTCGTTGCCCTCTTTTTTTACCTTCAGCTTCAGCTCCGCCTTGCCTTCAACGCCTTCAAAAGCAGCTGCCAGTGAATCTAGGACGCTCTGTGCTTCTTCGGAAAGCCCGACATCACCGCTAACCTCCGCTTCATTTTTTTCTTCCTTATCTTCCTTAGGCTCTTCAACCTCAAATTCTGACTCGTCAACAGCAACCTCTGCCTCTGCGCAGAGTGTCCCGCCTAAAGCCATAATTTCATTTTTTACTTCAACAAGCTTCTTCTGTGCGTCATGCGCTAAGTCCCTGGCATCTGCCAATAAGGTTCTTGACTGTGCAACTGCATCTTTGTCGGATGCGTCATATGCTTCTTTTGCTTCCTCAACCTTGGCTCTTGCAGCTGCTATGAGCTGGCTGAATTCTTTTACTTTTGCATCTAACTGCGAAGTGTCCTCGCCTGTTTCATCAAGCGCGCTTAACGAGCAGTCCATCTTCTTTTCCATTATCTCTGCCCGGCGGATAACGCCTATTGTCTGCGCCCTTATGAGGGCCTGCGCTCTTGTTATGCTGGATTTCTTAACAGTGCTAACAATCTTCCTTAACGACTTGGCTTCTTCATTAAACTCTTTTTTTGTTGCTGCAGCTTCTATTTTTGATTGCAGCTCGTTTACCCTGGCAATGAGGGAGTTTATTTTCTCCAAATGCGCCTCAACGTCATCTTCCGGCAAATCCTGTGAGCTTTCAATTTTTTCTTTGACTTTTTCTAAATGATTAAGCAGGCGCTCAACTACGCTAACGGCGTGCTCTTTAGCCTTCCCCATGGCATCCTCATCTGCATTTGCGCAGTTCTCCGCGGTTGTGTCGTTTTTGCAGGCATTAACCCTCTCGCGCACTTCAACCAGCTTTTCTTTTCTTTCTTCATACCTTTCGCGTAGCTTTTCCTCGTTTTCCTTGAGCTTTTCAAAAGCAGCTTGCGAGCGTTTTGTCTGCTCAAGCGATAACGGCCTGAACTTAAACTCATCATCTTCCGCTTTTAATAAACGGACATTCTCAAGCTTGGTTTTTATCTCTGCCGGGCTTAGTTTTACCAACCCTTCTATTCTGCTCCTGTCGAGTTTTGCGAGCTTTTCAATGTCGTCTTCTTGGAGCGTTGCAATCTTTCTTAGCGATTCCACGTTTTGTGAAGCCAGAACCCTTAATCTTTCCCCGTCAACGTTTCTTATCTTGCTTAACTGGTCTGTCCTTAATTTTGAGAATACCTGAAGGTCGTCCGGGTCTAGCTTGCTTAGTTTTTCCTGCTGCTCTGTTTTTAACCTGGTGAAAACCTCTGATTTCAGAAACTCGTCCCTTTCCTTTATCCTCTCCTCACGCTTTATCTTCACTTCTCTCTCGACTTCTATTTCTTTCCTTCCATCATCTTCTTCTTTGAGTTCTACTTCTAAATTATCCTCCATCTTTTCTTTACCTCCGCTTTTATCATCCCCAGCGTAAGAACCAGCCCTTAGCGGGGCAAGCTTACTGCCTTCATCATTGTCGGCAAAAGCCAAAGGAAGTAAAAGAAGCGTGAGAAAAACTGCCATTCCCAGTAATAATCCCCTGCCCATACGGCTAGCCTGATAAGGCGTAATATAAAAAATTTTCCTTAGAAAACAGAAAGCTTAAATAGAGGTTTACAATTATTTTTATAATGTGATTATTAAATAATTTAAAGGGGTTGCGATGTTTGCTGTTGAAAAGAGAAAAGAAGGCGTTTTTTCGCTTCCGGCCTGCGAGATAAATGCAAAGGATGCCAAAAGCGTCAGTTCAGAGCTTGCTGTCAGGATAATAAAGCTTCTCGCTGAAAAGCCCATGTACCCTATAGAGCTGGCTAAGGAGCTCAAGGTGCACGAGCAGAAAGTCTACTACCATATCCGCAATCTTGAAAAGGCGGGCATTGTCAAGGTTGTCAAAGAGGAGGGCAGGCAGGGCGCAGTTGCCAGGTATTATTCTGTTGACAAGCCGGCTGTCGTAATAAAATTCAAGGAGCTGGAGCCAACGCAAAAGATATTCCAGCTGAAATCTGACTCGGATTTTTTATCTCCTTTAATCAGGGATGGCAAGCTTGACGCCCTGATTATAGTTGGAAGCCCCGACCCACATGGGCCGGAAAAAGCCCGCTCACGCGATGGCTATTACGGAATGGACCTTGCGCTGTTCCTTGGCACTTTTCTCAATTATGTTCCCCAGCTTTACGTCAAGCTTGACACTGAAGTCAGGGAAGAGGAGCTGAAAAGAAATAACCTTATAGTGATAGGCGGTCCCATTGTCAACAGGGTTATGGGGGAGATTAACTCAAAGCTCCCCATAAGGTTTGACAGGGACGAGCACTGGGCAATTAAAAGCACGCTCTCAAACACAGTTTATCCGACAGATGAAGCTGGTTTAATTGTAAAGGCGAAAAGCCCTTTCAACAGCGAAAAGAGCATGTTGGTTGTTGCAGGAAAGCGCTACTCAGGCACAAGAGCTGCCATAGTTGCTTTTCTCAAGCATTTCAAGGAAATACAGTCAGGCAACATACGCAACAAAAAAATCATGGCAAAAGTTGTTGAGGGCATTGACCTGGATTCTGACGGGATAATTGATGATGCGGAGATTAGGGAGTAGAAAATGATTGGCTATGCTAAACTTGTTAAGAATTTAAAGAAAATCAAAGAAAAAGGATAATGTAATAGCCCTTCACTAGCTAAATTTTCTTTAGAATAACAAGATATTCTTTATCCATAGTCGAAGATGTTACCCCTTTTACATTACTTGGACTGTTAATCTTAGGCATACGCTTATTTGGAATTCTCCTAATGAAAGTCGTAATATGCCCATAATTTCCTCTCGAAGTGAATAATTCAGCAATAATATCATCTGTAGGTATTTTTACCCCTTTTACAGTTCTATTCCCAACAACAAAACAGAGATGAGAATTTATTTTCATAATGCGGTTAATTTCATCTATACACTTATCGAAATCATGATAGAAGGATAAAACGTCAAGCGCCCTTATTTTGTCTAAAGAAGTAATTTTATCTAAAATTTTCTTCAGATGAAGCGAAGGCAAACCATTTTCTTCATAATTTCTTTTTCCTCCCAAACCATTTTGATCAACCCTTTTTACCTCATCGTAAGGATACCCAAGCAGTTGGGAACTTAATCTACTAAACTGACCATAAGCTACAGTAGTACGCGAATCGCCATATGGCGGAGAGGTCACTAAAATATCGCAAGAATCTGATGGAATAGACGTTTTTAGCCTTGTGTCTTCTTTGTATATTTTTACTTCGTTTTTCTTGTCTAAAAATTTAAGCGAACTGTAAAATGCGTGCATTCCCTTTATATTCCGCTTAACAATTTGATTGAAAATAGAGATTGTATCGGGAGAATGGGCTGCTAATTTTTTCTCTTCAATCCTGTATAGCTTGAATTCACCTTGACGCGTATTTGACACTTTCCTTACAGTCTCAGAAAAACATACTAAAAAGAAATTCCTGATTTTTTCATGCTCAATTTCATCGATACTCTTTTTTAATTTTGAAAGGGCTTCAATAACATTTTGCTTAAACCAATAGCTAATATTTTGTAAGTTGAAAAAGCCAAGCTCCGCATCTTTTTTATATTCTATATTAGAGGAAATTCTTGAGAACTCTTTTTCTAATAATTCCGGCTTAAGAGGCGTAGTTTTGGCTTTTGCTATCAGAATGGCTAATGGATTGATGTCAATCCCATAAAGCGTAGTTGTTGGCTCATGCAACATTCCCTCAACTAACACAGAGCCGCTGCCCATAAAAGGGTCTATAAGGGAAGTAACAGATTTGCCATACACCCTTAACAGCCTTCTAGCCACCTGCGGAATCATCATAGCTGGATAAGAATGAAGGTTATGTGTAAACTCTTTAGTATCGGCTGTAGGAAAATCCCAACTAAAATCTCTCTGTTTTTCTCTTAAAATGGTCGGAGCTAAACTCATCAGATTTTGCATAATATTGTAAGTATAAGAATCTATTTATAAGGCTTATGGGCGTATGTCCAGTGCTAATGCTCAAAAAGGCCAAAAGCATTAATTTTAGTCTTTTCAAGTCCTGAAACCCTATTGCGCAAATCCTTCAAAATGTCTAGTGGAATCTTCAGATTTAGTGAGGCAGACTTTTTCATTACTTTAAACAACCCGTTCTTCCATTGCCTTCATTTCCAAAATGCGTTTTGCGGTTTCTATGAATTCGGGCTCTTTGTCCGTATCTATTAGTGCGCCTGCCGCGTTGTAATGGCCTCCTGCCTGGCCTTCAACAGGCTCAGCTATTTTTGCCATTATTTCGCGCAAGTTCGCATCGTGCTTCCCGTTTCCGCCAATCCTCAGGCTTACTTTTGTTTTTCCGTTTATCATCTGCGCCATTGAAAGTATCAAAGTGCCGTCTTCAACTTCTCCCGACCTTGAGATAATTGAGGCCAGGGTTCCTATGATTGTCGGCATCATGTTCTCCTCAGCATTTATTATGATATAACCCCTTCCTTTTATTACGCCGCTGCTTGTGCTTTTATACCAGTTCATTGCATTTGATATTTCGCGCTTGTATGATGCAAGAGTCTTTATCGCCTTTTCTTTTATTGCCTCGTTTCCAAGACACGCCCCTACCCCTATTGACGCCTTCCCGAGCCTTCCGCATGCGTTAAGCAATGTTGAAAACTCCTTGGCATCCCTTAACGCTGATTCTTTCTTTTCCTGTGTAAGGATGTAAACAGGGCCAAGTATTTCCTCTGGCTTTTCCTCGTCAAGCCTTTTTAATATGATAGCCGTTGCAAGTTTTTGCAGCTCATCATCCGTGAGGTCAACAAGCTTTTTCCATCCGCTTCCATTCCTGGGAGTTATGCCGAGCTGCTGAAGAAACATTAAGGACGCTGACTCACTCCCTGTAACGCCTGGGATGGGATATTCGTTGCTTTGCTCAATAACCTTGTGCAGGGGCTTTGTCTGGGCTCCGAAAACCCGAAGCCCGGTTATCACTTTCATCTTTCCCTCTTTCTTCGCATCCTCAAGTATTTGCGAATTCAGCCTTTCAAACCCGCGGTCTTCCTGCATATCCCCTATGGCGCCCATTATTGCAATGTGGGCAAGGTTTGTGTTCGCCTTATTCAGCGATTTTGAAAAAAGGTATGTAACGCCTGCCCCTGAAACCTCTGTTGAACCGTTTATTCCTAAAAGATGGGGGTTTACATGAACTATATTTTGTGCTTCACACTCTTCTTCAAGCTGGTGGTGGTCCAGGATGAACACTTTCTTTGTTGCGAGATATTTTTTTATCAGCCTGAACTGGCCTGAGCCAAGGTCTGTGAAGAAAATGCAGTTGTAAGGCTCTGTTAAGAGCTGTTTTATTATTTCTTCGTCAAGCTGGTGGACTGTTGAAAGCGAATACCTTCTGCCGTCATGGTTTAACGCCTTGATGAGGATTGCTGCGCTGCTCAGCCCGTCGGCATCAAGATGGGAAACAACCCTTATTGCTTCGTTCCTGCTTACCAGCTTGAATTCTTTTGCTGCCGCATCCAGCAGTTGCTGGAACATCTCATATTTGTCCATCATAATCACTTGCGAGAAAATTTTATTTTTTCAGTGCCAAAGGCTTTATTTAAAGTTTTTGTAAAGCTGGCATAACCTGCGGCAGAAAAGCCCGCTAACCTACTCAAGCAGCAATTTAACCTTTGCAGGGTCGTATTTCCAGTCAGGCGCCAGCTTTTTTGTTCTCTTATAATATTTTACAAGCCGTCTTATGTAGGACTCTGTGAGTCCAAGCCCCCTTTTTGCTGTCTGGTCCTGTCTGTTGCTTTCAATGTGCTTTTTAATGAGGATGTTCTTCCTTATCAGGGCCATCAAATCCTCAGGAACATTTGAGCTGACTTCCTTCTCCTTCATTATCTGGGTTATGCTCTTTCCTGTTAGCAGCTTTACAGACGGAATGCCATATGTATCGCGAAGGACCACTCCTATTCTTGATGCCGTTTTGCCCTCTTTTGCAATTTTCCCTATCAAAAGCTCGGCTTCCTTGGCCTTATACCTGACCCATGCGTGTTTTGTCTTTCTGAGGGGCCTTTTTGAGCCTGCTTTGCCCCTCTTTTTGGAATACATCCTCGCCATAACAGCCCGAGTTTCAGAGCGGTTTATAAAGTTTATTGCGGTAAAGGTTCTGACGAGAATCTCTGCTGGCAGAAGGCAAAATCTGGGCATCAGAGCCTAGGCTGACTATCTTTCCCTGAATACGGAATACATAGCCAGGTCTATAATGCCAAGGATAACAAAGAATCCTACAACAAGTATCCTAAATGCCGTAACCGCGGTCAATACGGTAATTGAGAGAAAAAACATTCCCAACAAGAGGGATAGTATTCCAAATCCGAAGTAGCTTTTGCGCATGACGTGCCTGGGTCTTTTCTTCTCAACCTTTCCAGCCATGCCAACGAAACAGTAAAACGGCTTTTTAAAAGTTTGCAATTTTGGTAAAGTAAACTATTGCGTGTTTGCTTTGCCAAGATGCTTAGCTTCTTTTCTCCTCCCCTTCGAAAAGTTAAGGTGTAAAGTCAACCTCTTAAGTATACACCAGCCACGTATGCCGGCTGCGCCCAATCTGCTCGCTTTGGTTAGGAGAAC
>JAGVYT010000008.1 GCA_018303115.1 Candidatus Woesearchaeota archaeon | reverse complement strand
ACGCTGCCGTTCTGCACGCACACAGCGCGCAGAAATTTACGCGAGAGTCATACTACAGAACTTAAGTTCTGTAATTCACAAACTTTTTCTACAGCACTTTTTTTGGGCAAAGTAAAGTTATATGAGGACTGCCGTTTTTCTGCTTCCTCTTCTTTTCTCTCCCATTAACTTTTAGAAGGGGAGAAGAAAAGAAGCTAAGCCACTTGACACAGCAAACACGCAATAGTTTACTTTACCCTTTTTTGCGTTTACTCTGCCAGTATTATCCATCTGTGGTCTGGCGACAGTGATGAGTTGTATGTAACATCGCTTGTCAGCACGCTTGGCAGGTCTATGTATATGTAGAACGTCCTGTTCGCCTTGTCAATGTCTGTTTCTGTTTGTCCTGGAGCTGAGGGCAGCGTTATTGACAGCCCTTCGTTATTTGTGAATTCGTAGTTGTCTGATATGTTTATCCATGTGTTGTTTTCAAGCCCCACTCCAAAGCCGCTTCCTGTTGATGCTGATGTGTTGAAGCTGAAGTTAGCGCTGCCCCTCACTCCTGAGGTTTCCCCGCCGAGCATGAAGAAATCTGTTATGCTGGCGTTCAGCACCCTTGGCGTCAAGTTCAGCAGCGTGAATTCAAAGTTTCCTGTGTTGTTCAGCACCAGTGTCAGCTCGTTATTGTTTGTGCCTAGCGGCGAGCTTAGGGCGAGGTTCGCGCTTACAAGCTCTATTGCCGAGAGGCTGTTGATTGTGAGGTTCTGGCGCCATAGCAGTGATGCGTTGTCGTGGAACCTTACTGCGACTATGCACTCGTAGCTCCTGTCCTGCCCGTCATTGAAGCTGCTTTCAACAACTGCGCAGTTTCCAGTGTCGTTAAACCTGCTGTATTCTGCTGTTTCTCCGGGCAGGAAAGTTATGTTAACCTTTGCAGTTGTGTCGGAAAGGCCTGATGAAGCGTCACCCACTCCGTCAGCGTCAGTCACGTTAAAGCGTATTGCTACGTTTGTTGCATGGCTGGCTGCTACCGGCGTTACCGAGGCGGCAGTTACGTTGTAAACTATTGGAGCTGCTCCTGCTTCTGCGTTGCTTACGTTGATGCTTGACAGGTTTTCAATAAGCTGGTTTCCTGCGTAGTCTGTTGCGTTTACTGTTATGTTGTAGTAGCCGTTTACCAGTGTTGTGCTGCTTACTGTCTTGCTCCAGTAGCCCTGGTCAAAGTCTCCTGAGTCAAGGGTTGCGTCCAGCCACTCGGTTGCGTTTCCTGTGCTGTTGTAAAGCTGGAATGACACATTGAACACCTTGCTTAGTGTGTCGTTTACTGAAGCGTTTATAAGGATGTTTGCGTCTGTGAAGTTCGTCAGGTTGATTGGGCTTACCAATGTGAGGTTTGCGTCGGTGTTGTCTATTGTTATTGACACGTTTGCTGTTATCTCTGTGCTTGTTCCTTGCGTTGTTACGTTTATACTTAAATTGTAGAATCCATCAACAAGTGTTGTACTGCTGAACGTTGCGTTCCAGTAACCAGACGTTGTTGTTTCTGCTCCTAGGCTCATTGGTATTAAGTCAGTAGCGTTGCCTGTGCTGTTGAGTATGGTGAGGTTTACGAAGTCTATGTTCAGGTTGGAGCTGTTTGCTGAGACGTTAATCAAGAAGCTTCCTGATACGTTGGTGTCTGCTTCTGGCAGGACTATGCTTGCGTTTGGTATGTTGTCTATCTCTATTGTTGAGATGTTGGTTATGTTCTGGTTTCCTGCGAAGTCTGTCGCATTAATAGTTACGTTGTAAACATCGTCTGCTACTGTCGTGGTGTCGAATGTCACGTCCCAGAATCCTACTTGTATATCCTCTGCTCCTAATGCTGCATCTAACCAGTCTGTTACTGTGCTTCCTGTTGCTGTTGTCAGTCTGAATGTTGCATTAAAGACTTTGCTTGTTGTGTCATTCACGGAAGCGTTTATGAGTATGCTTCCATTTTGTATTGTGCCGCTGGCTGGTGCGTCTATTGACACGTTTGCTGGCGTGTTGTCTATTGTTACTGAAACGTTTTCTGATATGTTTGTGTTTGGCGTTGCTGCCGAGTCTGTTGCATTGACGCTTAAGTTATAAATTCCGTCTGCTATGCTTAGCGTTACTGTGTCTATGGTTGCGGTGAAGTAGCCTGACTGCAGGCCGCCTATGCTGAGGTTTAGCGCTATTGGCGAGTTTGTTTCTGTGCTTTCTGGCTGCAGCAGGCTTAGGTTTACTGCAGTTACATCGCTTTCTGAGTCGTTTACTGAAGCGTTCACTATGAATGTTCCTGAGATGTTTGTGTCAGCTGTTGGAATTACTATGCTGTTGTTTGGCGGCGTGTTGTCTGGTATTGCGTTGTTTATGGTTATTGTTGTTATGTTTGTTACGTTTTGGTTTCCTGCGTAGTCTGTTGCGTTTATTGTTATGTTGTAGTCGCCGTTGGTTAGCGTTGTGCTGTCCACTGTTGCGTTCCACCATCCTACTTGTATGTCGCCTGCTCCCAGTGTTGTGTCCAGCCAGTCAGTAGTCGTGCCTGTTGCTGTTTCAAGTCTGAATGTTGCGTTGAGTGTTTGTGAGGTTGTGTCGTTTACTGATGCGTTGATTAGGAAGCTTTCGTCTGCGAATGCTGTTCCGCTGACTGGAACATCTATTGACACGTTTGGCGGCGTGTTGTCTATTGTTACTGTCACGTTTTCTGATATGTTTGTGTTTGGCGTTGTTGCCGAGTCTGTTGCATTGACGCTTAAGTTATAAATTCCGTCTGCTATGTTTAGCGTTACTGTGTCTATGGTTGCGGTGAAGTAGCCTGACTGCAAACTGCCTACGCTTAGGTTTAGCGCTATTGGCGAGTTTGCTTCCACGCTTTCTGGCTGCAGCAGGCTTAGGTTAACTGCAGTTACATCGCTTTCTGAGTCGTTGACTGAGGCGTTTACTGTGAAGCTTCCTGAGATGTTTGTGTCAGCTGCTGGCAGGACTATGCTGTTGTTTGGCGGCGTGGTGTCTGGCGTTGATGTATCCACTGACACGTTTGCGTAATAGATGTTTGTTAAAGTATCGGTAAATACTACATCCAGCCTGTCATCCGGTAGTCTGTTGCTTGCCGGGAAGTTGGTGCATAGAACAGACGGGTATCTTTCTGCTACGGCCCCCGTTAGGAGCTGGTTGTTGTCAAAGCTTCCTTGGGAGTATCTTACATAATTCAAACCGATTTCGTTTGTAAATACGCTGTGGTAATTGTTGTTTTGGTCAATGCATCCTTCTGCGTCATTGACTGTTCCACCAGCAGAGTAGGTTGCATTAGCATATGTCACTCCGTCTGAACTGTAAACTATTACTAAGCGAGCTGTTGCCGTATCGACTGCCGTGATTAGTATTTCGGCTCCTCTTATGCTTATGTGTAAGTCAGTTACGGCAGAGCCGTATGCCACTGTTGTGGTTGTTGTTGTGAATAAATCAGTTGAGTTGTAAACCCTGATGTTGGAGCTCGCAGAGTCGTCTGCTGCTATGTAGACGATGCCTTGCTCATCTACGTCAATTGAGCAGCTGTCGGTTGTTGTGGCTCCGCTGACTGCTCCAACGCCTGTCCATGACAGGGTTGCTCCTACACTCGTATATGTAAAATCCACGTCTCCGTCATCATCGTCAATCTGGCAGGTTACAAACCTGTTGTTGACTCCGTCATAAGCAACATCCGGCCTCCAGTGGTCATTTGAAAACGTGGCGCTGGATGTGATGTCAGCAAAGGTTCCTGAAGCAACGTCGCAGACTCCGGTAGTCCTGTAAACATAGTCTATGTCATTCGCTGATTCCTGTGTAATATAGACTATTGCAGAGCCGTTAGTGGCAATTGCGGTGTCCATGTGGGTTGCTGTCTCTGAGCTGTAAGCGCTCCAGGTTGTTCCGTTGTCTGTTGAGTCAGA
The DNA here is from genome assembly GCA_018303115.1 of Candidatus Woesearchaeota archaeon. Lineage (GTDB taxonomy): Archaea > Nanobdellota > Nanobdellia > Woesearchaeales > UBA10216 > UBA492. The sequence continues at coordinate 14,769 of JAGVYT010000008.1, read as the reverse complement.
GCAGGATGGGTCATCAGCGTCATCTTCCCAGAAGGCAACCAGCGTGCCTGAGTCTAATCTTACTATGTTCTTTCCTCCCGTGTACGTTGCAGTTTCAGCCGTTCCTGTGGCAGTCGGCTCAGCGTCTGCGTTGATTAGGACAACTGTTGCCGCATCGCTTGCAGCCTGCCACTGCCTTGCCTCTGCAAAGCTGCCGATTTCAAGCTTTCCAAGGGTGTAGAGGTATGGGCTTATGTCAGGGGCATTGAACTCGTAGGCAAGGTTATAGGTTTCTCCGCTGGCTAAATCAACACTCCAGGTTAACGTCTTTGTATCGTTTGCGGCTGTTATTGTGAATCCCGGCTGGGGAATTATCTCGAATGAGGCAGGCACGTATTCAGTTACGCTGCCCTTGTAATCTTCATTTGCAGTTATCGTGAAATTCATTGCATAGGGCACAGGCGGGTATATTCTAGTTGGACCTGTTCTTGCAACGTCAAAGGCGACAGAGTCCTGCACAGTGAAGCTGTCTTGTATGCTTCTGACGCCATTCCTTGTTATGGCAGTTAAATTCATCAGGTAAGCCCCGGCTCTGCTAACCGTGTAATTGGTGTAGTAGTCCGGCAGGTTGGTAACTCCGTATACTTCGCACTCATCAGAAATGCTTATTTCCCTGTTTTCTGTTGTTAGCGTTGTTGCTGAACTGCTTGGCTCTGTTATTGTTAGTGTTACGTCTGCATCGCATACCATGTGCCCTTGGTCGTCCAGCACCGCCATAGCTATAAACGCCTCCTCGTTTGGCAGGTAGATGGATTTGTTGGTGTTTATTGCCAGCACTCCCCATGTGAAGTCCTGCTCTTCTGTGTAAGTGATGTTGTCTTTTATAAGCTTGAGCTGCAGCGTATACTTTCCTGCCCTGAACGCCCTTTGCTTGGGCATCTTTATTGAGAATTTGCCTTCCCTCAGCTCACCTATTTCAACGTCAATTTCTGCTTTGCTTCCTGCGCTGTCAAATATTTCTGCAAGTATGGTTTCGTTTTCTGTTGCCCATTGCTTAGACTGTTTGCGTTCAATTCCATCTTTCCCCGTTACAGCTTTCTCAATCGCGGCTTTCTTGGCAGCAGAGACCTTTTCAAGGTATTCTTCATAATCCTCTTCGTATTCTTCGTAGTCATCCTTCCACCTTTCAGCCCTCACCAATTCCGCTTTTTCAATAAACTCAAACTCAAACTCGGCGTCCTCGTCTGGCTTGTAGTGCTTCTTCACCGCCTTTAGCTGCGGTGTAATGTTTAAAGTGACATTTGTGGGTGCAGTGATGTTTGTAGCATTTGCCGCCTCTGCTATTTCCGGCAACCTTACTGAGAATATCACTTCATCGCTTCCTGTGTTGCCTGCCAAGTCAGTTGCATATAGCGTTAATGTGTTTGTTCCGTTAATCGCGGTAATGGTGGTGTTTGCATATATTGCAACGCCGCTGCCGCTGTTTAAGACATACCATGCGCTGCTTACCGGCTCGTCTGCACTGTAGTTAAGCTCTACTGCGGTGGTGTTGTAAACCGTTATCTGCGGCGACACTATGGTTACTATTGGCGGTTTGCTGTCTATCTCCTCAGCAGTTGTTATTGTGTAGGTAATGCTGCTTATTTCCAGCGTTGCGTTGGCAACCTCTATTATTAGGTTGTAGCTGCTGTCATTCATCCCTGCCAGTGTGCATGTTTCTTCGCAGATTTTGCTGAATTCTGTTACCGTAACATTTGTGATGTTTTCTGCTGCTTCTTCCTCTGCTTCTGGAACAAATGTTGCTGGCAGGCTGCTAAAGTTGCTGTATCTTATGTCTGAGTAAATCTCGCCTTCAAGGCTGTAGTTTGCGTATATTACGCGGCTGCTTACCGTGTTGTTTGTTTCTGTGCCGTATAATCCAAGCGATATTGCTAGTGCATCATTCCAGCTGCTGCTTTCCGGAGCAATTCCAAGCAGGGCGCAGCACTCGCCGCTTCCATAGCAGATTGAAGTTGCTGTCCCCCTGTCCTCTGGCTGTATTATCCACTGCGTGCACAGGTTAGAGTTTGCGCCCCAGCTGAAGCTGGTTTCTTCAACCGTGAAGTCTATTGCTGACGTGTTAAATTCAATTCCGTCATTGTCAGAGTCAAATGGGGTTCCTTCATTGTATTCAAGCGAGATGCTTATAGTCTTTTCTGCTGCTGCTGTTTCTTCTGCCGGTATAGTGATATTTTCCGGCATGTTTTCTATTGTAGTTATGTTTTCTACAACTGTGGTATTCGTAACTATTGTTTCTGTGACATTCGCAGCAGTGGTTGTGTTTTCTGTAGTAATATTCTCTAATATGGCAAATCCTGTTATTGAGGTTATCGCTTTGCTTCCCAGCGCGGCATTGTCCAGTATAAGGTATCTTGCATTGCCTTTCTCAAGGTAGACCCTTGCAGTTCCTGTTCCTGTCAGCCTGCCGCTTACCGCTACGCTTCTCAGCTCTCCAGCGTTTTCAGGCTGCCATAAATAAGTGATTGTTTCTGTTGCTGTGATGTTTATGTCTTGAGCGTAAGTGGTTACTTCTTCCGTAATTAGCAACCCTGTGATTATTCCCTGTGAGAGGAATATTCCAAGTGTCAGCAGCACTATAAGAGCTGAAATAGCTATTACAGATGCCTCTTTCCTTGTCTTTGAACGTCTTGCCGCTTTTTCCTGTTCCTCTAACTGTTTCTCAACGTCTGTTATGCTGCTGTTATGGTAAGAAATCGTGCTTTCATACTTGCTGATACTGTCTTTTAACTTAGAAACCTCATCAGCATAATCGTCAATAAGTATCTCATTCTGTGTTAGCTGCTGGTTAAGACTGCTTATTCTGCCGAGTGCTTCACTCTTCTTTCTGTCATATTCGGCCCGCTCCTTGGCGAGCTCTTCCAGCCTTTCCCTTAGTATTTCTTCCATTTTTTCTTAGCCTTGTGATAAACGCCCCATACGTTCCTCTGGTCGCGGTTAAGCAGTGATGAAATCGCAACAAGCCTGAGCCCCGATATGTCTTTCAGGTGGGCTACAACTGCTTCCAGAACGCTCAGTTTCCTGTCATGGAAAATGCTGACAGGCAGCATGTATCTCGTTGGCGAGACAGAAAGCCTCGCCTTTTGCTTTCTGGAGGCGTTCCTGCACGTTGTCCAGACAGTCTTGTAATCCCTGTTGAGAAGCCCAGATATTTCCCTGTAGCCGAGGTTAAGCTCCTCCTTGAGGTATTTGCAGAGAATCTCAAGCGGCCTCAATCCCCTGTTCGTGAATATTGAAACAGGAATGACAGGCTCATCTTTTATCTTTGAAAGAATTGCCTCCTCGCTAAGCCCGTGTTTTGTCTTTAACTCTTCAAAGAGAACTCTGAGTGCCTGTAAAACTCTGTCATCGGGGCTCAGTGCTTTCATTTTACCATAAACAATGTATAAAAACATATAAATTATGAATTTTATTTATAAAGTTTACTCTCAATAAGATAATTAATCTTATAAATAATGTATTTTATTGCTATAGAACGGGTGTTTTTTGTGCAGGGGCGGGGGAAATCTTATAAAGGCAGCCTGTCGCCTGTTACAGGATGGAAGAAGTCATCTTAGTGGACGAAAAGGACAGACAGGTTGGAACCGAGGAGAAGATAAAGGCGCACAAGGAAGGAAAGCTGCACAGGGCTTTCTCAATATTTGTTTTTAATCATGAGGGCAGGTTGCTGCTGCAGCAAAGGGCGTTAACCAAATACCACTGTCCCGGCCTGTGGTCCAACACAGTTTGCAGCCATCCAAGGCCTGGTGAACCTGTAAATGCTGCTGCGCACCGCCGATTAATGGAGGAAATGGGTTTTGACTGCCCACTGAAAGAGTCCTTCACGTTCATCTACAAGACAAAGTTTGACAACGGCCTTTACGAGCATGAGTTTGACCATGTTTTAATCGGCAGCTATGATGGTGACCCGGTTCCAAACCCTGAAGAAGCAGAGTCCTGGAAATGGGTTGGCATGGACGAGCTGAGGAAAGACGTGAAAGAAAACCCGCAAAACTACACTTACTGGCTGAAGATTGCGCTTGGCAGGATGATGAAGCTTCCCAGCTGACGGTGTCAGATGCTTATCGTTACGTGGCTTTTCGCCATTCACCATCCTCTGCCTGCGGATTTTCTGGATACGCTCTGAAAACTTTTCACTTAAATCCCTATAACAAAAAATTTAAAGAAAATAGCTTTATTATGCGTAAAAGCGCTATAAGCAATGGTTGCAGGATGAATCGGAAATATGCCGGCAAGTTCTTGGTTTATCTGGCCTCTTTTAATTCCTGGCTGAAAGATGAAAATTACCTGATGAGGTGGCGCTATATAATACCGGCGTCAATTGCTTTATGGCTGTATTTTTTTCTAGGGAACAGCCTTAAGGGCGTTTTTGTTGTAGGCGTTTTGGCTGTTGCGGGCTCTTACTCCACCATTTACAAGCGTTCAATTAGAATACCCTCTGCTGTTGAACTGGTCACTCTGGGCACTGTTGTCACTTCCATATCTTACGGTCCTTTTGCAGGGGCGGTTTTTGGAATTATTGTGACTCTTGCTTCAGAAATCATAAGCTCGGCAGTAGACGTCTTTACTTTTTTGTACATGTTTGCGCGCGGCGTTATCGGGGTTGCAGCTTTCTACATGGCATCCACGAATATTGTTCTTCTTGGCGTGCTAATGGTGCTTCTCTTCAACGCAATCTGCCAGCCCATATACTTGCTTCCTGGCGATATAGAGACAAAAATGAAGGGCCTTTACTTCTTTGTCATAAATATAATATTCAATTTCATTGCATTCTTTTTGCTTGGCGGTTTTCTCCTTAAAATTGCAGTCTAGAACCTTCTGATATCCTCAAATGCTTTATACCTGCTTTCTATTTCGTTGCTGGAAAGCGTTTTGAGCCTGTTCAGGCTGAAGTCCTCTGCGTTAAAGCTCGCCACAATACTGCCGTAGATTATCGCCTTTCTCAGATTGCTTTCGGAATTGTTTCCTGTTTTTGCCAAATAACCGATTAATGCTCCTGCAAAGCTGTCCCCGCACCCTGTCGGGTCTTTTACGACCTCAAGGGGGTATCCGGGGGCGTTGAAGTGGCTGGTGTCCGTGAACAAAAGCGCACCGTGTTCGCCCTTTTTTATTATTACATGCTTCGCTCCTAGTTTCAGCGCCGAGTTTGCCGCTTTCATCAGGTTCGGGGTCTTGAACAGCTCTCGCGCCTCGCTGTCATTCAGCAGCAAAACGTCAACCTTTTTTATGACTTCAAGCAGCTGCTGCTTCTTTGTTTCTATCCACAGGTTCATGGTGTCGAGCATCACAATATCAGGATTGCTCATCTGTTCTAGCACTTGGAGTTGCAGTTCAGGATTTATGTTGGCCAGAAAGACGTGTTTTGCTTTTTTGTATTCTTCAGGCACTTCCGGTTTGAAACTTTCAAAAGAGCCAAGCTCGGTCTTTAAAGTGCGGGCCTCGTTCATGTCATACCCGTAGCTTCCCTTCCACCTGAACGTCTTTCCTTCCTTTTTTATCCCGCTTAAGTCAATGCCGCGATTCTTCAGCAGCTCAAGGTGCTCCTGCGGGAAGTCCTCTCCTACAACCGCTATTATTCCCGGCTTTGCGAAGAAGCTGGCTGCAAAGCTCGAATAGGTTGCAGCCCCTCCCAAAACCTCTTTTGCCTCGCCAAAAGGGGTCTTCACAGTATCAAGCGCAACGCTCCCGGCAATGGCAATGTCCACCATGCAATAAAGCTTTAGCCTCTTTTTTATAAAGTTTTGGCACGTTTTTAAGTAAAATCCCTGAGTGTGCGCTTTATAGCCGCTCATCACCAAATCCGTTTCCACCCCTATTGACATTTAGTGACGATGAAAAAAGGGCAAGCATAAATAGCGCTAGCTTGAGGCAAAGTATTGCTTGACAACCACGCTTTATAGCAAGAAATCGAAAAACACAAGCAGGAACAGATTTAATCTTTTACCCTACCAGCACTCGTGGCCACTCTCCAGACCCAGCTCTTCTTAATCTTTGCTGTTCTTGTTGGCCAACTATCGTTACCACCTTCGCTATATTGATAATGTCTGTATGCGGCAAACCATCATAACAGGTTATTACAACTCTTGGTATCCCTTTTAATTGGGTACTGAGTGAATAGATTCCTGCGTCAAAAGCACACGAAGTTAAAACTTGAAGAATTTCCTCGCCTACAAGTGTAATGTTAAGAGCAGGAACCGCCTTAAGGGGTTGCCTCACGCTATCGCTATGCTGATCTGCATCCTGTCGAACAGCACGCGGGGCGCAACCCGTGTCCTGCCGCGTTTTCGCTTCTCCAGTTGGATTAGGCTGAGCTGCTTCAGCAAGGCAACGTCGGTGTTGACGCTTTTCAAGTCTCTGTTGAGGAGCTTTGCAAGCTCGTACAGGGATGCCGGCTGCTTCTGCCTGACAACATGCAGCATTTCAATTCGTTTTTGCGTTAGGAACTTCCTGAATGTGGCTATGTCAGGGAAGCCAAGTGTGCGTGAAGGTGTTGTATGCTCTCCTTTTCTCAACTTCTCAAACACTTCAGCAGCATTCCTAAATGCCTGCTTCCTTGATTGTATTACAATCTGCACATCGCGTATTTTCATGCTATCACCCCTTTCTTCACTTTTTCAATATCCTCGTCAAAGTCCTCAAAGACTTTCCATGCGTCAATGAACTCGTAAGACTCCTCGCGTTCCTTCACGTGCCGGTGATGACCTTTGCCATGATAATTGTCGTAGCCAACCAGTCGCTTTCCGTCACGAATGTAAACAAAACTGTAGCGTACGCCTTCTGGATATTCTGCAGTAGTTTCTATTTCCCGGATACGGATTTCAACGATATCGCCGTTTGGCTCGCTCTGCTTGTGCTCAAAAATAATCTGTCTATGCATGGTATGTTATACCTCATATTTAAGCTTTTTCTTTTTAATAAAGTTTTACTCAGGCAAGTTTTTGAAATAATCAAGGTATACTCTAGCAACTTCCTCATCGCGTATTATCAGCATGTTCTCGTCATTCCTCTCATCGCCGTTTCTTGTGGGGTTAAAACTCCCGGTGATAACGGTTATGCCGTCTATTATGAAGAATTTGTGGTGCAAAACCCTTTTGTTAGCGTCTTCAACTGCCAGGTTGTTTGATTTTAGCAGTGGCAGTTGCGAATACTCGCCGCCTTTCTCAATAATCCCTTTTATTTCCACCCCTTCGCTGCTTTTTATTATCAGCTCGTTGGCTATCTTTGGGTGTGTGAATGAATACGCGGCAAAGTAAATGCTGCTTTCTGCTTCAGCTAGCTTTCTTTGTAAAATATTTATGCAGCCGTCTTCAGGGCAGAAGTAATTCTCTGTCAAAGTATTGTTAAGGATAATTTTCGTAGTGGTAGTTTTGCTGCTGCTGTTGCCTTTTAGCTCCGCAAATTCATCCAGATAATTATTGGCCAGCAGGGTTGAGTTTATTATAATAACGTCGTCGTAGCTGTTGCGGCTGGTCGGGTTGAAAGAGCCAGTCCACACAACCCTGCCGTCAAAAACGCAGAACTTGTTGTGCATCAAGCCCGTGGATTTTCTCTTTACTGCCATGTCGGAATTTGTTTTTGAGTTGGAATCAGTAATCACTAGCGCTTCCTTTTCTTCAAGCGCCCTGGCAATGCCGTTGTCAAGGCTGTATAATGCGCAGGAAATCCTTTCTGAATTGCCGATATAGCTGCTAAGTTCTTCAAGGCAGTTGCCAGGCAGAGGCGAAGGCAACTCCCGAACGGAGTGAGGATAGTTGCCGCAGAACAGTACGGTGTAGTTGAAATGCTCCTCCCTCGGGGTTTCTTTTGTTGTGCTTCCAGTTATTGCGCAGCCGGCAACTGCCGCTATTGCTAATAATAACCAGATTTTCATGAAATTTACGTATAGAACCGCTTAATATGCTTTGCCCAGAAAAAACCGAAGGATTTTCGGATTGCCCCTTTCTGTGAATGGCACTTGTCTTGGCTGATCGCGGTTCACTGAAGTGAACTTCTTTTTCCCTCCCTTAACTTTTCCAAGGGGGGAAAGTCTCAGAACGCTCTGGCGTTCTGACGATGATCAGAAATCTTCGATTTCTGACAAACCTGAACAAAGTTCAGGGGCGATCAGCATACTAGAAAGCTTCAGTCCTCTTTCAGGCCGAACTTGTAAATCTTCTCATAACTGCCGAACATTTTTATCCACAGGGCATAAATGACCAGAAACAGCAAATCAACAACCACAATGTTCCTTATAATGTCTGAAAAGCCGCTCTCAAGGAAAGCCAGCGTTACAATAACTGCGAAAAAGGTGACTGCGGCCTCGCCAATTAAAATCTGAATTGCCCTGGCGTTTAGTTTCATTTTACCCTTTCAGATAATTTTGCCAATGCGAATTTCGTTCCTTTATAGCGCTCAAGCCTTTCCAAAAGCAACGCAATATCCGAGAGTTTGTTCTTCTTGGCGTATTTAATTCTTTTTATTTTGGCGTAAGCTGCAACTTCTTTGCTTAAGGAACCCCTTAAAAGTTTAATGGCGTGTTTCTGGCATCTTTTCAGGCTGGAATCTAGCATTAACCCAAGAAACCGCTCTGCCGCCATGTCTGCTGTGTCAGCAAAGGAAACAAAGTCATAGCGGCTGTTTTTTCCCAAGTTTTTCGCATGTTTGATGTTCTTGGTCGCAGTAACCAGCTTTTTTATCAGGAAGGCGTTAACCTGCCCTTCGCAGCTGTCGTCATTCACCACAAGAACCCTGCAATCCCCGGTAATGCCGATTTTTGACAGCCTTTTTCTTGCACGCCTTTCAACTGCCCTGACCAGGCAATTTCTGCAAAAATCAGTGTTTTCAATCGCCTTTCCGCAGCATATATTGCACTTCATACTTTGCATGGTTCCTTTATTGTTTTTAAATAATCCCTTTAGTTATCTTCAATATTGAATATATATTAAGTTACTACTTTTATATACTAAATAAACGAAATGCTTTTATAGTAGTTACATCACCCGTAGTCAATATAAGGCTGGGTATTTTCTAATCACCTCTTTTTGCCCAGGAAAGCCCCGCAAGGGGCTTTCCCAGGGTTTTACACTCTCTTCTTAAAACACTTTGACAGTTCTATTCCCTGTTGATATGTCTTGGTGCTGCTGCGCTGAATTTTTCCCCGCCTTAACTTGGTATGATGGGAGAAATTCAGCCGCATGACGGCCGAAAGCGAGCACGGGCTTTTCAATTACGCCGCTTAAGCGGCTTTTTAGCCCTGTTTATCAGAATTTTCTTTTTTTTCTTAGCTAATCTTAGTAGGACGGCTGATAATGCGATGCCTGCCAAAAAGCCGGCTATAAAATATGGCGGCGATGGCGGTGCAGTCTCAATTTCGTAGCCCTCTGCGGCGGTTTCATTATCGGGCCTGAAATAGATGCCAATGTCGCTGAATTCCAGTGCATAATCTGAAAAAAGTAGCGCAGAGTACTTGTCAGTTTCTTTTAGCGAGTTTGCATATTCGTAGTAACTGTATCCGACTATCGGGAATATCCCCTTTTGCCGTGATATGCTTGTGCGTGCTGCGTCAATTTTTCTGTCCACTATATCCTGTATTTCCTCGTCCCTTGTTCCGAACACGCTTAGAATGGTGTTTGCCTGCGATTTTGAAAGTGTTGCCTTGTGGAGGCATTGCACATAGTCCTCTTCTTCGGAAAACCTCTGGGCTTCCCCCAAAACTTTTCTTGCGCTGTCGCTTGAGCTTCTTACTAATATGGTTGCATACTCAATCCTTTCCTGTGCTTCTGCAAGCTTGCTTGTGCAGGCGTTTTTTAGCGCTTCCTCTTGTATGGCAGCGTCTTTCATAACCCCTAAGAAGTCGCTCCAGGCTCTTGCGCTTTCAAGCCTTTCAATTGCAAACGCCAGCTCGTAAATGCCATTCTCCAATCTTTTCTCATTCAGGTAGGCAGCGCTTAGGTTTGTGTGGAGTCTTGCTTCGCCAAGCCTGTCAAGAACTACCGCCAGTATTTGGGCATCTGAAACAGTTGAGGCTTTTTCCAGGCTGTTTTCGAATTCACCTACCTGTCTGTTTACGTTCTCTAGGCCTGACAGCGTCATCTCATTGCTAAGCTCTTTTGAAAATAACTCCAGGAATTTATATCTCACATTTGCTCCGAAGCAAAAGCTCGCTGCTGCATAATAGCTTTCTTCCTCTCTCGCAACGGCTCCCTGCCGGCTTAAATTTTTTGCTATGCTCTTCAACTCGTCAAACGACTCATTAACCTCACTGTTTTCCTTTCCTGAAAGCTCTTCTGTTCTCGCGCAAAGCCTGGATGCAAGCCCTGACATGACATCCCTGTATTTTTGGTTAACTTCTATATCGCTGTTGTCTGGCTTGAATGTTTTCCCAGTAAATTCTTTCATGGCCTCGTCAAGGCTGAAGACCTCTATAACTTCTACACCCAACTCTTCTCCGTAGCGAATCAAGTCAGTTGTCCTGTTGTCTATTTCGTAGGAGCGTTCCCCTGCAGGTATCAGCACTTTTTTGATGCCTGCATTTCTTGCGGCCTCAATCTTTTCAGAAATACCCCCCACGTGCCCGATGACATTGCCTGAGTTGATTGTGCCTGTTATCGCGACTGACTTGTTCAGCTCTGCCCCTTCAAGCACTGCTACTGTAAGGGCAGCAATTGAAGCCCCTGCCGAAGGCCCGCCTATGATTACCGCATCGGCTTTTATAGCATAAAAAAAGTCAATGCCGTTGCAGTCTTCGCCGGCATAACTGCATGCAACCTCTTTTGCAAACCTGGTTGAAATCTGGGTGTCAATCTTTGTAAGTGGGTAAGATTCGATGAAAATCTTCCCAGAGCCGGGCTTTGTTTCTAAAAACAGGTCGGCAGAAACTCCCCCTTTAAACGGCTCTGTTGTGGCAAGCAGGCTGGTGTGGCCCTGCCCTGCCATTACAGCTTCTGCTGCTGTAACTAATAACATGAAGAATACTAAAATTCTTAAAAATTTCATGCTAAAAGCAAATTAAAAACCGTATAAAATTCTTTCGTTTGGTTAATGCAGACTAATTATTTATAGTAATATTCCCCTCTTTTAAGTATGCGCTTCACTGCTTTATGGCTTTCAGGAATCATCGTTGTAGTTTATGCGTTGCAGCAATTATTCTCCACAGAACCGTTCCTTTTGATAAGCTCGCTGAAATTTGCCGAGCCATGGCGCCTGTTAACTTCTGTTTTCTCTCACGGCAGCCCTGCCCACTTGCTTAATAATTTGTTTGCCCTTGTCCTGTTTGGTTTGATTCTTGAAGGCAGAATAGGGCCAAAAAGGCTTTTATGGCTTTTCTTGGCAACAGGAATAATCGTAAACATCTTTTCCCCCTACCCGCGCTCTTTAGGTGCGTCAGGTGCTATCTATGGGATTCTTGGCGCTTTAGTTGCCTTGCGCCCAATGATGGTTATATGGCTTCAATGGATGCCTATGCCAATGGTAGTGGCAGGGGCGGTATGGCTGCTCCAGGATGTTTTCGGAGTTTTCTATCCGAGCGGTGTCGCAAACTTGGCCCACATCAGCGGCTTATTTATTGGGGTTGCTGCCGGCCTATACTGGAGGAAGCGCGGCTACGGCGATAAAATAGACGCTTCTGCTAAAATCGGGAAAGATACGGAATTGGAGAGGCGGCTTGACGACTGGGAACGGGAACACATGTTAAGAAAATAATCAGCTCGTTTCCAGATACTTCTCTGCCTCTATCGCAGCCCTGCACCCGTCTCCGGCAGCCATAACTGCCTGCCTATAAATCTTGTCCACGCAGTCTCCTGCTGCAAAAATCCCTGGAACATTTGTATGCGTATTTGTCGCCTTGATGAAGCCCTGCTTATCCAGCTCAACTAAATTTCCCAGAAATTTCGTGTTTGGGATGTGGCCTATGGCAAGAAACACTGCATCAGTTTTCATTTTGCTGCTGCCGTTATTCTTCACATTTTTGATTTTAACAGAGGTTACTTTCTTTCCATCCCCCAGCACATCTTCCACTGTGGAATTCCATAGAATCTTTATTTTTGTGTTCGCCTTCACCCTGTCCTGCATTATCTTTGAAGCCCTGAACTTATCCCTGCGGTGGATGATAGTTACCTTTGTTGCGTGCTTTGCAAGGAAAAGCGACTCTTCCATTGCGCTGTCCCCGCCTCCTACTACAACAACCTCTTTTCCATTATAGAAATAACCATCACACACCGCACACGTGTGCACCCCCCTTGCCCAGTATTTCTTTTCCGATTCCATGCCAAGCGTTTTCGCAGAAGCCCCTGTTGCAATTATTACCGCTTTCCCCTCTACTTTTCCGTCTTCCGTCTCCACTGCAAAACCATTCCCTTTCTTTTCCACTTTACTGACATTTCCATCAGCAAACCTTGCCCCGAACTTCTTTGCCTGCCCCCTCGCTTTTGAAATCATTTCAGGCCCGTTTATCCCTTCAGGGAAGCACGGGAAGTTTTCAACCGCTGTTGTCAGCATCAGCTGCCCCCCCTCATCCTTCCCGGAAACAACCAACGGTTTCAGGCCAGCCCTTGCATTGTAAATTGCGGCTGTCAGCCCTGCGATTCCGCTTCCTATTATGACGATGTTTTCCACAACAAAGAGGATAAATCGTCTGTTTTTAAAAGTTGTCTTTAATAGCCCCATAATAACAAATCAGTAAAAAGAAGGCAGCTTGGCTGAAAGCTTATTTCGTCTAATGAATATCAAAAAGTTTATAAATAAATTCAACTTAGTCTAGCTTAGGTGATGTTAAAATGGTGCAGGCATTGGTTGAAATTGACGAGAATACGAACAGGGTGCTTAACATAGTGAAAGCTAAGTATAACTTTAAGGATAAGGCAGAAGCTATACGCTATGTTGTCAGCGAATATATTGATTACGAAGGTGAACCTGAGCTTAGACCTGAATTTATTGAAAAAATCCAGCGTCTTGCAAAGCAGAAGAGCATTCACGTGAAAGACTTTGCTGCGAGGTACGGCCTTAAAAAGGCAACAAGCTAACCTGCACAAGGTGTTTTTGAATGTATGATTTGCTTTTAAAGCCAGAAGCTGACAGGATATTTGAAAGGCTTGCTGGGAAGAATTCTAAACAGCTGTCAATTATAGACAAGAAACTTTCAGGGATTTGTTCAAACCCTCACCACAGTTACAAGTATTTGCGGAAGCCACTCCAGGGATTTAACAGGATACACATTGACAAGCATTTTGTCCTTATATTCAAGATTGACCATTCAAGGAAGTCCGTTGACGTTTATTATTATGACCATCACGATAACGTTTACCAGTGGCGGCCTAAAGTTGAAGGATGAGCATTTAATCCTTTGAATGGCCAGAAATTGTTTTAGATATTCACTGTTCAATAACCATTATAAATTGCCGTTCAGTTATTTACGCTATGCTCTTTACTAATCGCCGCAGGAGGAATTATTATCTGCTTACCTTTGCCAATTCGGTGGCTGCTATTTTTGGCGGCCTGAGCATACCGTTTTTCCTTGTTTTTTTCCTTGAATTTGGGGGTAGTGCTTCTGTGTTGGCCACAGCAATTGCCGTTCAGGGCATCTTTACCGCCATTGCTTCGTACTACGCTGGAAAGTTGTCCGACAAAATTGGAAGAAAGCCGTTACTCATCGCTTCAAGTATTGCAGGCGGTTTTATCATCCTTCTCTATGCGTTCATACAGCAGTTATGGCAGCTTTATTCGCTGCAAGCCCTTATAGGATTGGTTATAGCAGTTTATGGTGTTGTAGAACACGTGTTTCTTGCCGATATTACTCAGAAAGTCTCTCGTGGTGCTGATATAGGCAGGTATGTGATGATTATCGGTGTGTTTTCCTCTGTATTTACCATTGTAGGCGGTTTCTTTGTCGGTGTTATTCCATTTCGCCTTGTGTTCTTTCTATTTGGCGTAGTATTCATGCTTGACACTATCCCACTATTTTTCTTGAAAGAAAATAGCAAAGTTTGATGCCATCGCCTAATTTTAACAATCCTCATAATAACAAATCAGTAAAAAGAAGGCAGCAAGCTCAAAGTTTATACTGGCTTTAGGGCTTTCAGGATAAGCTGTTAGTCGTTGTCAACTCTCGGCGCAAGAATGAAGGAGAGCATTACCTTGTCGACTTTTGCGTAAGTTATCTTCAAAGGGTAGTCCTTATTGAACTCTATCTTTACCGAGTCTGCCAGCTTGCTTCCTTCAATCATCTTCTTTAGGTATTCTACGGAATACTTTGACTTGACGCTCTCGGATGCCTGTATCTTTGTGGTGTCATCCGCTTTTATTTCAATGGCTGCCGTGTTCATGTCCCCCTCTGCATTTAAAGCGAACACTCCAGGCGAAGCCAAGAAGCTTACAGACTCCGCAACAATGTCGGCATCCCCTATTGCCTCGTTCAGGACAAGCGAGGAAGTCTGTATGCTCACAGGGAACTTGAGCTCAGGCACTTTTTGCTCTTTCTCCTCAATGTCTATTATCGGAAGGTAAAATGTTCTTGTTGAGGATGACTTGAGCTGAACTTTAAGCCTGTTTTCCTTAAGCTCCATTGTCAGCATGTCTGTCGGGTTTGCCCTGCGCAGGATTTGCCTTAGGTTCGCGAGGTTTACTGCAATGTCCACAGGCTTTTCAACACTGTATTCCGTGAATGCGCTTGGGAAGAGCTTGAAAACAACCATTGCAACGTTTGCAGGGTCCATGGCTATCAATTCTATTCCGCCGCTGCTTACCTTGATTCTTGTCTCG
>JAGVYT010000007.1 GCA_018303115.1 Candidatus Woesearchaeota archaeon | reverse complement strand
GAGGACTTTCAGGCTACAGAGCTCAGGGACTTTTACGCCTATGCAAATAATAAAATGCGGCTGACTGGAGAAAGTTACGTGGAGTTCCTGACAGGAGGAAGTAGTCCTGGGATAACAGAGGACAAAAGCATTACGCTGGAGCCCGGCCAGCAGTGGTCTACCATATTCATGCTGAAAGAGCTTGAGAATAGTGCGTTTCTTCCGTTGTTTAGAAATAATCTCCCAAAGATAAACAGCGGGATAGTTAACTGCTTCATGGTTGCTGAAGACGATGACGGGAATCTTGTTCAGGCTAAATATGGCGGCGCATCTATAGGCTGCGAAAACGGGATTGACGGCTTTGTTTTCGGAAAGGTTGCTGCCGGCTATGATAAGAACACTATCCTCGGGCTTGGCTATCCTCGGGCTTGGCGGGACGGATGTAAGGTTCCCTATGACTGTTCGTTTCATTCCTACTGAAGAGGTGTTTAAGCCAAGAGGACAATGCGACAGGTTGTACTAAACAAGAGAGGCCTTGCACAGAAAACAGTGGCTGGCTTTGCGCTTGCACTTGCAGCGGCAGTGGTAATGCTGGCTTTTATAGGGAAATTCAGCTTTGTGACAGAGGACTTGCTTGCAAATGAGCAGTGCCTGGCCAGTGTTGAGCAGAACTCCCGCTATCACATTGCAGGGATTGACTTGGGCTCTGAAGTTGACTGCCCGACTATTAAGAAAGTTCTTGAAAAAGAGTCAGGGGAGGAAGCGAAAGAAGAGGTTGCAGATGCCATGTATAGATGCTGGAAGCGTTTTGGAAGGGGGCAGCTTAACCTGTTTAAAGGGGATGGTGTTTTTTGCAATGTGTGTTATATCATAGATGTTAACACAAAACAGCCCATCACTGGCTTCGGGCAGTATTTGATGGAGACTCGAGCCCCTGGTGAAAACATGTATTACTATGATTATCTTAGGGGTTTTAAATCTGAGATGACCGAAGACCCGGGTCTGGTTCAGGACTTTCAGGGGTTCTTCAATAATAACCTTGAGGTGGTGAAGGACGTTGAGTTGGAAAGCCTGAAAACGGCTGAGATTGAGAATAACGAGACGTACTCAGTTATTTTTGTTTATGCGAAAGGGCTGAATAACATTGAAAAGATAATAGGGCAGATAACCCTTAAAAGTTCAGCTGGGAAAGCAATTACTCCGATAGCAGCTGGCTCAGCTGTATTGGCTGGGGCAACTGTTGTCGGCATTGCATTAACAGCCCCTGTGTCCGTGCCTGTCCTTGTTGTTGCAGGAGCGGCTGTAGCAACCAGTGCTGCTGTGTTTGCGGCTACAGAGTTTGTCGGAAGCCTTTTTAATCCGGGAAGCCCTCCTGACTGGGCCGGGTTCACTGTTTTAAGGGTGTGGAATCCTGAAGAGACCCCGCAAATACTCAGGGATGAACTTGGCTGCCAGGAACTGGTTGGGACGAAAAGTAATTAATATTAGATTGACTGAAAATGGCTGGAATGTTTAAAGCGAAGAAGGCAGAGGGAATGGTGTGGCCTGAGCTTGGAGGCTGGACTCTTATGCTGATAGCGGTTATTGTCTTCCTTATAATTATGGCGCTGGCAGCCAGGCAATTTGACTTCAGCGTTCTCAGCAGGATAGGTGGGTAAATGGTATGGGTTAGTTTCCAAAGTATTGCGATAATGTTGGCTGTGGTCTTTATTATTGCTTCAATCACTAGTGCCGTAGCTCCTGGCCTGGCTGCTGACTCGCTTTCTGCCTTAAAGGGAATGTTCGGGTTTGGGGAGCCCTCCATTGCCAGCTTTTCAGTTACAAAGATAGACGAAAAATCTTTCGGGGTGGGTTATGCAATTTCCGCCGGAAAGTATTCTTATAAGCAGATAAGCAAGGTTGTTGTCAGAAGGCACTACAAAAGATACCCCCACCAGCCTGATGCGGATATGAAAGAGAAGGAACTGGAAGGGCTTTCGCTTGGAACAGTGTTTAGCGCTGAAGAGGCTCTTAGAGACTCCGAAGGGGGTATAGGTCCTGAAGCGGTGCTGATAGCTGACCCTGACATTGTTGACAGCAAAGGCGGAGGGGGGATACACAGGTTCACTATCGAGGTCTTCCTGACTAATGGCAATGTTCTTAGCGACGATGTTGAGCTGCGCCTTTATGACAAGGACTATGTTGAGGAATACCAGTGGCCTGTTGACGGCAATCAGGACTACAATGTTAAGCAGTGCAAGCTGGACCAGCTAAAAAGGGAAATCTTAAGTGATGCAGGCAGCTGCAACGAAGGCGTAACTATTTTATACCGGCAGGACGTCGGCAAGCTTGGGCCTGTTGGGGTCTGCAATTACCCTTCTCTTGGCTCTACCCAAAGCTCTCCCCTGTTCAATGTGGAGTTTACAGGCTGTTTCCCTCCGGAAATAGACGATGCCCACTCCAAAGTGGGACCTTTAACCTTTTACCGCTTTGCCTGCGAGAGGGGCGATAACATAAAGGCCTTGACAGAATTCAGGCGCTTAGTGACAAAGCTTGCAAAAAATGGGGAAACGGTTGAAACTATAAAAAGGGGTGACGGCAAAGGCAGTATTGGAGTTCTGGACGCGCTTACTCAGTGCACGAACAGGTTTGAGACTTACCTTCAGCAGCAGGGCTGGATACCTGTTAGTGACAAGACAGTTGCGTTTCAAAGGTGGGAGGCTTATGACGGCAATATTACCGCTTATTTGGACAGCTTTGACATGCCTAACCTGGATAATAAAATAATTTGGCGTGACAATGAGGGAAGAATTTATTTGGGTTGGAACGTGCCAGTTGGAAAGAATAATGTGGGCCGCTTTGAGATTACGCATGTTGTCAGGAGGACAGATACAGATTCTTCGCAGGAGATTCTTCCCCCTGCTCAGCCAAACGGGCAAAAAAACTGCGGCAAGCAGTATTGCTACGATTTCCTTCCAGAGCCCGGAAACAGGGTTGGGTGGCATGAGATAACAGTTACCGCAGTAAGCTCGGCTGATGAGGCAAAGAGGTCAGAACCGCTGGCTATGACTATTGGCTTGTATAACAGGAGATTCATAGAATTGTTTGAAAGCCTTTCTCAGCTGGGATGCGGCAATGACTGCAATGTTATCAAGGAAAAAAAAGAGTTCATAAAAGATTACATCAGGGCAGGAGAGGTTTACGAGCAGGAAAGTGTTAAGAACAGTATAAGGGAGCTTGGTTGCGTTTACGATGCTTCTGACGGAATGAATAGCTGTGAGGTTCCCGGCGCCGTAGATTTAATGTATAGGGAAATCATGGAGTTCCAGTATCCGAATGCAGAACAGCGTGAGGAGCTTTCAGGCTTCTCCTTTTCAGATTCCAGTTCCTGCAGCGAAAGCAGCAGCAATCCCGGAAAAGACGTTTGCAGGGCAAAGCGGAAACTAACAGAGCAGCTTGTACAAAAAGCGTGGGTTCCCATTGTCATTGACACGCCTTTTGTAATAACGCCTTCTGACGTGAAGGTGCAGGATTTCATGGTTTACCCAAGAGCGGATGGGACAGTGCTTGCCCAATGGGTGATTAGCGGTGACAAAAGCGAAATTGGAGGGTTTGAAATTGAGCACCAATTCTATAGGGATGCGGAATCAGGCAGGAAGGGCGATTTCAAACGCCTGCTTCCGATATCCATAGAAGACGCTGCAGCTGCAGAAGCGGTATTAGGCCCTTTTGATGATGGCTATCATGAGTTTAGGTTAAAAGCCGTTGACGCAATAAACTACGAGATACATTCCAGCACGCCTCAGGTTGCAGGTCTTTACAGCGACAACTACATAGAGCTTTACGAAGGCGAGGCAGACAAATGCAGGGATTATAGGATTCACGGTGATGAATCTTGCGATATAATCGGGAATAAACGCGAGTTTCTCAGGCATAGCAGGTTTGCCGTAGATGTTTACAACGAAAACGAGCAGCTGAGAAATGAGCTGGCTGCGTTTGGTTGTTCTTTTTCGCCAAGTGACGCCTCCAGCATTGATACTTGCAGGCCGGAGGCTGTGCAGCCGCTTTTTGAAGCAGCCATCAAAAAGCAATACGCTTCAGAAGCAGAGCAGGATAGATTGTTGACGCTTGACTGCCTTACAGAAAATGGGAGAGTTGCTGTGGAGTCTGTTCCGCCAACCACTCCACCAACCTGGGATTATGTGCAGACTAGCTACCATTCTGACCTGCTGGAAACGTGCAAGGCAAGGAAAAATCTTGCTGAAACTTTAAAGGGGTTGGGCTGGGCCATGGTTGAGGACAGGGAGAACATACAAGCTGTTCCTACCTCAACGATTATAGTTGACAGGGTTTTTGTAAAAACTGTTCCAGAACACCCACTGCCCGGCGAACTGTTCAGTTTTGAAGTTGAAGTTGAGGCAAATAACCCTGTTAAGTGGATGGGGATAATGGCTGAAAAAGAAACAGAATGGAATGATTTGTCATGCGATTGGCTAAATAATTATTGCAAGCGCGAATGGAAGGGGCTGTATGATTCAGGCAGGATAGACATTTCAATTATTGACAGTGTCGGGCAGCGTGTTAATGCCGCTTACTTTGACCCGGTTGCTTCTGGCAATTGCCTTGAAAATCATTGGGCAGGGGAGCAGTGGGTTGGCTGCATAAGTGAGAATCAGGAGGAAGTTTTATACAAGTGCAATGAAGACGGAAGCGCTGCAAAAATCCTTCCGGAAGAAAGAAGATACTTCTCTTTTATATGCGGCGGAAATATTGATTATGGAAATACCGGGGCAACAAGCCAGGGAGAATGCATTTACCAGTGCAGGCTGGATATTGAATGCAGGGCTGCAGGAGGAAGCATAGCCCCGCTTTCATGCCCGGACGCCCCCTCGGGCTACCGTGGGCTAAACCTTCAGCAGGTGTGCTGTGAATCAACTTCTGTGCAGGAAACAAATCCCAAGAGCATTGCGGTTCTTTCTATTTTAGTTAATGTCATGGACGCCGGTATAGAGTCTAACCGCATTGGCGGGTTTTTCTTTGTTTTTGATGCAATAAACCTTGTTAAGATGTTTACTGAAGCGCAGAAAACATCTGCCCGGTATGAAAAGCTGAATGTCCTGAAAAGGTTCCTGGCTGAGGCAGAGCAGGGAAATCGCCTTAGCGCTGTCATTGGCACAATGCATAATTTAAAGGAAAACCAGGATGAAATGGAGCGCTTCCTTGCCCGGAAATATGACAGGATTAGGGCGCAAGTGACAGGGCTTGCCTTTAAATTAGAGCAGGATAAGGAGGACGAAAGCCTGCCTGAAGCTGTGCGGAATAAAGCAAGGGATGATTTCCTCTGGCTAAACAACCTGCAAAACCATTTTGACGCTCTTTATGCAGAGGAGCAAAAAAGGATTGATAAGCTTGCAATAAGTGAAAGTGAAGAGCGCCTATTCCTGTTAATAGCCAGGTATGACGCCCTTACATGGAATGATGATGTTGAGGTTGACGAGAGACAGTTTGAGGTGCTTGACGACATATATTTCGAGCTTGCAGAATTCCTGAAGGCCAGGGGTGATGACGGGATAGCTATCAATATGTATAATTTAGTAACTGAAAACTTTCCGGCCTCAGACCACTACCAGGAGGCTCTGGATAGGGTAAACGCGCTGGAAAGCTGGCAGCATAAAACATTGACGCTCACAAAACAGGCTGCAATAGACATCTTTGGAGACCCGTTGTTTTTCGCGTTTGGCGGTCCTAAAGCATTGGTTGAGGGCGGCCTGACTGGAGTAAAGGTAGTTTCAAAATCACCGCAGGCAGCTAAACAGCTTTATGGAACGACAGCTGAGTTGTCTCAAACCATTGCAAATGCTGCCAGGCAGGCAGGGGCTAGCAGCCCTGAAAAAATAGGCCAGTTGCTGCAGGGGAGCAGGGGCTTGCTGACAAAGGCTGTAAGGGAGGAATTAAAGATAATACTCAGGTCTCATAGGATTTTTCAGGCAAGGGTTGTTGTGAATAATAAAGGGCAGTGGTTTGAAGCCGTAGCTATGGATGGCAAAAAGGTCAGAATGCCGCTAACCCGCATTCCTGAAGAATTAACTGGAGGGACTATTGAACAATTATCACAGCAAATGTCCTTTAGGTATAGTGAACTGATGAGAAAATTCCCTCAGTTCATGGACAAGGTGGATGATCAAAAAAATGCGATGCAATTACTGCAGGGCGGCTTTACAAAAGACGAGATTGGAAAAATCCTGCTGGAGCCTGGGAAAATCAGCGATGAGATTTTAACAAAGTATATCGGCACTTTTTTAGAGCCAATTGGTATTACAGACAGAGAAATTGCTAAGGTTGTTATAAGAACAAAATCTTTGTCAACGCTTGCGGATAAAGCAGCAGCGGGTGAAAGCCTGGTTGAGACTGTTAATCTTTTTGGGCCACGGGGAGAAATTATAAAAGAAGTGCAGTCTGTTCGCTCTTTGGCAGGTGTTGCAGGGGAAGCGGGGTTTTCTGCAAGGCAGACTCTTGCTTACCATACATTGGCAGCTCTAAAAAAGCTTAAATCAGTAAAATTTGCAGACTTGCAGTCAAGAAGCAGCGCATTAATCAGTGATGCGCACAGGAGTGCTGTTGCCGTCTCAAGGCCGTTCATTAAATTCAGCAAGAAAGAGCTTCCAATAATTTACGAAGACGTCATTAAGGGGGTGTTGATAAAGCACCTGCCGCTGGAAACTGCTGTTGGTATTGACGTTTCCAAAGCTTCTATTAAAACAGCCGAGCAGTTTGCCGGTTATGATAAAATAGCGCCTCTGGCAATCCCGATACTTGTGGTTGGCGAGTCAGGCGAGGAAGAATTGCAATACATAGTGTTTGAGGACATTAATCTGGATTTCTTAAAGACCGACACACTCTTCACGCCTGATGGAAACGTGCACCTTTGCGTTTTCCATGGAGTGCTTGTTGACTGCGTTTTAGATGATTATGTGTCCAGGACAGCAATACCCCTTGATGTTGTAAACAGGTTTGACAATGCAGTCCTTTTAAGCCTGAACGAGGAAAACATTGCGGACTTCAGAGTGGGCAAGGATGTTTGGACTCAAAACCGTGTTGTGCCGCTGCTGATAGCGTTGGACGATGGCTATGATGCTGCAGAGGGGAAAGCCGGCGAAGCGTATGATGCTGTAGCTGATTTAAGGGCAAAAGGCCTGAGTGATATAGAGGTGCAGTCTTTGCTGCTTTCGGCTGAAGACCTGGATGAGCTGATTCAATTAAAAAATGCAGACATGGAAACCATAAGAGGAATAATTTCAACTTAAAATGGCGGACTTTGGAAATTACAGGCAGGGAACGCGGGACAGTAAAAGGAAGGCTCTTGTTTTGCTATCGTTCATATTTATCATAATAGTTGCAGGAATTTTGGTTTTTACGTTTTATCCGAAAAAAGACGCCGCAGAAGTTCCTGAAGTTAGCGATGAACAGCTTATTTTCACTTCGAGCATAGACGCTGAACAGCAGGATGAAATAAGAAAGCTGACAGGCTATAACTGGGCTGTCATGCTAAACACCTCTTTGGATGAGCCGGACGCAATACGGGCAGTCCCCTATCTCGCAACACTAGAACTGGAGACTGCTATTGGACAGCATGAGCTGCTTGAAAATTCGGAAAGGTATGTAACAAGTGAAACTTTGGAGTCGCTGGCTGATGGGAATGAGCTGCGGGATGTCATGGAAAATCTGGCGTTGCTGGAGGAGGCATACTACAAGCTTGGCATTCCTTCCGGAATTGTTCATGCTGAGCGCTTCAGGCATCTTGCAAAAAGGCTGGGGCTTTACGGGCCGCCTAAGGGCCCTGTGAATGACTTGGAAACGCGGCTTTTCGTGCAGGAGCATTTGGGGTTTTCTGTTAATGAATACAATAAATGGTATGCCCTGATAAGGTTAAAGTACGAATTACTTATTGCAGATATGGAGGAGAACAAGGACAAAAAGTCAGTCCTTACGGTGGGCGAGTATCTTAAAAGTGATTTGAGTGTGGAGGGCTTGCTGCCGAAATGAATATAAAGCCGGAAAATACGCATGGTAAAATGAAAAAAGCCCAGGGGCTGGCGTTGAACACAATGGCGGTTGCCGCTATTGTTCTGATAGTCATAGTTATTACTATTGCCATATTTTCGGGTGTTGTAGGGAACAAAGTTGTTCCCTTTTTTGAGGAGAGAAGCGAGTGTGAGAAGCAGACAAACTCTGAAGGATGTGTTGCGGCAGGCGAATGCAAAGGCGGTTCTGAAATCTACGGCCTTGGCTGTGAAGAAAAAGAAGATGCGCCTGGCCCATACTGCTGCATCAAGAGCTAGGTAAAAATGAGAAACAAGAAAGGGGACACAACGCCGTTTAGTATCATGCACGCATTTATGTTTGTTTTAGGTGTTGTTGCTATTTTGATTATGTTAGGTGCAGGGAAGATGTTTTTTTCGGTGTTTTCTCCTGACGTGGCTGAGGCATCCACGAAAGCGGCTGTTGATGATTTGTTCATTAAGGCAGGCATGCTGCTGGATGAGGAAGCTGAAGCCCCAGTGGCTTCTGGCTATGTTGAGGAAGGAACAAAGATAGTTGGTTTTGATTCTAATCAACGCGGGGTTGCAGGCGTTATCAGAAAAGATGAGTGCGGTGCTCTGTCTAACTCCTGCATTTGCGCTTGTAAGGGCGATAACTGCGGCAGGGTTTTGAAATGCAAGGGATTCTCTTCAAGCAAGGTAACAACGATACGCAAAGACGGCTCTGAGTTTGTAATAGAGGGGGGGAGAAGTCTCACATTAAAGCTGACTTTAAGCGACAGGGTTCTTAATGCAGAGGACATTGGGGTAAATTAGCTGACCAAAACTAATTTAAATCCTAAAGCCACTGTTTTCTTCATGCGTAAAAAAAGAGGGCAGTATGCGAACATAGAGCTGTGGTTTTTGCTGGCGGCATTTCTCCTCGGTGCGGTTGCCGGAATTGACTTGCTTAAAGATGCAAAGGACAGGCTTGACGGGACTCTTTTTGAGAAGAATTTCATTGCCCGTGATTTGGCAATGGCTTTGGAGGCGCTCTATGCCTCTCCGGGTGATATGGCATATACTTACGATTTTGGCCCTTACAAATTTTTAGTTGAAGTTAAAGACAACGAAGTGCTGGTAAAGGAAAAGGCTGCAGAAACCAGCCCGGTTTCTTACAGAGTCATTGGAAACTCGTTTTCTGACCAAAACTATGTTAGTTTTGACAATCCTGAGGGTTATAAAATCAGGAGGCCGAACATGCGCATGGTATCAATAATTGACGAAGCAAAGCCTGTAAAGCTGAGATTATTCAAAGAATTCAGTGATAACGGCACTTCAATAGTTGGCGTGGAAGCTGAAAATGCGCAAACATGCCTGATAGGGGTAAACTGTGCTGATTTTGGAGGCTGAAGAGTGAACAAGAAAGGCGCTACATTGTCGTTTGAAATGCTGATGTGGATACCAAGGCTTGTTTTCCTGATAATAGTCATAATGGCTACCCAGGGGATAATCCTGGCTTACATAGCGACAAATGTTAACGTCGGCAGCATTGAATCGCATGTTTTAATGCAGCGCCTTCAGTTCTCCCCTGAAGGTATTGTTAATCATGACAGCATTACAGGCAGGGTTTATACAGGAGTGGTTGACTTGGAAAAGCTGAACAGCCATAATCTGGAGGCGTCGTTAGAGGCTGAAAAAAGCGAGCTGGCAGCCAGGTTTGTATTAATTTCATTGCAGGCAGAAAACGAATTGGCCCGCTCTTACATTAATCGCGAAACTTATGAGGACTGGCAGCCCATAGCAATATTTGTCGGAAGCAGTGATGTGGCAGGAACTGGCAGGAAGTTCCCGCATCCGGAAACCCGCTATATGTATTCCGTAGAGCCGTCAAAGCTGGAAACAGTGGTGATAACCCCAAATGGCTAGGAAAGGTCAGTTTGGGCTGGATAGCTTATTTAGTTACATAGTTTTCGGAACATTTTTGCTTTTTACGCTGATGCTGTTAAGCATAAGCGGGTGCGGCAGGGAAAAGGTTGAACGCGGGCTAAAGGCGGATGCAGGAATCATTCTTGAGCTGAGGGCTTCTGAACAGTTATCTGCATACCTGCGCACTGAGATGCCAGGCAAGGAGGGGCTTATTGAAAAGGCAAGAAGCCTTTACGATAGTGGCAAAGAAGACCTGAGAGAGGGCATTGACATAGACAACGCAATAAACTTCATTGAACTCCACCCGGAGGTTTATGTGGGTAAAACCTATGCCGGGTTTATTAGTTCGCTATATTCATACAAAGATGGCAGCGAGAAGGGCAAGCTGCAGGATGCTTTTGCAGCAGTAACAAGGGCGGTGTTCTATATGAAAGTAAGAGAAATCCGGCCAGGGCTAGGCGAAACTTATTTTTTCCCTGTAATCAAGGTAAAATTTGACGGCGGCAGCGTGAATTTGGACAGCGCAACTCATGTGCTTATTGCAGGTGAACCTGGCATTGCCACGAAGATTCTGCCCAGTTACGGCAGAGAGACGATGACTGTCCAGCTAATGCTGGGAAAAGAGGGGGCATCTTTGCCAACGCCATGAAAAAATTAATCGGCAACAAGAGAGGAGTGGATTTATTCACTTTAATAGTCACGATAATCGGCATATCCGCGCTTATGCTTATTTTAATTGGTTTGACCATGAAATATAACCTGCTTTTTGACACTTTTAAGCCTGTTGGCTCGCGAGCAGCTTTCATACTTGAGGCTTATGACGACGCAGATGGGGTATTGCTATACCTGGACAACGCAGCAAAGCTTTCCATGCAAAAGGCAGCTTATGATTTAGCCCGTAATGGATTCTACTCTTCCGCATCGGGCTCGAGTGACTGCGGCAGCACGAAAGACTATGTTCTGTGGAAAAAGGATGATGTTAAAAAGGTTCAAAATGAACAAAGGTGTGAGCCGGAAATCCTTTCGTGCATTCCTCAAGACTACTATAGTTTTGAAAGCTATTTCAATAACGAGTTGAACTCCCGCATAACTTCTTATAACGGTGTTAGCGAGTTTAAGCTGGTGCAAAGCAACTACGAGCTACAGCTATTGCAACCGGCTGTAACACAAGACCCTTCATGCTCCGTTGCGGGGCAGGGCTGCGAAACAAGTCCTTGCTGCCCGGGGCAGGGCTTGGAATGCCGGGGAACTCCGGGGCAAGAATACTGCGTTGCAACAAAGCCGGGCAACCAGCTCCAGTTAGTGGGAATAGCGCAGCAGCCTTTGGTTATTGACAGGGAAAACCTGCATTATGAAGTCATGCCTTCCTTCCGCGAGAACATTGATGTTGACTTGATAGGTGATTTCGGGAAAATAACAAGCAAAGCAGAAGCATTAATTGGGAAGGAAGAAGAAGAACTCAAAGCAACACTCACAGCATACAATGACATGAACGAGAGTCTGAGATGGATTCTTCCTGTTGGCGGCTACAAGCGTGACTGCAGCATGGGGAATAAGTGCTACATTGAGGAATGCACTATAGATGTGGAGGAGGAGCAGTGCAGCCCAGCCCCAACCCCTACCTCCATTGCAATACCAACCCCCACTCCGACATCCACTGCCACTGCAGTGCCAACTCCTACTGATGAGTGTGAGATGGTGACAGTGCAGGAGCCAGGCAAGCTTGTTCAAAGATATTGCAGCGTTACTGCAAACATTCTGGTTAAGGTGGTTGATGACAAATATAAATTGCCAGGTGACAGCGAAGGTTACAAGAAGTTTGTAACGATTGATGGAAGCGGCAACCCTGTTGTTAATGAATACGCTTACAGGTTTGCGCTGAGCTGGGTTGAAATGGGGGAGATAGAATGCGTATAATGAACATGAAAATGTTTTTATAATCAGCTGAAATACGTTTTCTTATGGTGTTTTCAAAGCGTTTTCCTAAAGCTACCGGAGGCTCTGTTTACCCAAAATGGGTTGAAATCTCTCTCACTGAGGAGGAGGAAAAGGAAATAGAGCGCACAGCTAGGGAAGGGCATGCAAAGCTTTTCGATGAATGCATTGAGGATGCTCGGAAGATTGTGGCTGAACGAAACCTTAAGACTTACCAGACAGATATCATAAGCATTGCTTCAAATCTTTTTGATAAAAGAGCCAGCCACGTTGTTTATTCGAAGGAGAGGAAGTGCAAGGAGAAGTTTGATGCTTCTAAGTAGGGCTGGTTTGCTCTCTCTCCGCCTGCCCGGATTTTTTCGAGACTCTATTTCCCCTCCTCCTAATTAAGGTAAGGAGGAGGGAAAATAGTTCAAGCAGATTACCTGAGAGAAGACGCGCATCATGCCAGTAACATGCATCAGCTTCTTTTTTTGTCCAGTTCTGCAGGAAACACTGGCGTTAGGGATACTATTGAGGCTATGAACATTATCACGAATATCAAATCGAATGTAAACCCCCACGTGAGGTCTATTCTGCCATAGATTGTGTATGTGGTAACCACCAGAAATCCGAGCATGCTTGTTAGCATGAATGCCCCTGAAACAGGGACTGCCCGGTATCTTATGTTTCTTGTTTTTCTCACTTTTGCCTCTTTTCGATTAGCTTCTGCAATTGCTATTTAAAAAACTTTTTACAGGCAGGGTGTTATTGAAAAGTTGCCTCCTGTTGCCATGCCTTGACGCTTCTGTGCGTGACAGCAAAGACATCAAGAGAACACAAACTTTCGAATGACTCCTACAGCAGCGTTTTCAAAATATCAACGGTTCTCTTGCTATAGCCGATTTCATTGTCATACCACGCCATTACCTTTACCAATGTTCCGTCAATTACCATTGTCATACTGCTGTCAAAGATTGCAGAATGCACGTTTCCGATGACGTCAGTGCTTACTATCGGCTCGTCGGTATACTCGATAATGCCTTTCATGCTGCCTTCTGCAGCTTTCTTAAAAGCCTTATTCACTTCTTCTGCTGTTGTCGGTTTTTTAACCACGCAGACAAAATCAGTTATTGAGCCGTTGGGCGTTGGAACTCGAAGGGCATGCCCGTTCAGCTTGCCATCCAATTCCGGAATTACTTTCGTTGCTGCTTTCGCAGCGCCTGTTGTTGTAGGAACTATGTTCAAGGCTGCTGAACGCCCTCTCCTCGGGTCTTTGTGGGGCGCATCCACGAGCTTTTGGTCTGCGGTATAGCTGTGGACGGTCGTCATTGCCCCATGGACTACCCCAAAGCTGTCGTTCAGTACTTTTACCACAGGCGCCAGGCAGTTAGTGGTGCAAGATGCGTTTGAAATCACATGGCAAGTCTTCTTGTCATATTCTTTTTCATTAACGCCTTTTACAACTGTAAAAATATCGCCCTTTCCAGGGGCTGATATTAGAACCTTTTTTGCACCGGCTTTCAGGTGCTTCTCAGCATCCTCTTTTTTCGTGAAAAGCCCTGTGCTTTCAACTACCACGTCTATCTTAAGCTGCTTCCATGGAAGGTTTAAAGGCTCTTTTTCGGACAGGACTCTTATTTTTTTGCCTGCTACTGTTATGAAGTCTTTGTCAAAGCTTACGGGAACAGGGCTTTTTCCGTGGACAGAATCGTATTTCAGAAGGTATGCGAGCTCTTCTGGAGTTGTCAAGTCATTTACAGCGAGCCATTCTATGCCCTTCTCGTTAATGCCGAGCTGGAGAATCTGCCTTCCAATCCTCCCGAAACCGTTGATAGCAACTCTCAAAGGCACTTTATCACCTCTTTTAACACACAACTTGGATGTTTATATACTTTTTGGAGCAGAATTTAACAAGCTTTATAAAATTCGCCTTTACACACTGCTGCATGCTCAGGACTCACACTTGCGGGGAGCTTAGTGCCAGGGATATAGGTAAAAAGGTAAAGGTTGCCGGCTGGGTTCAAACTAGGAGAGACCATGGGGGGGTTATTTTCATTGACCTCCGCGACCGTTATGGCTTAAGCCAGGTTGTCTTTGACCCTTCCCACAACAAAGAAGTTCATTCTTCTGCTGAGCATATTGGAAGGGAATTTGTTCTTATCTGCGAAGGGAAGGTGAGGCACCGCCCTAAGGGCATGGTTAACAAAAATCTCAAGACTGGCGAGGTGGAGGTTCTTGTTGACAGGCTTGAAATAGTGACGAAGGCAAATGTCCCTCCTATTGAGATAGAAGACAGCGTAGAAGCTAATGAGGAAACAAGGCTTAAGTATCGCTACCTTGATTTGCGGCGCCCAAAGGTTCAGAATTTCCTTATAATGCGCCACAACGCTGCACAGGCTGTCAGGGCATACCTTAACAAGCACGGCTTTATAGAGATTGAAACCCCGATTCTTGTAAAAAGCACTCCTGAGGGCGCTCGCGACTATGTTGTGCCTTCCAGAGTTAATCCAGGCAAGTTCTACGCTCTTCCGCAAAGCCCTCAGCTTTACAAGCAAATACTCATGATAGCCGGTTTCGACAGATACTACCAGCTTGCCAGGTGTCTGAGGGATGAGGATTTAAGGCAGGATAGGCAGCCGGAACACACCCAGATAGACCTGGAAATGAGCTTTGTTGAGCAAAATGACGTGATGGAACTTGTTGAGGGCTGTTGCAAGCACCTTCTTCAGGTAATTACCGGGAAAAGGGAGGCAAAGAAGTTTCCTGTGCTCAGCTATCATGAAGCAATTAGCAAATACGGCAGCGACAAGCCGGACCTTCGCTTTGGGATGGAGCTTATAGACGTAACTGAAGTTATTAAGAAATCTGACTTCAAAGTCTTTACCGTGGCAGAGCAGGTCAAGTGCATAGTTGCAGAGAATGATTTCAGCAGGAATGAGATAGACGACCTGATAAACTGGGCTAAGAAAAACGGTGCTAAGGGGTTGGCGTGGATGAAGGTTGCTTCTTCTGGCTTTGAATCTTCAATTGTTAAGTTCTTCGGTAAAGACGTTCAGAAGCTATTGCTGCAAAAAACCAAGGCTAAAAAAGGCAGCGTATTATTCTTTGTTGCGGACAAGCCAAAAGTGGTTGCAGAGGTTCTGGGAAAGCTTAGGGTAGAGATTGCTAACAGGCTTAAACTCCTTAACCAGTTTGATTTTAAATTTTGCTGGATTACAGACTTTCCGCTTTTTGAATGGGATGAAGAAAATGGCAAATGGACTTATTCCCACCATCCGTTTGTAATGCCTAAGGAAGAGCATATAAAATTTATTGACAACCAGCCGGAGAAAGCGCAGGGGCAGCTTTACGACCTGGTTTTGAATGGCACAGAGCTTGGAACAGGTTCAATAAGGATAAACAACCCTGAACTGCAGGAAAAGGTTCTTAATAAGATAGGAGTCAGCAGGGAGCAGGCAAAAAATAAGTTCGGATTCCTGCTGGACGCTTACAAATACGGGGCCCCTGTCCATGGTGGTATTGGGTGGGGTTTTGACAGGACTGTTGCCCTTATGCTGGGGTTTAATGACATCCGCGAGGTCATAGCATTCCCGAAAAACAAGAAGGCGGAGTGCCTCATGGACGGCTCCCCCTCAGATATTGATGAGAAGCAGCTCAGGGAGCTGCACATAAAGAGCGACGTAATAAAGAAGTAAAAAATGCTACAGGAAAAAATATCAAAAATAAAAAAGGGCGGGCTTTCTGCTGTAGAAAACATAAGCAACTTTCTGAGGATAATCAAAGCGAAAAACGGCAAAATAAATGCCCTGCTCTATGTAAATGAAAATGCCCTTAAGGAAGCTGCTGCTGTTGATAAAAAGATTAAGCAGAAAAAGGCGGGAAAGCTTGCAGGGCTTGCCATTGCCGTTAAATCCAATATTTCCGTCCTTGACTTGCCTGTGAGCTGCGCTTCAAGAACGCTTGAGGGTTATCAGGGAACTTTTGATGCTGATGTTATTAAGAGAATAAAGGCTGAAGACGGCATAATAATAGGAATGGCTAACATGGACGAGTTTGCATGCGGTTCTTCTGGAGAGTCCAGCGCCTTTGGAGCGACAGATAACCCTGCTGCCCCCGGCAGAATTCCTGGAGGGTCGAGTTCTGGCAGCGCGGCAGCTGTTGCAGCGGGCATGTGCGATATTGCTCTTGGCTCTGATACTGGCGGCTCTATAAGGAATCCTGCCTCCCATTGCGGGGTTGTCGGGGTTAAGCCCAGCTACGGAAGAGTCAGCCGTTTTGGATTAATAGATTTGTCCATGAGCCTTGACCAGATAGGGCCTTTAAGCAGCGATGTGCACGGAAGCGCTTTAATGATGGAGGTGATTAGCGGCAGAAGCAAGTATGATGCGACAACATTTGACAATCCTGTTCCTTCTTATTCTTCTGCAATGAAGAAAAAGTTGAATGGCTTGAAAATAGGCATAAGCAGTGATTTTGAAAAACTCTGCACAGACAAAAGGATATACGAAAAAATAAAAACTGCCGCGGAAAAACTTGCTGCAGCTACAAATTCCAAAAGTGTTGATGTAAACTTAAAATACCTTCACTTGGCCATTCAGACCTATTATCCAATAGTCTATGTTGAATTCTTCTCGGGGACCAGGAAGTTTGACGGCAGGAAATACGGGAAAAAAATAGAGGATGCCTGCGGGGAGGAGGTTTTAAGGAGGATTCTTGGCGGAAAAGAAATATCAAAATCAGAGTATGAGGGCAGGTATTACAGGAAAGCCCTGGCTGTGCGCAAGCTGATAGAAAAGGATTTTGGGAAGGCGTTTGAAAAGGTTGATATAATGATTGCCCCGACGACACCGATGCTGCCGCACGCCCTTGGCGGCAGGATTACGGACCCGAAAATAATGTATGCCTACGATGCATTCACTAGTCCTGCAAACCTTGCTGGTATTTGCGCTGGGGTTGTTAACTGCGGGAAAATAAATAACATTCCGGTTGGTTTGCAGATAATGGCGCCTGCTTTCAGGGAGGATTTGATGTTCTCTGCAATGAAAGCTGTTGAGGATTTGAAAAATGCTAAAGAAGCTTGAGGATGCTTATTTTGAAGGAAAGAGGGTTCTGGTAAGGGTTGACTATAATGTCCCGTTAAAGGACGGGAAAGTCGCAGATGATGAAAGGCTGAAGGCTTCGCTTCCGACAATAGAATTTCTTCTGAAGAAAAAATGCAGCATAATTCTTATGAGCCATCTTGGCAGGCCTAATGGAAAAGTTGCTGACGAGATGAAACTGGACAGCATTGCAGACAGGCTTTCGGAATTATTGAATATGAAGGTTAAAAAGCTGGACGACTGCATAGGAAGCGAGGTTTCCTCTGCTGTTGAAAAAATGGAGAAAGGGGAGGTTGTTTTGCTGGAAAACCTGAGGTTTCATAATGAAGAGGAAGAAAACAATGAGGATTTTGCAAAAGCGCTTGCTTCATTGGCTGATGTTTATGTTAATGATGCGTTTGGCGCTTCCCACAGGGCACACGCTTCAGTAGTCGGTATAACAAACTTTATACCAGGCTATGCGGGCTTTTTGCTTGAAAAGGAAGTCAAAACTTTGGGTAATCTGCTGAAAAGCCCAAAAAAGCCGTTCATTGCCGTCCTTGGAGGGGCAAAGGCTTCGGATAAGATTCGACTGATAGAAAACCTGCAGAAAAAAGCTGATAAGATTCTCATGGGAGGGGCTATGGCTTTTACCTTTTTGAAAGCCGGGGGCTATGAAACTGGCAATAGCAAAGTTGAAAACGATTCTGTCGGGGAAGCCGGGCGATTGATGAAAAAAGGCAAAATAGTGCTTCCTGTTGATGTTGTCATTGCAGACAGGTTTGAAGAAAACGCTTCCAGCAAGGCAGTCTGTGCAGATAATATTGAGAAGGGCTGGGCAGGCCTTGACATTGGGCCGGAAACCGTAAAGATTTTCAAGAAAGGGCTTGAAGAAGCCAAAACTATTGTTTGGAACGGCCCAATGGGTGTGTTTGAGTTTGACAAGTTTGCAAAAGGAACTGATGAAATTGCGCGGTTCATAGCTAATTCAAAAGCCGCCACAGTAATTGGCGGGGGGGACACGCTTGCAGCTGCCAAAAGGGCAGGGGTCTACGGCAAATTTTCCCACACCTCAACAGGAGGAGGGGCAATGCTGGAATTCCTGGAAGGCAAAAAGCTGCCTGCCATAGAAGCGCTTGAAAGGGCCAAGTTAAAATAGAGCGGGCAACTGGCTCTGACGAAAGTCTATGCCATCAGCTTGTCCTTAAGCAAGCCAAGACAGAGAAGCAGCGCAGACTTTTTCAGCTAACCTTGAGCCACCAAAAACTTTATATATTCTTGTTGCTACTTTTAAATTATAACAGATGCGCCTGTTATATTTGAAACGTTGGTTTCATTATAATACACTTGTTGGTGGTTGGGATAGCTTTTCAAGACGATGTAAAAAAGGGATTCTCTAAAGTAAAGGAAGACGTTCTTAATTTAAAACGCTCTTTGAACAGGGGGCTTCTTGCTGTTGAAGGGCTTGGGGACAGGCTCCACGCCTTTGTGGTGAAGGAGGAGTTTTACACCTTCATAAAAAGGCTTGGGGACAGGCTTGAAAAGATTGAGGCAAATCTTGAGCTTTCTTCAGCCTACGAAGAGGAGATAAAAGAGGTGGCGAGCAGGGTAAATAATCTGGACAAGAAGCTGTCAAGACAGGAAAATTTAAGCGCGGAAATAAAGGAGGTTAGGAAGCTTAGGGGAAGGCTTGAGGGGCTTGAAGGCTCTGCCGTGAAAGTGCAGAACTTTAACGATGAAACGAGCAAACTTGCGGACAGTATTGCTTCTGTGAAAAAGGGCATGCTTACCGGAATTGTGTTTGAAAACGTAAAGTCTGAAATAGCCGATGTCGGTAAAAAACTGGAAAGTCTTGAAAAAAGCGTTCCGTCAAAAGAAGCTGTTTCCGGTAATTTGGATGCAATAAAATCCGTAAGGATGGGCTTTGAAAGGCTTGAGGGTGAAAACAAAAAGAGGGCTGATTCTGTTGAAAGGGATTTGAGAAAAGAGATTGAAACGGTTAAGGGGGGTTCTGTAGAAAAGGGGTTGTTTGAAAAGAAAATCGGGGATATAAGGAAAGAACTGAATTCCCTCAAAAGCCTGCTGGACAGTTCTGTAAGCGAAGTTGATTTGTCGGATTATGCGACCAAAAGAGAGCTTGGCAAAAAGATTTCAAAAGTCGATGAGGTAAAATCGGAAGTGGAAAGGCTGGAAAACAGCATATCAAGCGCAGAAGGGGCTTTAAGGTATATAAAAAAGAACGCGGCATCTCTTGATGACATAGACAGGATAGGAGCTGATATAAAAAGCGTTTCTAAGTCAATAGACGCCATGAAAGCGGGCATAGAAAAAGTTTCTGAAGTTGTTCAAAACCGTTTAGATAAAAAAATAAGCCAGATGGACGATAAAATTGGCAGGGATGTTGCGAAATTAAAATCCGAGCTTTTGGAAAGGATAGGGCGGGTTAGCAAGGGAAAAGCTGCCAGAAAGCCCGGACTTTTTTCAAAACTCAAGGCAGGGGTAACTGAATTTTTTAAGGAAGAGGAAGAACCGGTCAAAGAGGGGGAAGACAAAAAATTCCATGTTTCCGAATTTTTAAAGGACGGGGAAGGGAAGCCTGGTAGAGGGAAGTTTTTACTGGTTGGGGGGGTAATATTAATTATATTAATTGCTGCGTTATTTTTCTATTTTTCATTGGGCAAGGAAATGGTTGGAAAAGAAGGGCAGGAAGAAGACTTAATGGAAGAGGATATAGATGGTTTAGCTGAAGAGGCAGCAGAAGATGCCTTTGAAGAATTGCCGGGAAGGGAGGCTTTGAAAGCTGGTGAAGAAATAATAGAAGAAGCAGCAGTGGAAATAAGCGGGGAAGTTCTCTCTGCTGAGGGAAGCTGCAAGGAAAAGTATGAATGCAGGGAAAGCCCTTCTGGGGGGTATTGGTTCAACTGCTATGTTGATGAGGAAGAGACTTGCAGGTGTTTTGTTACAGATGCGGAAGGTTGCGGAGTTGCCGAGGGGCTTTCTGAAGACGGTAAGGGGGATGGTGAATTAAGAAATAATGCGCTTTATTTGCTTATAGCAGCCGTTGTTTTGGCAGTCATGATTGGTTTTTACGTGATAAGCTCAAGGAATGACAAGAAGAACGGCCC
>JAGVYT010000006.1 GCA_018303115.1 Candidatus Woesearchaeota archaeon | reverse complement strand
ACTACATCCCGAACAGCACCTGCTGCAGGAACATGTCCTGCTCCTTTTTCGTTGCCTTTTTGCTCATCAGTTCAACCACGCTGTCCATCGCGTCCATCGTTACCACCTATTGTATGATGTTATCATACTTTATATGATGATATATTTAAATGTTTGCCTAGTCCAACATATATGTTAAGAAATAGTGGTTTTCAATTTCAATTATAACAGATACTTCTTGGCAAAAACATTAAGCAATAAACCTTCCCAGGAACTTCAATCAGAAACATTCTAAAATTCCTTGCGCATCTTAAATTTTTCTTGACATCCTCCTCTATGAGCAATCGTTTAAAGAGCGGTTCTGACACGTTTAACGGGTTTCTTGAAGGCGGCTATGAACACTCTGTAATAACCACCATCTTTGGCCCTTCAGGCACAGGGAAGACCACGGCATGCCTGCTCTCTGCTGTATCCGCTTCAAGGGACAATAAGGTGATATTCATAGATACTGAAGGCGGCTTTTCTACCGAACGGCTGAAGCAGTTGACTCAGGATTACAAGAAAGTCCTGGACAACGTCTTCATTCTAAAGCCAACAACCTTTGCAGAGCAAAAGCAGTGCATTGACTCTTTGCATAAAAAGCTGCCAAAGGGCGTCGGCTTGATAATCTGCGATACCATTTCCGCCTTATACAGGGTTGAGCGGGGGGATGACAACCGCAACCTGAATGCAGAGCTTGGAAAGCAGCTTGGCAAGCTTTTGCAGATTTCAAGAAAAAACTCGATTCCAGTGCTCCTTACAAACCAGGTTTATGCGGATTTTGACAACCCAAACAGGATAAAGATGGTTGGGGGCGATATACTGGCTTACAGCAGCAAGTGCCTTATAGAGCTTCAGCTTCTCTCAAAAAACCAGCGTAAAGCACTTATCAAAAAGCACCGCAGCATTCCTGAAAGGGAAATCACGTTTGAGATAAGGGAGAAAGGGTTTTTTTAGTTCTTGTCGTTCTTCTTCTTTGTTGGCAAGCAATGCTCTGCTTCTTCGCGCTTTGTATCCTGATTTTTCCTCTCCCTTATCTTTGTCAGGAGGAGAAAAAATCGTGTGAGAACATGGGGCAGAGCCAAAGCTGCAAATTTTCAACAGCATTTGTCACTCGTACTCCATCACGTTTCTCAGAATGCCTTTCATCGAGCCTATGGTGTGCTGAAAATATTCCACAAACCTGGCTACTGTTATGTTGGGGTAACGCTCTATAAGGGCATC
Organism: Candidatus Woesearchaeota archaeon; assembly: GCA_018303115.1. Lineage (GTDB taxonomy): Archaea > Nanobdellota > Nanobdellia > Woesearchaeales > UBA10216 > UBA492. The sequence goes on along the minus strand of JAGVYT010000006.1, from coordinate 20,420 downwards.
ACAGTCCTTTAGAAGGGCTCTTGTCGCTGTTTCAGCCTTGAAAGCCGCTTCCCTTTCTTTGGCGTAAAAAATCTTCATTACCATTTTGTAGTTCTCCTCCACTTTTTTCAGAAGTTCGACTATTTTGTTGGATGCTTTTTTGTCAATCTTGTTCTTTTTTGCAGTCCTCATTATCCGCTTAATCTGGTCGGCAAATCTTTCAAGTGAAATGATAACCTGCCTTGCAAGCATCACATTCCAGTAATTTGTATTGAAGAGTTTAAGCAGCCTTGGGTTGTCAGTTGCGGCTTTTGCAGTCCGGAATCCGAGAAGGCTGAGCCTGTTAACCTCTTTATCCCTGCCTATTACACTATCCGCATTTTTAACGTCCAGCTCTGTTGAATCAGAAATCATAGACCTTATTATTATGTCAATCCTTCTTATGACGTTCTCAAGGGATACCTCCTGTATATCAAGCAGGTCTTTGGCAACTATCTTTGAGGCGGTCTCCTCAACAACCTCCATTCCCACAAGGTTTCTGAAAATATCCTTGACAGCATTGGCGTCCTTTACATTCACAACCATTATCAAATCATAATTATTCACGTATAACGAGACAATTTCTGTTTTCAGCTCTTCAAACGTTTTTCCTTCAGGGTTAACGCTAACTTCGCTTATTTTGCGCCTTTCCCCCTCGTCTCTTGAGCTTAGTATCAGCTCATTCGGCTTTTGCTCCACAAAAAGTACATCCCCTTTCTTTAGCCTGTTCTTCTCTACCCATGCTTTAGGGACAGAAACTATGTAAGAAGAGTTCCCAAAAGCCATTAGTTTTCTGAATTCCATAATGCCCCTATATTCAACCAGTTATTATATAATATATATAGTATATCGCTAACAAATATATAAAGGTTATTATGTGGTTATTTTCAGGTGATGCCGATGGACGAATCATTAGACGCTGATAAGATAGAAGACCTGCTAGACGACGATGAAATAAGTGCCGCAGAAGAAGGCTTTATGAGGGGTTACGATACCTTTCAGGAAGAATAATTATTCTTCAGTAAAATCTTCAAGCTTTTCCTTAAATTCAGAATCATTCTTTACTATGCCCCTTGCTTTAAGGTAGTCCCTTGTTAAAATCCAGAACAGCAGCCCAAGGCTTTTCTTGCCCTTGTTGTTGCACGGTATAACCAGGTCAATGTTATTTGCCTGGTTGTTTGTATCGCACAATGCAATAACCGGTATGCCAATTCTTATGGCGTCTGCGATTGCATTCCTGTCAGGCCACGCATCTGTAGCAACTAAAATTTTTGCTTCAGCATACTTGTCTAGTGCAGGGTTTGTGAGCGTTCCAGGAAAGTATCTTCCTGCAAAAACCTTAAAGCCCGTTAGTTTGCTCATAACCTTAAGCGCTTTCCAGCCGTTCTCCCTTCTGCTGACAACAAGAACATCCTTTGGCTCGTATTTAGCAAGAAGCTTGACTGCAATCTTGATTCGCTCGTCTATCTTTTGCAGGTTCAAAACGCTTAAACCGTCAGGCCTTATCTTGTAGATAAAGTGCTCCATGTACTTCGTCCTGAACTTGGTTCCTATATGTATCCCTGCTTTAAGATACTGGTCTTGGGGTACTAACAGCTGTTCTTCCATTTTTGCCTTAACGATTCAAGAATTCCTGAATCGCAACATACTATCGCCCGTTGCGGCAGCACCAAGCATGGTGCCTGGGCAATGCTTTAGAGAACTTTGAGGTGGTTTATAAATATTTCTACTTTGTTAAGTAAACTTTCCAAGTGCCCATTTGCTTGTTTCGGTTCTCCTAACCGAGCAAACAGTTTTGGCGCAGCCAGCAACAGCAAGATGGTGTGCACTTAACAACTATGCCTTAACACATGCAGTAAATTTAAATAAACAGCAATGCTTCACGATTGCATGAATATACTGGTGCTTACAAAGCGGTTCTCCTCGGGGAAAGACTATGTAAATGACGACTTTGGAAGGGAGATGAGGCTTTCAGAAGAGCTGCAAAAAAACGGCAACAGCATAACAATAGCAGCTGCCGACTACCACAAAATGGAAAGGGCAAAGCTTAAAATGCACGGAATGGATGTAAGAGTGCTGCCTTTCAGCATCCCCAGACTGCCGTTTTTCATTGCAGAAACTTCCCTGCTTGCAATTAAGAAAAAAGCAAACGCCATCTTAGCGATGGGGGATCCCATACTTGGGGGAGCGGGCTATATTGTATCCCTGATTACCTCAAAACCGCTTATATACGACTTGCGGGACAACTATGAGGCATATGAAACCATAAAAAAGCCAGGCGTAAGGTTCTTGCACAAAAGGGCGATAGCAAGGGCAAAGGCAATCACTGCAGTAAGCAGCATACTTGCCAACAGAATCAAAGGAAAAAACGTGCATGTTCTTGGAAACGGAGTTAACATGAAGCTTTTCAGGCCCATTGACAAGAATTATTGCAGGAAAATATTCGGGCTGCCAAAAAAAGCGACCATAATTTCCTACATGGGCGGAATTGAACAGCGAGGCATAGGAGACCTTGTTGAAGTTTTCAAAGAGCTTGAAAAGAAAAACAAAAACCTGAAGCTTTTCCTGATGGGAAAATTCAGCCACATAAAGGGAAAGAACATAATAACGCACGGCCCAATACCATACGAAAAGCTCCCTTATCCAATAGGGGCTATGGACGTGATGGTAATACCTTACAGGGTAACGCCATTCACAGAAGTTATGTATACGCCATACAAGCTGGTTGACTTCATGGCCTGCAACAAGACAATTGTATGCACAGACGTTGGGGAGATGAAAAAGCTGCTGCCAAAAGAGCTTGTATGCAATCCTGAAGACAAAGAAGCGCTTAAAAAGGCAATACTCAAAGCGCTTAGTTACAGGAAAATCAACCACAGGAAAACCCTTGAGGAAAAGGGGCTGACCTGGGAGAAATTAGGGAAAAAACTGAATTGGATAATATCGGAAGCTGTATAAAATCATATAACAAAACTCGCCTGCTCGGAGCTATCCCCGACCTAAACAACAGAAACGCTAAAGCGTTTCTGAGTGCTCAGAAGCTTCGCTTCTGACAGGTCGGGGTTTTACGCTCCTCGCATACCGGCGAGTTTTGGAACAATGAAATCAAAAAAGATTTCATGTTCAAGAAATGCGTAAGCATTTCTTTGAATTGAAAAGTCGCACTGAAGTGCGGGGTTTTATACCCTGCGACTTTTCAATAAATTTAGCCCACCATGATTCGTTGTTCTTATACCATTCGACAGTGTTTGAAAGCGCATCCTCAAATGAAAAGCGGGGCTTCCAGCCAAGACGCCCAATTTTTGCAGTATCAACCGCATATCTCATGTCATAAAACTTGTCATCTTTAACATGGCTTATCAGAGAAACGGACTTTCCAAGAATCTTGAGAACAGACTTAGCAACCTCAAGGTTTGTTTTCTCAGTTCCGCCGGTGTTATAAACCTCTCCTGGCTTTCCCTTTTCAAGCAGGGTTACGATGGCCTCGCAGATATCCGCAACAAAAATCCACTGACGGCGGTAAAGGCCGTTATTATAAACTGGCAATGGCTTCTTTCTTATGGCATTTGTGATGAAAACAGGAAGCAGTTTTTCAGGACGCTGGCAAGGGCCGAACACAATAGAGCTTCTCGCGATAACAACAGGAAAATCGTAAGTTCTGAAGTATGACAATGCAATCAGGTCTGCTGCAGCCTTGGAAGCGGAGTAGGGATTGGTGGGGTTCAGCGCGGCATTCTCTGAAAAACCGCCCTTTTCGCAGTTGCCATAAACCTGGTCAGTTCCCATCTGGAAGAATTTCTTAACCCCCAGTTTTCTTGCAGACTCTAGCAGGACAGAAGCGCCTGTAACGTTTGTCCTCATGAAGTTCCTTGAATCAGTCATTGACTTTGATGCAGACGACTCAGCAGCAAGGTTAATCACGACATCGCAACCGTCCATGGCATTTTCAACAGAAAGCGAATCGCAGATATCACCTTTCACAATGTTGCGATTAGCGTTGCTAGCCTGGCGGGTTTGATTTGCAAAATTCACTATTTCCACTCCATTTTTTAAAAGAAAGCTTACCAGATTCTGCCCGATGAATCCTGTTCCGCCTGACAGGAAGACTTTTCTCATTTTAGCGTGCCTTTGATAACCTTTCTTTCGAAAACAACAAGTGATATTGCTGCAACAAAGGCTATTATTGTTATTGCAAGCCCTAAATAAAAGGTTCCTGGCACATAGCTGAAGTTCACTATGTCCCCCTTGTTCACGAAAACCCCTGTGGATATGAGATTGGCAGTCAGCTTTTCCGCCTTTTTGCCGTTTACGGAAACTTGCCACTCCTTAAACTTGTAAAACTTCTCGCTCAACACAAGAAGCCCGGACTCTGTTGCTTCTATTTCAATTTTTGCAGGTTCAAAAGCAATTATTTTTGCTTCTTCCAGCGGAGTGGTTTTTTCCAAGAATAACCTTATGGATTCGTAATTGACATTATTGATTCCCTCGTTCACCCTTGGCTCAACCAAACCGCCATTGGCAACATAGTCATTGAGGGCCAGAACCTCTCCTGCACTTATGCTGCCTGAAGCAAACAGCAGAAAGCCGTAGTTGTCAAAACTCTGGGGAAGCTTAGGCATGTTTACAACTGCAGTCCTTGAAGAATTGAATTTTTCGCCAAGAATCAGCGCATAGCTGTTGCCGAAGTTGCCTGCTTCATCGCCCAGTATTAAAACAGGATTTTTTACTATATAAGCCTCAGGCAGGAACAGGGCGTTGCGATACAGGTAAGAGCCCTTCAAATCGCATAGCTCGCATTCTTCAAACTTGTTTACGAATTCAAGCCCTGGAAGATTTATTTCCTCTCTAGAAACAACGTATTTAACATTTGCCATTCCCCACATTTTTGCAGAGTTCTGCTGTCCGGCTATAGTTGTAAACCGGATATAGTCATTAAACCATATGTTGCTCGTAGTCCAGTCAAGCATTCTTATTCCGTAAGGGACTGCATACTTAGCCAGCGACAGCCCTACAAAGTCCTCTCCGTAAAGGTGAAGCCTGTAATAATCTTCATCAGAGCTTATATTCTTCAACAACTTATTGTCCTCCAGCTGCCGCTCAAAATTCTTTTCAAAAGGCTGCCTCTGTATATGGTATCCAAGGATGAAAAGCTCTGAAAATATCAACAGCAAAACAACAATCGTTGCAAGGTTCTGCTTTGTCTTGATTCGTTTAAGCATATTTGACCAGCCAACACCAGCCAACACAGCAACCGTCAGGGAGAATGCGGCAAAAGCGTGGTATATCTGCCTTGTCTTATCATAACCAGGCAGCTGGAATATCAACCTAGTGAGGGGGGTTTCAATCTCAATCAATAACGCAACCAGCCCTGCCAAGCCCAACGCCAAAACGTATTTTCTCCGCCACGTCAATAACGATGCCGCTGCCAGAAGCAAAATAATAAAACCCGTCCTTACAGGAGAAATCCCTGTAGCAAACATCAAAGGGATGACCCTGGAAGCTGTAACATGAGTATACCGCCAGATGAACTCCTCATAACCCACAGTATCTGCGCGGTTGGAAAGCTTGTTGAAATCAAGGGCTGGAAGAAGCTTCACAGCAGAAAATCCAAGAGTGAAAACAACAAGAATAACGGCAATCAAGGCTATTTTAGCCATTTCCCTTTTCTGGAATTTCATAGCAGAGAAGAGGAAGTATGCCCCCAAAAAAACGCCAACGCCCAGGGCAGACCAGAGGAAGTATATTGTGCCTCCTGAAACCAGCTGGTATGCGAAAAAGAATGCAGCTATCAGGGCGTTTCTTAACGTGTTTCCGCGCATGGCTTTGTATGCAAACAAAAGTATAAGCGGGAAAAACGCCATTGGATAAAGATGGGGCAGTATGCCAAGAAAAAGGGCGTATGCAAAAGTGCCTATGAACATGTAGGCAATGCCGGACACTACTGCCGCATGCCTGTCCTTTACAAGCTCGTAAGTAAGCAGTGAAGCCCCAAGCCCTGCTATCAGAAGATGGATTAGGACCGAAAAGTTAAAAGCAAGAACTACATCAGGAATCGCTAACATCAACAGGTTTAGTATGCCGAACAGTGGAATCTCCGGCTGGGCGTAAAGCGGATGTCCCCCTGAAAGCTGCGTCGACCAAAATGGAATAGCGCTTTCCTTCCAAATAAAGCCGTAGCTGATAAAGCTGCCATTAATCTCGCCATACAGCCTGCCATGGACGAAAAACAAGTAAAATAGAAAAGCTGCGATAACAACCACTGCAAGGTATTTATGCTCACGCAAATTAACTTTCATTTTATTTGCGGAACAGGGCTAAAGTTATAAAGATTGTTGTTGAATCAGGTATCTACGAAACACTCTATCGTAATTTTTATATAGTCCTCTGCGGTCCCTGGATGCTATGGCGGAAAAGACAGTCATCGTGATGCCTGCTTACAACGCAGGCAGAACAATCACAGGCGTTTTCTCCAGAATCCCAAAACAGTTTCTTAAGAAGGTTTCGGAATTTATCGTGGTTGATGACGGCAGCAAAGACGACACCATTGAAAAAATCAACCAGCTAAAAAAGCGATACAAAATCAGGCTGCTGCTACACGAGCAAAACAGGGGGTATGGGGCAGCGCAGAAAACAGGCTTCACGGAAGCAATAAGGCTTAAGGCAGACATTGCCATACTGCTGCATTCGGACGGGCAATACCCCCCTGAAATGCTTCCAGAAATAACAGCCCCCATAACCGACGGCAGCGCAGACATGGTTCTTGGCTCCCGCATACTCGGAGGGAAAGCGCTTAAAGGCGGAATGCCGCTGCACAGATACCTTGGAAACCGGGTTCTGACGGCAATTGAGAACCTTGCTTACGGGCTTAACATATCAGAATACCACACGGGTTACATTGCCTACTCCAAAAAAGCCCTGAATGCAATATCCATGACTAAGCTCAGCAACACCTTCCACTTTGACGGCGAGATGATACTGATGGCAAGCAAAAGAAAACTGAGAATAAGGGAGATAGGCATACCGACTCACTACGGAAGCGAGGAAACTTACCTGAACGCCTTCACTTACGGAATAGACGTCCTCAAAATAGTCTTCAAGAACTTCATCGGCAAGTATGATTTCTGATTTTTCTAAAGCAACAAGCAATCGGCATTGCCCCGAATCCTGTTCGTGCAGCTATTGCATACCCTCAAACCTGTTCTCCAAAACTTCTATGAGCATTCTATGGCTCAGATACGGCAGAGCAGGAGGGAGGAGGTATAAAAGGAAGCGATAAACATGTGGGAAAGCCCTTTTAGGACAACGCCTAAGCAATCCAAAAGTTTAAATACTGGAGTTTGCCCCCAAACAGCAAATAAAATTACGGAGGGTAAAGAAAATGTATGGAGACAGAGGGGGGTTTCAGAGAGATAACGTCCCTATTAATGCAGGGGACGAGTTTGAAGTGACTATAGAGGCGGTGGGCGCCAAGGGGGACGGTATAGCCAAGAAGGAGGGTTTTGTTATTTTTGTTCCCGGCGTGCAGAAAGGCGACCAAGTGAGGATAAAAGTCACGAAGGTTCTCCGAAAGGTAGGGTTTGCCGAAGTAGTTGGCTCCGGCTCAGGTGAAGGGCAGCCAGCTGAAGAAGCAGCTTCTGAGGAAGAGACTCCAAAGGAAGAAGCCAAGGAAGAAGAGGCAGCCCCAGAAGAAGCGGAAGAAGAAGAGCCCCAGGACTCAGAGGACTTTTGAGAAGAAGAAAAGGGATAATATTTCTTTTATTTTTTATTATCTTAATTTCTCCTAGAAAAAGTAACTTTTTCAGGTAAGGCGACTCAAGACTCTTTCCCCTATGCGTATAATGCCATCGCCAGCTAAAGCAGCAGTATATATTACTGCCGTCTGTCCAATAGTTTCCGAAAACCTCAAAATTCGCGAAACCCCTTTTGCGATATCGAAAACACCTTTTATAAGGGTAGATGATGAAAAAACCGCCGCATAAAAGGCAGTGGCTTTTCCAAAATCATCTAAATACTGCACTGAATCCGGACTGTAATTTAGGGAAGCAGTGCCAAGTAATCCAATCAAAAAGCCCATGCCAGCGTCTTTAATATTCTCAAATCCAGTTGCATGGGCTATAGTCTGAAAAAAAGTCTTATCAACCCTATCTTCAAGGGGAACTTGCCCAGTCATAAACATTAGCGGCCATATTGTTTTTATAAACTTTATTATTTCTTATGCCTATGCGGTGCTTTGTAGCCATTGACATGACTGAAGAAGTAAAAAACGAGTTAAAAAAGCTTCAGCTGCAAATAAGAAACAACAGCGGCAGCTCAAAAATCTCGTTTACAAAGGACTTCCATCTAACCTTAAAATTTCTTGGAGAGCTGACGCCGCAAAAGGCGGAGTTTGTGAAAAAAAGACTTGGCAGCTGCAAATTCAGAAAATTTGAAACAGCCCTCGGCGACACAGGATTTTTTTCCAGCAAGGGCTACATAAGGGTTGTATGGGCCGGCATAAGCCCGGAAGAAGAGGCGCTAAAGCTTCAGAGGGAAGTTGATGAGGCGCTGCAGGGCTATTTTCCAAAAGAAAAAGGCTTCAACGCGCACTTGACACTGGCAAGGGTGAAATATGTAAGCGACAAGGACAGGTTCCTGCAGCTGCTGAAAAAATTAAAAGCTGAAAAAATAAGATTTGCTGTAAACGACTTTAAACTGAAGAGGAGCACCCTCACCAAAGAAGGCCCGGTTTATGACGACCTAGCCGTGTATAAGTAGGTTAAGCAATCAGCAAGTGAACAGCTGCTTTCGGGGATACTTGACAGCATCTAAAGCTTTTTATATAAGTTCACAATAGTGAATTTTTCTGTGAAAACCCGTTTAATCATGCCCCAGGAGGTTGAGGTCTTTTACGTCATCCCTGCAATAAGGAGAGAGCTGGCCCTTGCCATGAAATCTTCAGGAAAAAAGCAGAGGGAGATAGCCAAGCTTCTTTGCGTTGAAGACTCCACGGTCAGCCAGTATGTAAACGATAAGCGCGCAACAAGAATAAACTTAAATAACAAGGTAAAGGGGGCTGTTGCCTCTTCTGTTAAAAAGATTAAAGACATGGTCAGCCTGGTCAGGGAAATCCAAAACCTTCTGAAACTGGTAAAGAACGAGAATGCGCTGTGCGAAATACACAGGGCAAAGTCCAGCCTGCCAAAATCCTGCAACGCATGCCTTTTCAGGTGATAAAAATTGAAACAAATTCAAATCCAAAGGATAAGGAAGGCAATGGACACTGCCGTCAGCAGCAGAGACGCCTATGTTGCAGAAGCCGGGATTCTTAACGAGGGGCTTGTAAGGTTTATTTCAAAAGACAAGAAAGAGCCGGAGTGGATGCTTAACAAAAGGCTCAAGGCACTGGAACTTTTCAAGAAAACGCCTATGCCGAAGTGGGGGCCTGACTTGAGCAGGCTTGAAATGGATAAGATAATATTTTACCGAAAGCCTGATGCGAAGCAGGCCAGCGACTGGGAGGAAGTTCCCCCTGAGATAAAGAAAACCTTTGACGCGCTTGGAATTCCCGAAGCCGAGCAAAAGGCGCTGGGAGGGGCAGGGGCGCAGTTCGAGAGCAGTGTGATATACCACAAGCTGAAAAAGGAATTCGGTGAGCAGGGCGTAATTTTCGAGGACATGGACGTTGCGGTGCAGAAATACCCTGAACTGGTCAAGAAGTATTTCATGACAAACTGCATTCCGATAAGCGACCACAAGTTCATAATGCTGCACGCTGCAGTATGGAGCGGGGGAACGTTCATTTACATTCCGCGCGGAGTGAAAGTGGCTTTGCCGCTACAAGCTTACTTCAGAATGAACGCAAAGCGAGGCGGCCAGTTTGAGCATACGCTTATAATTGCAGAGCCTCACAGCGAGGTAAGATACATTGAAGGGTGCAGCGCGCCGCAGTTTGGAAGGGCCAGGGCACTGCACGCGGGGGGGGTGGAGATTTACGTCATGGAAGGCGCACGAGTCAGATACTCAAGCGTCGAGAACTGGAGCACCTCAACATTCAACCTTAACACGAAACGCGCAATAGTGGAGAAGAACGGGATAATAGAATGGGTTTCTGGGAACATGGGAAGCTGCACAACGATGCTTTACCCGTGCAGCATACTAAAGGGTGAAGGGGCAAGAACAGACAACCTTGGAATCGCGTATGCAGGGCGCGGACAAAACCAGGACACAGGGGCAAAGGTATACCACCTTGCGCCAAACACCAGCTCCACGATAAAGGCGAAGAGCATAAGCAAGAACGGCGGGGTATGCACATACCGTGGACTTGTAAAGGTTGTAAGAGGGGCGAAGAACTCAAAGGTTGCAGCTGTATGCGATGCACTGATACTTGACCCTAAGTCAGTTTCCAACACGGTCCCGAGCATGGACATTGGCGAGGAGTCTGTGCAAATCTCACACGAGGCCAGGGTCGGCAAGCTGAGCACTGAGAAGATTTTCTACCTCATGAGCCGCGGAATAAAGGAGGAGGATGCAGTGCAGATGATTGTCGCAGGCTTTATAGAGCCGATAATCAAGGAGCTTCCGCTGGAATACGCGGTAGAGCTGAACAAGCTGATACAGCTTGAGATGGTGGGTGCGGTTGGATGAAAAAAGTGATAAGGATTCCCAAAAATGCAGGGAACATGACAATCAGGATTAAAGGAAAAAGCGGAGATTCGCGCATAACAATTGTTGCAGAAGAGGGCAGCAGGGCTACAATAATAGAGGAAATCTCCGGCAATGCCGACAGAAATGAGACTGTTGAAATAACCGCAAAACCCTGCTCGGAAATAATGTTTGCGTCAGTTCAGAAGCTCAACGGCTGCAAGAATTTTGTGGCAAGGAAAGCTGTTGTTGGGGGTAATGCAAATGTGGAGTGGCTTGAAGTAGCCACAGGCAGCTCGGCAACAAAGTCGGAAACCCTCTCAGAACTTGCCGGGGAAGGAGCTAGAAGCAGCATCTTCACAGTATTTTTTGGCAAAGGGAAACAGCAGTTTGAATTCCTTAACAAATGCGTCCACACAGGAAGGAACACCGAATCCCTGATGCTAAGCAGCGGCGCACTGCAAGGCAGCTCAAAAGCCGTGCAGCATGGATTTGCAAAAATATGCGAGAAAGCGCATAATGCATCAGCACACCAGAAAGCGAAGGTTCTCCTGCTAAGCGAGAATGCCAGAGCGCTTCCAACGCCAAAGCTTGAGATTGACAACAACGACGTTGCGGCAACTCACGAAGCATCTGTCGGGCAGATTGAGGGGGAGAAGATTTTCTACCTCATGAGCCGCGGGATTGGGGAAAAAGAAGCCAAAAAACTTTTCGTGGAAGGCTTTTTTGAGACGTTCCTTAGAAAAATTCCCTTAGCTGAAATACGCAATAGCGTAAAAGAAGCAGTTGCCGCGGAGATGCAAAATGATTAACACGAAAAGTCTTAGAGCGGACTTCCCAATACTTTCAAGAAAGGTGCACGGGAAAAGGCTCGTCTACCTTGACAATGCCGCAACGACGCAAAAGCCAATGCAGGTAATTCAAGCGGTAAAGAGCTACTACGAAAGCCACAACTCAAACGTGCACAGGGCAGTTCATAAGTTAAGCGATGAGGCAACCGAAGCTTATGATGAAGCGCATGAAAAAACCGCATCCTTCATCAGCGCCGGCAGTTACGAGGAAATAGTTTTCACGAAAAACGCTACTGAAGCGATAAACGTAGTCGCTAACGACTTTTCCAGAAAGCTGAAGAAGGGTGATGAAATCGTCCTGACGCAAATGGAGCACCACAGCAACTTAGTGCCGTGGTTTAATGCTGCAAAGATGACAGGAGCAAAGATAAAGTATGCGGAAATAGACGGCAACGGCGAACTGAAGATGCAGCAGCTGCGAAAAATAATCACAAAGAAAACAAGATTAGTGGCGGTAACGCACGCTTCCAACGTTTTGGGGACGATAAACCCTGTAAAGGAAATTGCGGAAATAGCGCATGACAAAGGCGCTTTGGCAATGGTTGACGCTGCCCAGTCTGTTCCCAACATGCCGGTTGACGTGAAGAAGATTGGCTGCGATTTCCTGGCGTTCTCAGCGCACAAGATGCTTGGCCCGACAGGGCTTGGCGTTCTTTATGGAAGGGAAGAACTTCTTGAGAACACAGAGCCGCTTGTGTTCGGAGGGGACATGATAAAGGAGGTTACGTTTGAGAATGCCTCCTGGAACGACCTGCCATGGAAATTTGAAGCTGGAACGCCAAACGTAGCAGGGGCTGCCGGATTTTCCGCAGCAATGGATTACTTAATAAAGCTTGGGATGGGGAACGTGAGGAAACACGAGCTGCAATTGGCAAAACACGCGATGAAGAGGCTTAGCGAAATAAGGGGCGTTGAGATATATGGGCCTCAGGCAGAGAAAAGAACCGGTGTAATCTCATTCAACATGAAAGACGTTCATCCGCATGACGTATCATCAATACTTGACAGCGAGGGGATAGCTGTGAGGGGCGGACATCACTGTGCTATGCCGCTAATGAGACTGCTTGGAATCCAGGGGAGCGTAAGGGCCAGCTTCTATGTCTACAACACCATGGAAGAAATTGACGCCCTTATTGATGCGCTAAACAAGGTAAAGAAAATAATGAAGGTTTGAGATGGAACTGGCAGAAGACATGTATAAGGAAGAGCTGCTTGAGCATTACAAAAAACCGCAGAATTACGGAAAGATAAGAAACTGCGATGCAAAGTATCACGACTTTAATCCTGTATGCGGGGACGAGATAGAGGTTTACATCAAAATAAGAAACGGCAGCGTCAAGGACATAAAGTTCACAGGTAAAGGGTGCGCCATAAGCCAGGCAGCAGCCTCAATAGCGACAGAGAGCGTAAAAGGCAAGAAAGTGGAGGAAGTAAAAGGCATTAGCAATGAAAGCATGCTGCAACTGCTGCCAATAAAAGTAAGCAACCTGAGAGTCAAATGCGCTCTGCTGGCCCTGAAAGCAATACAGAAAGCAATTATCAAATATGAGGGAACAAAACTGCAATGAAAGAAGACGAAATAAAAAAATTCTTTGAGGAAGGAAGAAGAATACTGGCGCATAGAAAGACTGCAGTAGATATTGCAAGAAGCTACGGCTTACCCCGAACTGTTGGCGAATTAATGCTAAAGGCTTTGCTCAGCCAGCACGAGGGCCAAACTTCAGAGAGGGAAGCTGATTATGGGAGAGAATTCGGGGAAGATACGTTTGGAGCGGAATGCCTGCTAATGGCAAGTGCGCTCGCTATTGTTGAAAATCGCGCAGATTCTGCGCGCACTCCAAGCAAGTTAGAAGACGCCGTAGGTTATTTCAGCGAAGCTGTGAACGTGGCAAGGACCTCAGGAGGGTGGTGCGTGTACATCGGAAGAAAAAGCATTTTAGGCTTGGGGGAAAGTTTTGAACCTTTCAAAGACGCGGTAACAAAATTTTATGACACGGCGATGCAACATGAACGGGCTTGAAGTCAAGGACATTCACGTTGAAGTGGAAGGAAAAGAGATACTCAAAGGAGTGAACTTGACAGTAAGCAAAGGAGAAGTAGTTGCTCTGATGGGGCCTAATGGCTCTGGCAAAAGCACGCTGGCGTATGCGGTAATGGGGCATCCAAACTACGCTGTCACGCGCGGAAAAATTCTGTTCAAAGGAAAGGACATAACAAAGCTCAGCCCTGACAAAAGGGCAAGGATGGGCTTGTTTTTGTCATTCCAGTACCCGCAGGAAATAAGCGGGGTAAGCGTCTCAAACTTCCTGAGAACAGCAATAAATTCCAAGCTGCCAAAAAAAATGCCAGTCAGTGAGTTCATTGCCCTTCTTAAGGAAAACATGAAGCTTTTGAAAGTGGATGATGGCTTTGTAAAGCGTTACCTCAACGAGGGCTTTTCAGGCGGGGAAAAGAAAAGGGCGGAGATTCTGCAGCTCGCAATGCTCAAGCCGGAAATGGCAATACTTGATGAAACCGATTCAGGGCTTGACATAACCTCAATGAGAATAGTGGCTGAAGGGATTAAAAAAGTGAAAAGCGAGGATATGGGAATACTGCTGATAACGCACTACCAGAGATTCCTTAACTACATCATGCCGGACAGGGTTATAATAATGGCAGACGGCAGAATTGTAAAGGAAGGCGGCCACAAACTGGTTGAAGAGCTGGAAGAAAAGGGTTATGATGAAATAGTTGGTTCTGATTAGCCGCGATTAGCCCCTTGCCCTCTCCCAGACTTTCACAAAAAAAGTGTACATTTGAGAGATTTCCATGATTGCCTTGGCTTTGCTTATTTTCCCTTTGTTATACTGCTCTATCGGCTTGTTGAAAACGGTCCTTCCAACCGCAAAACCTATAGCAGAATTTACCTTCGCGCCAACTTTAAGCCAGCGCTCTGCCTTTTCCCTGCTCTCGCCCCTGCCAAGGATAACTATTCTGGACTTGGGATTGCCTGCTTTTACCTGGTCAGCAACCTTCTGCATCCTTTCAACCGAGTCAAGGCCTTCAATCTTCCACACATCAGGGTTAACGCCTGCTTCCTGAAGCTCCCTGATGGCTGCAACCATCAGGTAAGGCCTTATTTTTTTATCATAGGCAGCCATGCTTTTTGCAAGCTGCTTTTTTGCAGCAGGAACCAACAGTTCAAGCAACAGCTTGTTTTTCCTGGTTTTAAGGAAAGAGCTAAGCTCTGCAAGCCTTGCAGACTGCCTTGCATTCACTTTCTTGCTGCCTTCAGGGTTATACCTGACAAGAACTTTAGCATAGGTTGGGTTAATCTGTTTAACCTGCTTTCTCCAGTCTTTGCGGTCAAAATTAAATTCGCCCTGCCCTGACTTTTCCAGGGCAACGCATGTAATAAACCCCTTAGACCTGGCATCCTTGAGAATATCCCGCCCAAGCCACTCATCAACAAGAACAGCCGCCTTTGACTTCGGAACGCCTTCTGCAACGGATTTCCTGAAAGCATCGTAGATTAGGCGCTTGCACCCCCTTGCCCTGGCGATATCCTTCCTATTTTGAGGGGAGGCTGCCTTTACCAGTTTCATAAAGCTGCTGCGGTGGTCAAAAGGGAGAATGTAAAGCCCGTCCATGAAGAAAATGCGGGAATTAAAATTTAAAAAGGTTGTTATCAAGGCATTACAAAATATTTTTTAACAACAATGAAATTTATCAATAGCATTTATAAAGATAAAGGAACGCGTAACCAGTATGGCAAAGTTCCTGATTGAATACGACAGGCCGAACTGCATAGGATGCGGAGTCTGTGCGGCAGTTGCCCCAGAATTCTGGGAGATGAACAACGACGGCAAATCGGACATAAAAGGCGGGAAAAGCAGGCAAGACGGCTGGCAGGAACTTGAAATAGGGGAAAAAAGCCTTGAGGCCAACAAAAATGCTGCGGAGGGCTGCCCTGTCAACGTCATACACCTTAAAAACAAGGAAACACAAGAGAAGATAATCTAGACTATGAAACTACGGTTCGGGACTGCCGGAATACCAAGCTGCTCAAAAGGATTTGGGACTGAGGATGGCATCAGGGCGGTCAATGAGCTAGGGCTTGACGCGATGGAACTTGAATTTGTGCACAGCGTCAACATTTCAGAATGGCTTGCTCCAAAAGTAAAAAAGGCTGCTTCTGACAATAATATTTTTTTAACGTGCCACGGGCAATACTACATAAACCTGAACGCGGCTGAAGAGAAAAAGCTTGAAGCCAGCAAAAAAAGGCTGCTGAAAGCAGCGCACATAGCAAACCTGTGCGGGGCAACAAGCGTTGCTTTTCATCCTGGCTTTTACCTTAAATCAAGCAAAGAAGAAGCTTACAGAAATGTGAAAAAAGCCATAGAAGAAGTGGTGGAAAAGCTGAAACAAGGGAATAACGGGATATGGATACGGCCTGAAACAACAGGAAGGCACTCACAATTCGGAAACCTGAAAGAGGTTCTGCAGCTTTCACATGAGCTTGAACAGGTAATGCCATGCATCGACTATGCGCATATGATGGCAAGGGAAGGGATTAACAGCAAACAACAGTTCGCAGGCATTTTGGAAGACGTGGAAAAAACACTGGGAAAAACCGCGTTAGGCAACATGCACATACAGTTTTCAGGGGTAAATTTCAGTGAGAAGGGCGAGCTAAACCACATGACTCTCGAGGATTCTGACTTAAACTATGAAGAAATGGTCAATAGCTGGAAAGACTTTGAAATCGGGGGCGTTGCAATAAGTGAAAGCCCTAATATAGAAAAAGACGCGTTGTTACTGAAAGGACTGATGTGAAATGGACTACACCAAACCAATAGAAAGCCTTTACGAGCATATCGCCAGCCTTGCAAGAAACAATCCTGAAAGCCCTGCCTTGCTGGGGTGCGATGAAGAAGGGAGGGTTCTCGAAAAAATCAGTTACAGGCAGCTTAAAAGAAAAATTGAGCGTATTGGGGCATGGTTTGAGAAGCTTGGGCTGCAAAAGGGCGATGTCCTTGGGCTGGCAATCCCGAATTCAGCAGAGTTCCTTCTCGCCAGCTGGAGCGCGTGGGCTATGGGCGTAATAACAGCCCCTTTGGATGAGAAAAGAGACACGACAGAACAGCATAATTACAAATTAAGGCTCAGTAAAGCTAAATTGTTAATGGCCAAAAAAGGGGTTTTTAATGAAAATGACATTAAGAAACTAAGAATAAAATTCGAAGAAATCTCAGAGCTGCCTGAAGCGGAAGGGAGAATAGACTGGGAAAAAGACATCTCGCACCAGGCTTTGGTGCTTTTTACCTCCGGGACGACTTCCAAGCCAAAAGGGGCACAGCTCAGCTTGGAAAACCTGGTGGCAAATGCCGACGGCATAAAGGACTGGTTTAAAATAAAAAGCAGGGACCGCTTTATGGTAAACCTTCCTTTGCACCACATCAACTCAACCACATTCTGCCTTTCGAGCCTTCTTGCTGGGGCTTCTATTGCAATCCCCCCAAGCTATTCGAAGTCGAGGTTTTGGAAACAGGCCGCAGAAACCGGGGCCAGCTTCACCTCAATAGTGCCTACAATAGCTTACGACCAGCTATCACAAAAAGAAGAGTTCATGAAGTTCAAATGCAAACTTAAGCTGAACAGAATCCAGATAGGAAGCGCTCCTGTGGTTGTCAATGACGTGAAAAGGTTCATGGAAACGTTTGGGGTGCCCCTCTACCAGGGTTACGGGCAAACTGAAACGGCTTTAAGGGTAACAGGGGTGCCTCTTGAGCTGGACGGGAAAACATACAAAAAAATGGTTGAGTCAAACTGCATTGGAAAGGCTATGAAGTTTGCTGAGGTAGAGATAATTGACGACAAAGGAAATATTCTTGGAGAAAAAAAAGATGGTGAGATAGCTGTAAAAGGGCCCATAGTCATGAAAGGCTATTTGGGAAATCACAAAGCGTTCAGAAACGGCTACTTCCTGAGCGGGGACATCGGCTATTATAAAATAATAAATGGCGAGAGGTTTTACTACTTTAAGGGGCGCTCGAAAGAGGTAATCATCAAGGGCGGGATAAACATTTCCCCCATGGCAGTTGAAGACAAACTGAGGCGAATAAGCCGGGACATAGAGCGGGTTTATGTTATTGGAGTTGCTGACAAAAGGTATGGCGAGGAGGTTGCAGCCGTAATTTGCTGGAAAAAGGACGCTATAGAAAAGGCGAAGGCGTTATTGAAATATAAACTCACAAGCAAATCAGGGAAAATATCCTGGTACGAAACCCCGCGGTTCATAACAACCATAGACGCCGAGAAGCTTCCAACGACGCCAACAGGAAAGGTGCAACGCTCTCTGCTCAAGCGCATGAACTTAGAATTTGAACCAGTAAGTTTAATTTACGCCGGTAAGAACTGCAAGTTTCTAAGACTCACACCAAACCAACAGTCATACATGAAACAGGCGTTTGAGCTTTACAATTACTGCTGGCAGCCTCTGCAAATAAACAAGAATACTTTCACAAAACACGCAGAAAACGGAATAGTGGTGGTTGCAGTAGATGAAAAAGACAAGGTCAGAGGGGCGCTGTCCATGATACGAACAAACTTAAGCGAAAAAAAAATATCAAAAATAAGCCATGCAGAAATAACTGCAAACAACACGCTTAGTAACAACGACAACAACGGTAAAAAAATAGTGTGCATTTCGATATGCAGCGACAACTACAAGCCGGAACCGTTTCCCGGGGATATAGGCAGTGTTCGGGCTGATAAGGTAAAGGAATACCTGAGATACGATGCTGTTTACAAGTTTCATGAAAAAGCCAAGGGGGGCTTCGGAAGGGGGGCTAAGCTAGTGAGCCTTATCCCGAACTCAAGACCGGAAGATAAAAGGGCACTGGGGTATAACATGCTGATGAAATACCCTGAAATCAGAGATGGCAAGGTTAATATTGACAGCAGCAGTAGCGTAGCTACTCAACTGGCACTTATTCGCCCTTGCCTTTTTTCCTTCTCCCCTTAACTTGTTAGAGGGGAGAAGGAACATTGGAGGAAGAAGCGACAGCAGCAAAACAGGCAAAATTGACTTTTTCAACAGAGCCAATCCGTTAACAACCTATTAATCCTATATTTTTGACAATCAAAATGTTTAAATACCGGCTAGTTTACTAAAACACAAGATATTGGGTTCTAGGGGGAGAGAGACCACAACAGGTTGTATTAACTCGAAGGTGAAGAAAACGGCGGCTAAACAGAAAAGCGGCATAGCAAAGATAATAAAAAGGGACGGTTCAGTTGCCGAGTTTCATCATGAAAAGATAACAAACGCCATCTTTAGGGCTGCCAATTCTGTTGGCGGCGATGACAGGAAAACAGCTGAAAAGCTTTCATCCAAGGTTGCTGATATCCTTGAAAGACGTTTTACGGAGAAAATACCGAATGTTGAGGATGTCCAGAACATAGTTGAAGAGGTTTTGATAAAGGAAGGCCATGCAAAGACTGCAAAAGCGTATATACTTTACAGGGCAAAACGCGCTGAGCTGAGAGCAGCAGCGGCAGAAGCCGACAGAGGGGGTGATAATGAGAAAGCTGCGCTGCTGCACATGTTTGCCCATAAAAGCAAGCTGGCTTCCATGATAGGCTACGACAGGCTGGAGGCATACAAAAACCTCCTTTTCCACCTCAAGGAACTTCAGAAATCAGGCAAACTGCCAGTCAACAAGAACTATCTTAACGGGAACGAGCTTGCCCTAAACATTTACGACAAAAAATATTACCTTAAAGAGCTGAAAAGCGGCCGCATTGAAAAAAAGCCTGAAGACGTTTTTGCCAGGCTAGCGTCTTTCATGGCTGCTGTTGAGCCAAGCGAGGAAAAACAGCAGGAGTGGGCTGAAAAATACTACCAAAGCCTGTATAAAGGGCAATTTCTTCCCGGTGGAAGGGTAATTGCAGGAGCCGGTGACTTATACAGGCTAAAAACACTTGCCAACTGTTTCGTCACAAAAATAGACGAGGATAATATAGAATCCATATACAAAGCAGCTTACGAATGCGCAAGAACATACTCTTACGGAGGAGGGATAGGAGTTGACATTTCTTCTTTAAGACCGAAGGATTCCATTGTGCATAACGCTGCTGACTGCTCAACAGGCAGCGTTTCCTTCATGGAGATATTTTCCCTCACTACAGGTTTAATCGGCCAGTCAGGAAGACGCGGGGCGTTAATGCTAACAATAGACATAAAACACCCTGACAGCCCGCTTTTTATCAACGTAAAAAACATTCCAAACTGGGTTACCAAGCAGATTGTTGAGCAGTGCAAGTGGACAGGCAGCTTTACAGAAGAACAGCTTAAAGTACTAGGGCAGCAAGTCCGCGAAAACACGCAGGTCAGGTTTGGGAACATAAGCATAAAGGTTTCCGACGAGTTTATGCAGGCTGTAGAAGAGCAGAATAAGCACCCTGATAAGATTCTTGTCTACAGAAAGGACCGGGAGGTTTCCGGCCTTGGGGTTCCACAGGCAGGCTCTGTTCATTATTCTTATGGAATACCCTCAAAGCCGATTGAGCGTTACCAATTGGTTGGAACATTTAACAGCATTGACAAAATTAATGAATTCCTTGAGAAGAGCGACGCTGAAAAGATAACTGACGGGAAGCTTTCTGACATTAATTTGAGGGACATGTTTGGCGATTTGGTTGTCAAGTCGCAGGTCAGCGAGTACGATTTTGCAATACGAAGGGCGGGGGATTTTATGCTATACTTCAACTCACCGCAGACAGGAGAAATAAAAAGGATTGTGAAAGCCAGGAAAATCTGGAACTCGTTTGTTGAAGGCAATTACCGAACTGCCGAGCCAGGGCTCATCTTCTGGAGCACAATGACAAAATACTCGCCGTCAAACTACGTCGGCAAGCCGATTTTAAGCACGAATCCGTGCG
>JAGVYT010000005.1 GCA_018303115.1 Candidatus Woesearchaeota archaeon | reverse complement strand
AAAGCGCCTTGTGGAAGAACTGAAGAGAGCGCTTGAATTCACGGAAATCCCTGCAAGGGAAAGCAAGAAGCTGGAATATGATGTTCTTGAGCTTGAAGCAGACCTGAAGTTAGCGACGCTGGTTTAGAACTACTTCTGCACGGAAGATTGCAAAACGCAGACATCTTCTATAGGCAATGGTGCTGCCTTATATAAAATTATTGACTTGCTCGGCAGTGCAAACGAGAGCATCTACTTCATGACATATTTTTTCACCCATCCAAAGATAGCCAACGAGCTGATGCTTAAAAGAGCTGAAGGCATAGATGTTAAAGGCATCATAGAGAAAAGCACAACAGGCAACAAATACTCAAAGCACGAAATGCTGGCTGCAAATGGCGTTGATGTCAAGCTTGAAAGCACCAGCGCACTGCTGCACCATAAGGTGTTCATAATTGACAAGCGAATAGTGATTACAGGCAGCATGAACCCCACAGAATCGGGCATAGGCAGGAATGATGAGAATGTGCTGATAGTCTATAATGAAGATTTTGCAATGAGATACTTGGATGAGTTTGAAGGAGTTCGGAAAATTATAGGATAAGATGGATGCATTAACTTTAAAATGCCTATTAAGTTACAAATTCACTGAAAGTTATATTTTCTTGATGAAAGATTCTCGTAGGAACCGAACCAGAAGCGACATAACTCGAACAGTTAAAATCCCACTTTGTATTGTCTGCTGTAGCTTGACACAAAAACGTGTGGCAAGTTGGTTTATCCATATCTTTACATATAGCGTTGTCGAATGAGAAAGAAGTAACGATGTCAATTAAATGCATAGATGTAGAACTACTATCTTCAATAACAGACGGAAAGTTTAATATTGTTGGTTTGCTGCTAAAATTGTAAGAAAAGCTTCTATGAACAGAAAATTCATCACCAATTATAGATACATTAAGATTACACTTTAGACAAAATGAAGCTTTCATGATGTCGACATCGAAACGCTGCGGATTAGCGACCATCTTTACTTCAAGAGCGTTACCTGTATTCATAAGGTAATATTCAAATTTATTAAGTACCCTCATCCCGAGATATGATTCGTTGTGTCTGCCATATTCAGCAATATGCATTATCGCATCAGGACAGCTTAATTGATGGCTACTTACTAAATTCGCTAACACATCATCTTGTGATAGCAAAAAGTCGGATGTACAATCTGAGCATAAAAAGTCTCTATCGTTTTGCAATTTAAACATTTCTGGTTTGTAAGGAACGTTTAAACCCTCGCATGATAATGTAGAATAGCCTTTAACATTTGATAGTGATTTATAATAGTTGGCTACTTCTATCTGAGCATATTCTTTTCCATTTACAAATTTTATTATTCCTTCTTTAAAATCAATAAGAAACTCCTCCTCCTGAAAAGTACTATTGTCTATCAATTCAAATATGGCTATTATCATTATTGAAGTAGTCGCTAAGAACCCCAAAATAACAAAGAAGTCCCAAATAGGTGTTGGAATCTTTTCTTTTATTCTCGTCAATATGTTCATAACATTGGAAAATATTGTCGATTCTTAAACCTTTTGCAAACAATCCGGTGTTTATTTAGCATGCGGATTTAAACCTTTTGCAAACAATCCGGTGTTTATTTAGCATGCGGATTCCAACACTAGAAAAGCCTTATTTGTTAGGGGGAGATTATTATAGCAGCAGGACTAAGCAAGTACTTCGAGACGTCTATCTAGAGGTTTTTTATTTTTGTTCTCAGCTCATTTATCTTAGTGTAATCAAGTTTCTCCAGGACCTCTCTGATTGCTATAATGAATTCCGAAAGCTTTTCAAAATCAATATGAACAGGCCTATTTTTGAGATAATACTGGTTATCTATTCTTAATTCCTTGTCACTTTCCAAAATCTTATGCGTTCCAAGTTTAAATGTACCCTCGTGTTCCAACATTTGCGTTAAAGCTATCGTGCAGTCATGTATTTCACACTTAACTCCAAGTTTCATCAAGACAGAGTAAACAGCAAAATATTCTATGTAATACTTTGTAGTTGCCAGCCACATATTCGATTCTGTTTCTTTAATGCTCCTTAATACTTTAAGGCTTTCTTCCGCATTTTCATAATACTCCGCGCTAAGATTATCATTTGGTTCGATAAGTTTAATGCCTTTTTCCTTACCTTTACACCAGTTTATTTTGTTCATATAACTCTCCAAAGAACCTTATTACCTGTTCCGTGTTATTCAGGATAAGATGTTTTTTGTAAATTTCCGTGATTAAGGCTAAAGTTAACGCCTCCATTCTTGTTATCTGTATTTTATGTACCTTTTTGTTGTAAACATTTTCAAAATCTTCCACAGCTTTTGATACGTTTTGCTTTCCTATTGCCAGCAAATCAATGTCAGAGCCTTTTTTAATTTTTTCCACAGCGGAGCCAAAAACAACAAACGTATTCTTTCTGAAAAAAACAGAAAGCTTTTCAAACAAGACTTTTAACAGAGTGTCTTCTTTTAATCTTTCAATCAAGTTCTCCTTCTCAGCAATTGTTAAATAATCGTACGCCTGTTTACCTTTGAGGTTAAGGCCGTATTCCACAATGTTTTTTCGCTCATTTTTTGTCAGAACCGATTCCTTCACCAAGTCACTAACGTAAGGTTTTACCGTTTGGTGCGGCTTTTTAAGCAAATCCGCCAACTCGCGAAGATAATATCGCTTACCATAAGCGTTCAAATACAGCTGCACCAAGGCAATCTTGGTAATTTTTTTTACCATTTGGTAAGTTTATTTACATACGTTTAAATATTTTTCGGTTTTAAAATCGCAATTGCTTTCATTACCTTATTTCCCTCGTCCACCTCAAAGCATTTTCCCAGAAACTTCTCAATAGTGTAGATGTTGGTCAGGCAGTGGGGAGTAATCTCAGAAACTTTTATTGAGCCCGTTGTCAATGCAAGGAAGGGAAGCAGCTGGTCTGCCAAGTGCCTGTCAACAGGGGCTTTGGAGTTAATTTCCTGCAGCAGCTGCAGCGCTGCCTCTTTTCCCACATCTTCTGCACGCTTACCTCTTTCCCCGAGACTGCTGCTGCCAAGGATTATCGGATTAACTTCAGAAGTCTCTTCTGCTTCGGAAAAAACAGCCCATAAGGTAATAACAGAGCCGGTGGAAAGCGATTCTGCATAGCTGCTGCTGATATTCACAGGAACGTTCAGCTTTGCCAAAGCCATCCTCGCCGCCTTTGCCTGCCTCTCCGCAACCTCTGCTTTCTGCAAATCGTTTGAAGCAATTGAAGCACCTTTGATTTGGAGTAGTTTTCCTTGACTTGTAAGATTTATTTTAGTAGCGGCATTATTTCTCAATTCTTTCAGAAACTCGTTAAAGCTGCCATAATTTGACAAAGGAAACTTTGGTTTGACCGCCAACTCGGCCTTTCCTCCGCCTTCGTGGATAAAACCGCGCCTGACAACATTATAGTCTATGCTGTCGCAGAATTTTCTTAATTGAGGCAGCAGAACATTTGCAAAGTAGTCGGAGGGAGGTGAAAATGGAACATCACTGCCGCCGGTTACCTTTATCCTGAACTTTTTGCCGCCGAAAACAACGGGAAGCAGCAGAGACTGAAGCAGCAGCGTGATTGAGCCTGCAGTGCCAATGTCAACTGACAATGTCCCTGATTTGATTTCACGGGGATAAAATTTAACTGAAGTGGAAGAAACCTCTGCGCCCTCAAAGCTGCCATTGCACAGTTCCCCAACAGCCTTGACGCAGGAAAGGTGCTGGTATCTTAACCCTGGTTTTGGCCTGTTTTTCCTGATGCCGGTTATTTCAAAAGGCTGTCCTGTCAGGGCAGAAAATCCCAAAGCAGTGCGAAGTATACTGCCTCCGCCTTCATGGTATGAGCCATCAATGGGTATCATAAGCATCAAATGTATTTCTCAAAATGGATTTTCTCTTCACGATAGCCAAGCCCCCTGCACACCTGCCTGACCTCGTCAACCATTGTGTGCAGCCCGCATACGTAAATGTCCTGGTCTGCTGGTTTGATTAGCTTTTTAAAGGCATCCTGGATATAGCCGCGCTCAAAACCAGGGCTATCAGACCTGCTAAGCACAGGTATGAAATGAAAGCTGCTGTTTTCAGCGGCAAGAGCCTCAAACTCTTTCCTGTAAATTATATCCGCCTCAGCTCTAACGCCAAAAAAAAGCCAGACGTCATGAGAGGTTTTCGTTAATGCTTCCTCAACCATTGACCTGAACGGCGAAATGCCAGCGCCAGCAGCCATAAAGACAAGGTCATTATTAATTTCCCCATGCAAAGTAAAATGGCCAAAAGGGCCTTCAACGCCCAGCTGCTGCCCCGGCTTAAGGGCTGCAAGGTAATTGGAAGCGTAGCCACCCTCAACAACCTTGACGCAAATCTCCAGGTATTTCTTGGAAGAAGGCGGGGAGAAAACAGAGTATGGCTTTCTGATAATTTTGCCTTCTTTTTCAATCAGCACCTGTATAAACTGGCCTGGCCTGAACTCAAAAGGGCTTTCAGTTTTCAGGCGCAAGATTACAATGCCCGGATTTGGTTTAAGCAAATCAGCAACAATAGCTTGGAGCATATTAAAAGCGGAAAACAGGCGGTTTTTAATGTTTTTCGCCCAAGAGCAAAAAAGCAACCTTTAAATATTGCAGAAGAGAGTAAAGTTGCTATGATAAGGCACATGACTTTCATTGCCAGAAAGGTAAAAAAGGGCGACAAGCTCAATTACAAAATCCCGAAAAAGGGGGAGTATTTGTTCATATTTCTGACCAGGCCAACCAAGGAAGAAATAAAAAAGCTAACCAGCGATTTCAGGTTTGACCCCGAACCACTGGAAACTTATGTCAAGGAAACGCACTCCAGAAGATACATAACAAAGCCTTTCCAGTTTGTCATTAGAACAGCCTACCTCCAAAACAACACGATTGGCTACACAAACCTGCTTTTCATCATGATGAGCAGGACGCTAATAGTTTCAGCATCAAAACCCTCGGATGTCTATGGCGAAATAATAGAAGACATTTCAGAGAGCTTCCAAACAACAGAAGCAAGAAGCGTTGGCCACATACTTTACAATTTCCTCCAGGAGGACGTTGACGAGAATTATGATGTTCTGGGAAGGCTTGAGCAACAGATAAAGGATGTGGAAGCAAAGGCAACAAGGATAGCCCTAAGGGAAACAAAGGTAAGGGTTGATGACATATTAGCGCTCAAGAGGCAACTGTTCAGGCTAAGCAGGCAGTTCTGGGCAACAACAAGGGTAATATCGCTGATAAGAATAGGCGTTGCACAAGTAGAAATAGACAGGGAAAGCGAAAGGCTTTTGGGAGACGTGCACGAGACATACCTGCACCAGATTGACCTGGCAGCCGCACAAAAGGAGATGGTAAGCGACGTTCTAAACGTATATTCCACATCCATTTCAAACATAGCGGCATTAACCTCGAACGAATTAAACACGGTAGTGAAGAGACTCACATCCTACGGCGCCATTCTCCTGATTCCGACGGTAATAGCAAGCATATACGGGATGAACATCTTAAACCTCCCATTCGCAAAGCACCAATACGGCTTTTACATAATCATTGGGATAATGGCAGGAGTAACAGGCGTCGCGCTCGCAAACTTCATAAAAAATGACTGGCTGTAAGCAACTAATAATAGGAATAGACCCAGGGACCACAACAGCATACGCCATATTAAGCATTGACGGAAGGGTGATTTCTGTAAAGTCCTCCAAACAGCTGAAACTTGACACTATAGTGAGGGAAGCCCACCAGAACGGCATACCCCTGATAGTCGGAACCGACCGAAGGAAGTGCCCTGGAATGGTCAGCAAGTTTGCCGCAAAAACCGGGGCTGCAAAGGCAGTGCCTGACTATGATATTTCTGAAACAGAAAAGAATTTGATGACAAAAGGGATTGAAACTGAAAACGCCCACCAAAAAGATGCGCTTGCATCAGCATTGGTAGCGTATAAGCGATATGAGCCTCTCCTAAAAAGGGTTGACAAAATCCTCGCTAAAGAAGGGAAATCAGATTTGTCCGAAAAGGTCAAACGCACTGTGATAATCAAAAAAATCAGCATAAAGAAAGCAGTAAATATGATTGAAAAGAGTTTACCGCTCGTAAGTCCCTATTAGCACTGTTTCTTCAATGACATGGCCCTGCATCGCTTCCTCAACATCTTCCTTGGTAGCTGAAGAGTCAAGCTCCAGGATTGTATCCAAAGCATACAGTTTGAAGTTGTAGTGGTGAACCTTGCCCGGCGGAGGGCATGGGCCGCCCCACTCAACCTTTCTGAAGTCATTGGTTAGCTGCTTTCCTTCAGGAACAGTGTTTTCAGGAATGTTGGCGGTGGTTGGAGGGATATTTATGACAGTCCAGTGCTCCCACACCTTCGGAGGCGCATCGGGGTCATCCATAATCAAAACAAGCGATTTTGCCCCGGAAGGAACGCCCTCAATGCTAAGTTCCGGATTAACGTCCTCGCCATCGCAAGTGAACTTCTCCGGAATAACAGCATTGTGCTCAAACGCAGGGCTTGTTAACTTCAATGCCATACCATTCACCTCGTCTTGAATTTGTTCCGCAGCATCAGCATTGACACCGGAAGCATCAGTATTAGCGGTTTGGGTGCACGAAGCTAATGCCAGTGCAGCTACTGCAATCAAAAATAAAACCCGCCTCATCAGTAAAAACAGCAGCTTTGATGTTTTTATTCTTTTCGGCTAAGCAGGAATCCCTGCTGTTGGCGCTCATTGTGTCATGCCAGTTGCCAAATGCTAGATTTCCCCACCCTCGCCAGAGCAAGCGGTAGGGCAGTTTGAGCAATCAAAAGCCCGCCCCGGCAAGCAGAGCGCCTACGCGGCATTTATTCTATAAACTTTTTAAATAAACAAGAATTATTATACGGCTTTTCAAATTCTGACAAAAATCACGGAATTAGAAAGCGGCATCAGTTAGTTTTTTAAACCAGCGGCAGTGTTGAGAGTGGTGAAGTGACATGGAAAAGCAGTTCCAGCAAAAGCTCCTGCAGGACGAGTTTCTGGACATAATTGGCCAAGAGCCTGCCAAATACCAGCTCAAGTCTGCATTGCTTATGGGAAGGCACGTGATAATAGCCGGAGCTCCAGGCATAGGCAAGACAACGCTGGCGAAGAATGTTGCAAAACTACTTCCAGAAATCGTTGTGAACAACTGCGGCTACAACTGCATTCCTGAAAGCCCGGCTTGTCCAAGCTGTAAAAACGGCAAAAAAGCGGATAAGAAAAAGATTGGCGGAATCAAAAGGTTTGTGAGGGTGCAGGGCAGCCCAGACTTAACCTCGGAAGACCTAAAGATTTTCAAGGCAAACAACGGGGTTCTCTTCTTTGACGAGCTTAACAGGTGCCCTGCAAAGCTGCAAAACGCGCTCCTTCAAGTTCTTGAGGAGGGCAAGGCAACCATAGGCAGCTACAACATTGACTTTGGAGCAGACCTCATATTCATCGGGACATTAAACCCTTACGACACAGCAACAGAGAACTTGTCTGAAGTTTTTCTTGACAGGTTTGATTTGGTTTACATGACATACCCCGAAGAACTTGAGACTGAAAAAAGGATAATTACGGAAAAGGGCAAGCGGGTTGCAGAATTTCCAGAAGAGCTGCTAACCAGCATGACTGGTTTTGTCAGAGGCTTAAGAGATAACAGCAAGCTTGAGAAGTTCCCAAGCGTAAGGGCCTGCATGGGGCTTTACGAAAGGGCCCAGGCAAACGCGATATTAAGGAAAAGAAAGATAGTTGAAGAGGAGGACGTAAAAGATGCGCTTATATCAGTTTTGGCGCACAGGATAGGGTTAAAGCCCTCTGCAAAGTATACCGAAACAACAAAGGAATTTCTTGAAGAGGAGATTAAAGAAAAGTTCGGGGCAGCAAGCGGCGATTACCGGTAGCACACAACTCAATGAACTCACGCCCATAGACGAGCTTTCCGGAAAACTTTCAGCAGACCCTGAAGAAAAAAGGCTTATGAGAAGCGTCCTTGAGAGTGACGAAGAGGTCATCAACGACGGAAAGCTAATAACCGCAGCAATAAACACCGGAATAGGCGCATTCACCCCTGACATGCTTTTCGACAAGCTAGTCACAAACTACAAAACAGCCAAAAAAATTTACGGCAAGTCGTTCCTGCAGGAGATAGCGGGTTATGGCGAAAGCACTATTGAACGAAACCTCCACATTGGAGAGTTCAGGCATGAGCTGAAAAAGAGAATAAAAGACAGGCTGGACAGGCTGAAAAGCGAAGGGCTTATTGACAGGGAAGGCACGCTTACAGAAAAGGCCATGAAGCTGTCAAAAGTGATTCTATACACAGAAGAGCTTGACAAACTTGCTGCCAGAGGCCTTCTCGGGGAAAGGGAACACGTGAAAAGCTACAGTTACGGCATGAAAGACGGAATAAAACCATTCAGGCACGGCCGATACCGCGACATTGCCGTAAGAAAAACAGTGAAGCTTGCAGTAAGAAGGCAGCACTCGCAAATTGAAAAGAATGATTTAGTTGCGTATGAGCGCGAGTCAAAGGGAAGAAGAAACATAATCTATGCCTTAGACGCATCAGGAAGCATGAAAGGCTCAAAGCTCATACAGTGCAAAAAGGCAGGAATTGCCCTGGCATACAAGGCAACAGAAGAAAAAGACAAAATAGGCCTCATAGTCTTCGGAAAGGAGGTAAAAAGCAAAACAACGCCGACAAACAATTTCAGAAAATTGCTTGATAAGATAACAGGAATAACCGCAAGGGAAAAGACAAACATAGCAGCAACCGTAAAAGAGGCCGTAAGCATGTTCCCAAGGGAGGATGCAACGAAGCACCTGATAATGATAACAGACGCGATGCCGACTATGCCGACTTCAGCAACTTCAGGGGAAACGCCTGAAAAAGAAACGCTAGAGGCGGTTTCAGCAGCTTCTGACAAGGGCATTACAATATCCGTCATTGGAATAAACCTGAAGAAAGAGGGGCAGGAAATAGCGGAAAGAATTGCAGAAATAGGCAAAGGAAGACTGTTTAAAGTAAGAGACCTTGAAGACATGGACAAAATAGTGCTGGAAGACTACTACAGCACAGCATAGCAGCAGTCACCCCCTGAGAGAATACAGCAGCGAATGCTGACTCAAAAACACATTAAACTTTACCATTACCTGAATGCCGTTCCCAGCCGTGCTTATGGTGATGGGGCTGCCTTTTCCTCCGGATTTTCCTTTTCATTGCCCTTCCGATTACCAAAAGCGCAAACGCTGAAACAATCACGAACAGAATAAAAATCGGATTTGGAAGCCATGATTCAGGCCCTTCTGCTTTTTCCGCTTCCAGAACCCCTGTTTCAGAAACGTTAATTTGCCCGGAAATATTTGTAACAGACACAGATACGTTCTCTTCAGCTTTCTTTTCGATTACAGGCGGCAATGGCTTGGCTGTAACCGCAAAATAAGAAAACCCCGGCGAAGTTGAGGTGTAGTTATAGAAAACATTGCCCTCCCCTGCGAATGAAGTGGGAAGCGCCACCCATCGGCCATTGGCATTGCGCTGCATAAGAACAGAGTCCTTATCCAGACTCCCTGAAACAAACCAGGACTTATCAACCCGGAAGTCGAAAACAACGTTGTCTATTAAGTCATTGCCGAAATCCGCAGATATTTTGAAGTAATGGAACGCATTGTCAAGCTCTGACGGGGCCTGGGAAGAATTTATCTTTTCAACCTCAAGTGTAACGGATTTTAATTGAGAGAGGGCAGTGAACCGGATTTTTTGTATGGAAAAATGCTGCTTTCCCGTTTTAAACTCGGCAACAGCGCCCTTCTCAATCATTTTAAAGAACCTTGAAACAGAATCTGAAACCACAGCTTTTGCAGAACCGCCACCGCCCCCACCGCCACCGCCCCCCCCCGACGAGGCAACAGACGCGGCAGAGCAGTCTTTGTTCCTTGAAGAATCGCCATCATCGCAGTCTGCCCCGGCAGCACAGCCAACGCCATAGCTGTCTCCATCAGCATCACGGCACTGTTCAATAACACCGCTAAAGGCAAGGCCTGAAACGCTGTAAAGCGTGTCGCTGTCCGCAAGGGCGCAGGAATACTGTCCTGAACTGCCGGGGCATTCAAGAAGAGTCTCGTTAGCCTGGTCACAAGATGCGCTGACATCCCCAATGCTATTAATCTCGGCATCACGTATGCAAACTGAATTAATGTTGTCGTTGATGTTGCTGACAGTCACATTCTTTGTCTGCCCGCTTGGAAGCGAAAGCCCCTTCACAAGCATATACCCGCCTGTTGATGACGCGTTCTCAACCTCAAAAGTCTGGTTTAGCGAGATGGTTGAAGCGGAAAAATTCCATACAAAAGCCGCAAGGCTCCTGCTGCCATTTGTTATGTTAACAAAAACAGGGACAGAGAGCACCATTGAGTAATTGTCTGTGCCGTTAATTGTTACGTTCAACACGCTGAGCGCTGCGGTGTTAACCACAAGGGAGGTTATATTTCCAAGGATTGAATCCTCGCCATCCGGAATGCCGTCATTATCATCGTCATCATCATAAATGTCGGGAATGCCGTCGCCATCAAAATCGTTGCTGTCAATAACAGTGACGTTAAATGACTCCGTGTCCGAATTGTAGCCGTCGGTAACATTAAACTCCATCTGGAAAACGCCTGAGCTGGTAAGATTAGTGAGCCACGTGAAGTTCGCAGAAACGCTGTCCGCCCCTGACGCATTAAAGGGCGTGTCATTGACAGAAAAGTTAAGCAAGTCGCCATTGCTGTCAACAGCCGTCAAGGTCAAATTAACCCAGTCGGTTTCATTGACAGTAATGTTGGCGACTGACGCGAGAACCGGGGCGTAATTATTCTCAACTGCAAGCGTCCAGTTGACATAAGTTATGTTAATCCCGTCAGAAACTTGCGCAGTGATGTTGTAAGTGGAGTTTACAGTCTCACTTGAAGCGGTAAGGTTGCCCAAGAAAGTGAAATTAACCGCATCGTAAGAGACAACGCTGCCGTTCTGGAGCCAAGTCACGTTAACAGAATCGCCCTCGGCGTCGGTGTAGCTCACGTTAAAGGTCTGGTTTGCCGGCTCGGTAATGTTCAGGACACTGCCGGAAGGAAAGAAGGAAGTTATTACAGGAACAGTGTTATTGAAGCTCAAATACCACGTTTCGGTAAAGCCAATGTTTCCGGCGGAATCGTTCGCAAAGACCCTGTAGCTGACATTCACAAGAAGCGGGGTTGAAAAGTTTATGTTCCAGTTAACACCATCGCCATTCATGGAATAGTTTGCAACAGAGCCGTTGCTCCACTCAAGAGAAGCAGCAGTCAGAATCTCCGAGCCGGTTATGTTGACAAAGATGCTGTTATTATTTGAAGCTGTTGAATCATTTTCAGGGGTCGGCTCAACAAAAGTAAGGTTTGGCGCATCGCTGTCATAGGCGTTTACAGCATCGAAAATGCTTATGCGCCTGAAAACAACCCCGCTTCCCCCAGCTCCAGTATCGTCTATATCAATGCCCGTAGAGTTCAGGGCGTCGATAACCAAAGTCGAGTTGGCTACAACGTCCTCGGAAACCTTCAGGTACTGGCGAATCAGGGCAGCAGCCCCTGAAACATGAGGGGTTGCCATTGAAGTCCCGGAACACGCCATGGCAACAGCGTCATTACATGAACACCCTGCAAGGCAGGAATCCGGGGACCAGCGCAAAGATTTTATGCTGCTGCCAGGGGCAAACAAATCTGTAATGGCGTTACGGTTGCTGAAGCCTGATACGGCATCGCTCTTAGTGGAAGAGCCGACTGCGGTTGCATTCTGAATGCATGCAGGGGCTGCAATCTGGGTTTTGCTACCAACGCCGGGGCTCACGCCAGAATTACCTGAAGAGGCAACAACAGTGATATTGTAAAAGGTGGCGTTGTTTATCGGCTTGGCGTAAGCGGAAACGCCGCTTTCGCCATCACAATAAGAAGAATACAGGCCGCCTCCAAGACTCATGCTTATGACAGACACGTTATGCGTGTAAGAAAGGTTGACGCACCAGTCGATTGCAGACACCACATCAGTGCTGATTCCATTCCCGCTGGAGTCGGTAACTTTTACAGAAATGATGCTGGCGTCAGGGGCAACACCGGGGTAAGTCGCGTTTTTTGAGGCGATAATCCCTGCAACGTGGGTTCCATGCCCGTAGTCGTCGGTTCCATCACTATCCTCACCCTGGCCGTTAGGGCAGCAGCCAGCACCACCGCCATCGCAGAAACAATATTCCTCAATCACCCTGCCTGAAAGGGCAGGGTGCGTCTCATTCACGCCAGAGTCTATCACGCAGACAGTCTCGCCGTTTCCGGTAATATTAGTGCCGTTGTGGACAAGGCCCCAGGTGCGGCTGGCATTAACCAGGTTAACAGAATCCGAAAGGAACGTATGGACAGGAACTGACTCATAAACCTCCATATTAGGGTTTGACTTCAACATTTCAAGGTATTCCCTATCAACCTCGCCGACAAAGCCGTTCATGGTAAGAAACTGGCGCTTAACACCAATCCTATCACCTGAAAAAGCCCTTATTTGGGCAATGTTTTTAGCGTTTGAAACAGAGACGCTCTGAACCCCAAAATGCCCTATTTCAGGCTCAGGGCTGTCCTTGAAGTAAACCACTACATTAACCTTTTCAGAGTCCCTTGAAGTGCCGGAGATGGTAAAAGCAAGGAAAACCGCCAGCAAAAGCAACAGAAAAACCGCTCTCTTGTCCATAACCGCCAAGTTAGCCCTCGTGTTTAAATATTTTTATTTTGATGAGAGGCAGGCCTGTTGAAATTCCCTCTTTTAACCTGCTCCTGACTTTTCTCTTCTTCGAAAAGTAAGTATTCTTCCTAATAGCGAAATGTATATAATAGGCGATCATCATATAAAGTATGATAAGTTTGGGGATGGAGGCAATAGTTTCGCCCTTTGGCGATTTCTTAATTGCTCATCTACAAAAAAGTTGAGGGATAAAAATTAATAGAAAAGCAAGGGCGCATGTATTTACGGCAACGGGCAGTTTTATGATTAAAGGTGTAATAAAAAATGGTCTTGACACAAGCAGGTTAATTAACCTGATAGTATGCTTTGAATCGCCTGAAGAGTATAGAATGCAAGGCTTTCCCAGTACTCCCTAACTGGTTCTACATTAATCGGGTATCAATTAGCGAAGCTTTAGGTATACTAATTAAAGAATTCAACACGGATAAAGAGGGTGCTAAAAGAAAAATAAAAGAGTGGATTAGTAAGTTTCCTTTGGCCGTAATACAATATGATGCTGTTTGTGAATCTTACGAAGAAATTGCTAGACAAGCAAATTCAAGAGTAATCAGGAAAAAGGGAGACAATTATAAAGTAGGGGAAAGCGACATGAGAATAATCGCAGGTTTTCTAAAGGAAAAAGTAAATATAGTGCATGTGAGAGACAAAGGTTTTGAGGAAACTTGCAAAGAACTTGGATTAAAGGTAATCCCTACGCCAAAAAAGGATACAGATAAGGAAAGTTTTATAAAAAAAAAGTTTAAAAGAACTTATTAAGATTCTGAGTGTAAAACTTATAAGCTAATTTTTTATTGCCCTTTGCTTTTGACAATGCCCTCTTCCAATTTTCATTTCGATACTTTTTCAAGACAGTTTCTGTCCTTTTTTCCTGTTCTTCGCTGACTCTAGAGTGATACCTAATGCTGAACTTAAACGACTCCAGCAACGCTTTAGAGGCTGCCATAACCTCGCCTAAAACTTTTTCTTCATCAAT
The DNA here is from genome assembly GCA_018303115.1 of Candidatus Woesearchaeota archaeon. GTDB lineage: Archaea > Nanobdellota > Nanobdellia > Woesearchaeales > UBA10216 > UBA492. Next base: position 15,690 of record JAGVYT010000005.1, on the reverse strand, counting down.
CGTATTAATTGATTCGTTCATCATTTTGTTTTGCATAGATTGTCAGTAATTAAAAATGAAAACAAGTTTATAAAGCTTGCCATTCACTACTTCTCCCTCTTCTTGTAAATGAGGAAAGCAACAGCCAGCAGAATTACCACGACAACAAGGATAATTACGCTGGTAAGGCCGGATGCGCCTTCTCCGGCAGCCTCTTCAGCCACACCGCCAGGGGCTTCTTCTTCTTTCACAGGGCAGTCAGCAAGGCAACTGTCGCTGTTCTCGCCGCCTTCACAAACACCATCCCCGCAGGTTATTGTTCGGACAGTAACCGTGCCCTGGCTCCTGCTTTGCCCGGAAGAGTCAAAGTAAACAGCATCAAAATTGTAATCGCCGTTTGCTGCAGTAGTAGGAACTTTTACCGTAAAACTAATAGTTGGACTGGCAGTTTCAGCAGCAAAGCTGAAGCCATGCCTGTTCTCCGCTGCCACAAACCTGTAATCAACGCCGCCCCTGCCTCCCTTGGCACCGCTGACATCCCAGGCGTCAACCCTCCAGCCCTGGGGCGCCTGGTCTTCCAAAGTGAAAAGCTCGCCGACAGTCACACCGCTTACTGAGAAGGTCATTTGTATGTCCTCGCCTGCGCTTACCCTGTTTGGCATGCCCCTGCTCACAGAAGCGGCGAAAGCAGAGGTTGAAAGTATCAGAACAGCAAACGCGAGCAGCAATGTTATTTTCTTCATTTTTAAGCCTCCTTAGCTGTAAAAGCCCCTTATTAAGTCTATTATCCCAAATGCGGTATAGGATGACGTGCCGGCGTAAAAGTCGCGGATTACGTCAATAAGCTGGAAAGCAGTGAGCTTCTCAGCCTTCTTCTCCCCTGAAATGGCAAAAGTGGAAAAGTCAGGGGTCTCTGCCTCATAAGCATAAGCAGTTGAGTCAACAGCGCTTACCTGCTTTGTAGGCAATGCAACCCACTGGTTATTGGTATAGCGGTTGAGCTTTACACTGTTAGGGTCAATGCCGTTAGCATTAAGCCAGGCAGTGGTAACCTCAAACTTAATAACCGCCTTGCCAATGTCAGAACTCTTAATGTTCACCTTAGTAAGTGAAAGATACTTGTAAACCTTGGTGCTGCCCTTTGCTATGGCAGCAGCCACGTCATCCCCAACAGTAGCCTCCATTACGGTAACCTTGCCGTTTACGATAGACGCCGTTGCTGTAGTGGAAAGCTCTATGCTGCTGACAGCAATGTCAGATGTTTTCGTGAAGGAGAGAGACTTGGTCGCAGCACCACTGATAGCTCCTGCTGTAATCGTTTCGCTTGCTGCAGCAGTGCCTCCTCCGCCTCCGCCGCCACCACCCCCACCGCCACCACTATCTGCAGGGGTTGTTGAAGCAGCAGCGCAAGTGGACTTGCACGTAGCGCCAGTAGTAGTGCCGTCATTTATCTCTGTAGTGCCGGAACAGCACACATAATTGGTGTTTGAACATGCCTGGCTGTAAGTGCATGTGCCGTCAGCAGCCACTAAAGAGGCTGAGAGGTTAAAGTAAGTGGTGCTTCCAGTTGCGCATGTAATGTTTGCATTTGTGGCATTAATGCCCCAAACTTTCAGGAAAACAGTTTGCCCATCAGTACAAAGAGGGGTAATAACATATCCGCTGGAAGGGACGCCCTGCTGCCCGACAGTGCGCGTAGTATTCGGCTTAGATACATCATTTATATATGCACCAATTACAGCCCCGTCTGTTGACGTATTTGTGCCTATCGTAACATTGCCTTTCCAAGTTGCAGCACTTACACCGTATACTGCAAGGGAAGAAGAAATTAGAAAAAGTGATAATAACAGAAAAGTCAGGGTAACCTTACTTTTGTTGCTAATTGAATGCAAAACCATGAACATGCCCCCCAATGAAATTATGAAATAAAAAGTTTTTGCTTATCCGATTTCCAGGCGTTCATTACCCTGAGACAAGTTGAAGTAATAGGTCGTAACATCTGAAGTAAAGTTAAGGAAGTCGTTACCAGCCTGGTCGCCTGGAATGTAGGATGTCCATGTATTGGATGCGGTATTATGGGCAAACATAACGCTAAGGTTGCTTGTCACGCCGGATGGATTGGCTGATACAATGGATTCAAGCACGTTAGTAACATTGTAAGTGTCCTCGTTATTGTTCAGCGAGGTCGTTGTCAAAACATTGGTGTTCGGCAGCGTGAAGCTGTAGAACTTATTGGCTGACGTGAAGTAGTCTGCCCTGACGCCATTACTGCCGGTTGCGCCAATAGTTATGTTCCAAAGCGAAGTTGTGTCTACGGTGAAGTCAACGTTATCGTTGGCAACGCTGGTGTGCACAGTTGAACTGTTGATGCATGAAACGTAATAGTTGTTGTAGTCGTCATCCAACAGGTTGCTGAGCAGGGCAGCATTGTGGCGGTCTCCTCCTTGCGGGTCAAAGTTGCTGCTCATGTCAGAGTAGTTTGTTACGCCGCTGTTTGAATACCTGCACAATGCCAAGTCACTGGTGTTGACAGTGATGTTCGGGCTTGCAGTGTTGAAAGTAGCGCCTGTAGTGAGATTGTTTATGACAAGGTCTGCAAACGCGTCAACGGTGAAGGTTGTTGACTGCGGGAACACGTTGGCAGGCTCAACTACCAAGTTGTCTGCGCACCTAAAGTAATAGGTGTGTAAGCCCTCAGCCAAGGCAGATGTTGTGAAATCATGCTGCCCTGTGCCGTCTCCACCCATTGCAGTCATATCTTCATAAGGAACCTGCGTTGTTGCGTATTTGCATATCGAGTTTGTAGTCAGGTTAATCCACAATGTTGGAGTGTTATCGCTTATAGTGCCAGTTGGAGAGATGTTCATGCCCACAGTTGAGATTGTAGAGCTGTCAAGGTTTACGCTTATCTGCACAGAGTCGTTGACGTTACCTGCTGAATCATTTGCAACAACATGCACCGTGCAATTGCCATCAGTTGTACAGCCAATGGCGGAGAGTGACACGTCAGCCCACCAGACAACCGAAGTTGAATTGTCTGTCGTGGAATCTGACTTATTCATCCTAAGCAGTGTTGTGTTGCCTATTGACACGTTCCAGTTGGGCAGCGCAATGTCCGTAATGTTTACCGAGAAGTTTATTAACATTCCGGAACTTGTTACAGAGTGAGCAAATGTCAAGTTAGTGGTGAAATTCGCAACTCGCGGAGCCAAATCGTCAACTATGAAGGTTAAGTTAATTGAGTTGTTGCTAAGACTTACGTTATCAGCTACCTGCACGGCTAGCAGGCATTCTGTTTCCACTCCGGCCGGGCAGCCATAGTTGGAAAGCACTGATACGTTAGTGAAGTTTGCATCTTGGTTTGTCAAAGTCATATTCCTCAGAGTGGTATTTCCGAAATTCGCCTGAATGACACTGCTCTGCTGGTCAGTCAAGGTGGTGTTAATCTCCAACTCCGTATCGCTTCTAACTACCATGCCAAAAGCTCCGGGCACATAACTGTAACTTGAGGATACCGTACCATTAATAGCAAAGCTTCCAACCAACGGCACGGACTCGTCAATAGTAAGCTTAAGAATAGTTGACGCGCTAGTGTTTGAGTTGAGCGCCTGATCGGTAACGCTAAAGTTAACAGTGCAAGCCCCCTCAACGGCAGAGCCGCAAAGGTCATCAGTGCTGAGCTGTATGCTGTAATTGGTTTCTCCGCCAGAGTTCAAAACAGTTGCGTTGGTTGACTGAGCAGCGTTAGTGCTGTTATGGATAGTAACGTTCTGTACATTATTGTATGCGTTAACGCTGAAGTTCAGTATTGAAGAGGCCCTTGTGACAAAGTTATCTGTGGTGGCGAAGTTAGTTGACGTGTCGGTAACATTGGAAACCGTCAGGTTAACAACAATCGGCGCAACGTTGTCAACTGTAATAGTTATGTTGCTTGAGCTTTCCAGCCCAAAGATGTCGACCCAGGTAATCTTCAGAGAACATGCATCGCCGTCATCCCCTGCAACATCTCCTATGCCCTGCAATTCACAGCCAAAGTCCGATAAGTTAGACCACGTGCCTGTGCCGTTGGTTTCTGATGCGTTGTCAAGGTGCTCTGTGTGAGCCACTGAAGAGAACCACGTTGACTGGTAAAAGAGTTGCGATATTACATTACCAACAGCGCCCCACGAAGTCGTGGTAGTCATAAGAGTCATGTTGTGCATAATGTTGTTAGGGCCGTTGATTGTAACGTTGCTTGTAGCATCCGTAATGTTGAGGTTGGCGTTAATCGTTGCAGTTATGTTGATAATGGTGTTGTTGGATGTAGTGAAGTTGTTGGTGGCGTTGCTGTACACAGTAAATGCAAAGTCAGGGTCGTCAACAAGCAGGTTGATGGACAAGCTGTTGTCCTGGTTGCCAACACTGTCGTTTGTTATGAAGTATATTGTAAGGTTCTGGTCGCCTGCAGAAGCGCCCAAGGCCTGAAGCGTGCCGGTTGCGTTGTATAGGTTGTCAGCCCCTCTTGAAGCCATCAGGGTGTGGGTGCCTGAAACATTTATCCATACAGAATAAACACCCACGCCGCTGGAATCCACTACTACTATGCTGAAATTGTGAAGCACGGTTGAATTTGTTATGTTGTCGGGCACTGCATCAAAATTGTCATCAATTATATTGTTCAAACCACCAGTGGTAGGCGCAAGGGCTGTAGGCGCTGCATCGTCAACCGTAAGGTTGAATGTGTAGAGCGAAATGCCCTCATAATTTGTAGTGTCGTTTGTTACGTTCTCATTGCCAATAGTGTCGCTGGCAACTATTACGAAGAACACAACGCTGCCGTTGCTTATGTCCGAAACAGGAATGGTTGCGTTAAAGAGCCCGTTCGCCTCATCAATAACTGTTGTGTTGCTCATAGTAATCGTGTTTGCCCCGCCGGTCGGGTGCAGTGACAGTGACTGGTTGTCCCAGCTGACAGTATCGTTGCTAACATTATATGACAGTATTACGGTGTTAACAGCAGCGAGGTTGCTCGTTATTGTTGCGTTAATAACCAAAGCGTTCTTTGCAACAAAGGTGCGGCCAGTGCCGTTGGCAATGGTGTCGTTAGTGAGGATAAGGGTTCCTGAAGTTACATTTATGGAGCTTATCAACGGCGCTTCGTCATCAACCGTCACATTGACTATGGTGTTGTTCTGGGCGGTTGTGCCGCTGGCATCCTCAAAAGTATTTATTGTAAAGCTTACATTGCCAGAAGCAGCGCCAGAAGTTGCGTTAATCTTAACGCCAACGCTGTTGCCTGCCGTCAGGCCGTCATTGCTAGTATACTTTACAAGCGAGGTGGTAACTTCAGTGCAAACAAAACTGTTACCTGAACTGTCAACAGGAACAAGGTCAGCGCAGTTTATGTCTGAATATGAAGCGGGCTTGTTAATGCCGATATACCTTACCGTATTGCTTCCGGCCGATACTGTTATGGTGAAGTTGGTGGAAGAATTAACGCTTGAATTAACAAATATTGGAGAACTCTGCTGAGGGCTTGAGTCCACCTTAGCTGACTGGACTAGAATTATGCCAACGCTAACCGCCATCAAGGCGACGATGACAAACAAACGTAAAAGCTCGCTTCTCTTTTGATGCAGCATTAGTATGAACACCTCTGTTGCTGTTGTTAATGAAAACATCCGATAGTAATGAATGTTATACCAGCACGTATGATTGGTTTATTGAATTTACTGGTATTTAAATTTTTCGAATTGATGTATGCCAACCCCGTTAACTTTTCCAACTTGCTTAAAAAACCTGAGAAAACCCGAAACATAACAACTATATAAATCATTGCAACAACTTTTAAGTAGTAATGAGTAAAGTGGTGCTGCCGCAACCTAAAGATTTAATAAGGGGCTTCATGACTGATAAAAAAATTCAAAAAACAACTGCCTTCTGTGAGACAACATGCCTATAAAGAACGCAACCACAAACAGGCTCATAGCAGCAAGCTCAAGGCTGGCAGACTCGCTGCTTTCGAGGTCAATGGGGCTGATGTTCTCAAAACCAGAGCAGGCAGCGCTAGTCTTAAAATTTGAAAGGGAAGAAAGAATAAGCCTGCACATGATGTTTGTCTTTTACCCGATAGACGTTATTTTTGTAAACAAGAGGCTGCAGGTTGTGGACGTAAAGGAGAACCTGAGGCCCTTTGACACATACTCTTCAGGGAGAAAAGCGCTGTATGCGATTGAGTTGCCGAAGGGCACTGTAAAGGATACAAAAACGAAAGCAGGGCACAGGATAGAGTTTCTCACTGTAAAACAGAAAAACTACCTGAACGGGAAGAGCATAACGATAACAAAGAGCCGATAGCTACTTTTCGCCCTTCATCTTAAGAATTAGAAAAATTAATCGTAAATTAAAATGGGGACGTTGGGACTTTCACAATCCTCCGCGTCTGAGGTCCGTTGGGCTTTACGCCCAACTTGAGCGCCTTCTTTGCTCATTTCTTCCGCGAAGAAATGTTTTGAACCCAAATCCAGGGCTTTCTACAGGGATTCAGTCATTGCCTGAACTCCTCCCTCTGTTTGCTGGAGGCCCCCATACTAGCCAGATTGTACTACGTCCCCTTGATACGCAGTTCCTTTTAAAGCGGTATTTAAAGATTTTGATACGGGCAAGGATACGCCGAGGGCGGGACTTTCACCTCATCGGGTTTGAACCAGCGCGGTCTGGGCGACCAGGTGGTTTTCAGCCACCTGCAATAGCCGAACTATGCGGGCTTTTTCTATTATTTCCATCAATAAATTATTAAACTACTAAAATAAAAACAGGTTTATGGAAAAGAAGTTCTTTAATGCAGTAGCAACGTTAGTTGGAACCACCATTGGAGCAGGCGTTCTTGGAATACCCTTTGTGGCTGCCAAGGCAGGCGTTCCTTTGGGCATTGCCAACATTATAATAATAGGCATTGCCATAATGATTCTTAACCTCTATCTTGGAGAGGTTGTCTTGAGGACAAAAGGCAAGCACCAGCTTACCGGTTATGCAGAGCGCTATCTGGGAAAAAAAGGGAAAAGGCTGATGGCACTTTCAATGGTTTTCCTTATTTATGGGGCCATAACCGCCTATATAATAGGCGTTGGAGAGGCCCTGGCAAGCATCTTCCCGGTATTCAGCTCTTTTATCTTCAGCATACTGTTTTTCACAATAGGCGCAGCAATAATCTATTTCGGTATAAAGGCTGTTGAAGAGTCCGAATTGCTGCTCGCCACCATTACAATAATGGTGCTTGCAGCAATAGTGGTTATAGCATTTTTTTCCGAGCATTTTGTAACTGCCAACCTGACATTTCTTGACATAAGCAAGTTTGCAGTTCCCTACGGAGTGATTTTTTTTGCATTCCTGGGAGCGGTAGCTGTCCCTGAAATGAGCGAGGAACTCGGAAAAAGGAAAAGAATGCTGAAAAAGGCGATAATAATTGCAGGGGTAATCCCAATAATAGGTTATGCGCTTTTTGCAGCGGCAGTGGTGGGGGTTACCGGGGCAGACACGAGCCAGATAGCAACCATAAAGCTGGGAGAGGTTTTCGGGCAGAAGATGGTAGTGTTTGCAAACCTGTTTGCGGTGTTTGCAATGACAACAGCATTCCTTGCTCTAGGACTGGCGCTTAAGGAAATGTACAACTACGACTACAAGCTTAACAAAAATCTCGCATGGTTTCTTACAGCCATTTTTCCCATAACAGCCTTTCTGATGGGGGTAACCGAATTCATCCCGTTAATAGGGCTTGTGGGAGCGATAGCAGGAGGCACTGAGGGGGTAATGATAGTAATTATGCACAGCCGTGCAAAAAGGCTTGGCCAGAGAAAGCCGGAGTTCAGCATCGGAGACAACAAAATAATAAGCATTCTGCTGGTCGTTATGTTTGTCGCAGGGCTGCTGTATGAAGTAATTATGTAAAAACCCTGCTGAAAAGATTTGCTCACGCCTGCTTTGCTGCTTTTGAATAGCAAAAGCATTTTAAACGCTGCTGAAGCCGCCCAGAGCCATGAGGATAGGGATAATAACAGACGAGACCGACCGCGAGCTGGCGGGGCTTGGAACTTACACTTACAACATAGTCAAGAATATCCTCCAGCAGGACAGGGAAAACGATTACTTCCTAATTCACCGCAAAAAAGAGAAGCACGACATTTATTCCATGGCTAAAGAAATAATACTGCCCTCCGGCCCTTTCCCGTTATCAACAATGAGAAACTTTGTTACCCTGCCCCTTAAGCTGAGAAAATACGATTTGGACATAATCCACCACACAAGCAGCATAGGCCCCTTTGTGTCCAAACACTTCATGCCCAAAAAAGGCAAAACCATAGAGACCATACATGACATCATACCCCTTATCTATCCGGAGAACTTTGAGCTGCCTGTAAGAATCTCCTTCAAGTATCTGCTGCCAAGGATAGTTAAGAATGCGGACAGGCTCCTTGCTGTAAGCGAGCATTCAAAGAATGACATAATCAGGCGCTTTAAGATTCCTCCTGATAAAATAAGCGTAGCATATGACGGCGTAGATTCAACGTTCAAGCCATTAAACAAAAAGAAATGCAAAGAAAAACTTGAAAAATACGGCATAAAAGACAGCTTCCTGCTTTTTGTAAGCACACTTGAGGCCAAGAAAAACATCCCTACAGCACTAAAAGCCTATGCTTTGCTTAAGCAAAACGGAGTAAAACACAAGTTCGTGCTTGTAGGCAAAAAAGGTTACGGGTATGGGAAGATTGCTGACACAATAAGTGAACTTGAACTCGAAAACGATGTAATAATGCCTGGCTATGCGCCTTTGGAAGAGCTGCCATTATTTTATAATGCCGCAGACGCCTTTGTGCTTCCATCCCTTTACGAGGGCTTCGGAATCCCTGCAGTTGAGGCAATGAAATGCGGATGCCCTGTGGTTGCTTCAAACGCCGGGGCTTTACCGGAGATAGTAGGAAAAGCAGGCAAGCTTGTTAACGCGCTTGATGCAAAGGGCTATGCTTCTGCCATAAAGGAAATCCTTGAAAACAAGAAAACAGCAGCTGAAATGAAAAAGAAAGGGCTGAAAAACTCTGAAAGATTCAGCTGGAAGGAAAGCGCCAGAAGAATAATAAAAGTTTATGAAGAAATGGGGTAAGAGGGTAAGCGTTTTTTCTCCACTCCAGTTTAAGCTAATAGTAAATCTCATTAATTTACGAATAAACAGTGAGATTTACTAAACAGCAAATCGCAGTTTTCCATTATTTATGCGATTTGCTATAACCTACTTTTTCACGTAATACTGCTTTATAACATAGCCTTCCTCAGGCTCTCTTTTAAGAAAAGAAAATTTTCCGCCATACCCGACTAATTTAACGTCAAGAACCCTTGCAGGAAAAACCAAAGTTCTAACATCTTTTTCAGCCATGTAATGCATCTCCATCTCATACCCGATGCCCAAAGCAACAAGCAACTTCCCAAGAAGGGCTTTAGGATTCAACAATGACATGAAAGACCTCCTGCCCTTATAACGCTCAGGAATCTGGAACACCATCAGGCCGTCTGGCTTAAGTATCCGCATAAATTCTTTCACGTAGTTTTTAGTATAGCCAGGCTTCATATGCTGGAAAACAATGCTGGAATAAATGAAGCCAAAGTAGCTGTCTTTAAACACCGAAAGGCTATCTGATTCGTTTACAAGGTAACGGCATTTTTTAGATTGCGGGTTTAATTTGTCTGCCAATTTTATCATGGTGGGGGAGATGTCCACGCCAACACAGGAAGAAAAGCGCTTTGAAAGCGCCTGCGTAAGCCTTCCAACACCACAGCCAAAGTCTAATGCACGCCTTTTATCAACCTTCTGCCCTAAAGACCTTATGTGATTCCACACCATCCCAATCTCCTGCTCCCCGGTTAAAAAAAACTCTTTCAGAGTCCACTTGTTCTTCATCTTATCAGGCCTGGTGCAGATTGCCCACAAAGGATCTTTCCTGGCAAAGCCCTCCCAGTTTTTCTGCAGGTTTTTGATGCCCATTTCACACCTCAAGAAATTTTTTATTGCTCAAGGGCTGCGCAATCCTAACACCGTTAATCATTTTCCCGTGCCTGAAAGGCCTATAGAGCCTTTCAATGCCATTTACTTTAAAATTGCCCTTAACCAGGTCGCTTCTCACAAAAAAGGCGTTAACGCCGTTGTTATCACACCCAACAAGGGTGTAGCCCTTTTCCCTGCCTAATTTAGCAAGTGCCAACAGGCTTGCACCAAAATAATGCGTCTTATCCCACACGAATTTCTGATTGTATTTTATCACCCTGCTTTCATCTGGCGCAAATCCTGCATTATACTCAATAACAACAACCCTTGGAGAGTGCCTGATTGCCTTCCACACCCAGTAGTCGTTTCCGTCAAGGTCTATACCCAACAAGTCAAACTCTTTTGGAACGCGGTATTTTTTAAACAACCGGTTAATATTCTCTGCGGTAATAAACTCTTTCTTAACACCACTTGCCGGACTGTTATCAGAGGCGTCCATCATAAGGCCGGACCACCCCCTCTCCTTAAGCAACCTTGAACTGCACTGCTTCCCGTCCTCAACACCAAACTCCGCAAAGAACCTGTTGGTTGTCCCAATCTGCCTGAAAATTGCCTGTATGATGCCGTCCTCCCCGTTTTGGGAATATACCCACCGCTCAAACGCGTTTATGTTCTTTATTTCCCCTCCCTTCAAAGCCCACGCTGTTTCGAATTTAACAGAATCGCAAACAAACCTGAACTTTTTGTAAAGCACAATCACAATTTTCCCGAAAAAACCTGTTTTGCGCAACAGGCCCTCAACAAAGAACTTTAATCCGGCAAGCATAGGCAAAGAGTTCCGCAGAAACTTTTAAAGGTTTTCATTTGTCGGTAATCTCAAATTAAGCGCCAAAACCGCTTTTCTGATGTCCGCCTCTCTCATCCCCACACGCAAGGCAAGGGGGAGTGAGACAGGGCGAACAAGCCAAGAAAGCCAAGACACACAAGTTGACATTATCCCATTTGCCTGGCTGCACCAGTAGTTTCGTTTTCGGCATTATTGCAATCACCATCACCACTTTTCCATCCCTCTAAAAAGTTAAGGGCTGGAAAAGTGAAGGAAACCAAAAAGGAGAGAGCCTTTTCATTTCTTCCCAAAAATCAGGAACAATTCATACTGAAGGTCAAAAGGCTTCAGCACCGCATTATCAAATAGCTTCAACAACAAGTTTGTCACACTGTTAAAGATTACCCGCTTAATCAACCCGCCCCCTTTTCCCAAATCAGGTCCCCTTCCAGAACCCTGCTTCAACAGGGAAAAACCATGCTTCTCAACCAGCTTTTTGATGGTTGGCTTTTCAAACTGAAAGACGTGGCCAAACTCCAATGTTTTACACCACTGAAGACTTTCACCATCGCTCCGCTTTGGCGAAACATAAACAACATCATCTTTCTTAACAAATTTCCTGAAAGGGTCGCGCTGCAAAGGCAAAAGAAACCTGAACAGGTTGTTATAGTTTGGCGTAAGCAGCACCAACCTGCCTTCCTGCTTCAGAAGCTTATGAAACGCCTCCAGATAAGAACCAACATCGTGCAAGTGCTCTATGACATGCGACAAGAAAACCACGTCAAATTTCCTGTTGAAACTTACATTCCGCACATCACCTATGCTGATGGGGATGCCTTCCTTTCTCAGCCGCCTGGCTGCCCCAGAGTCTGAAATCTCATTGCCAACTACGTCAAAGCCAAGCTTTTTTGCACGCCTGAGAAGCTTGCCATCGCCAAAACCAATCTCAAGAAAACTGCCTTTTTTTATTTCCTTAAGGTAATCATCATGGTTCCTTTCTTCAGGACGGAGCGTTTCAAGCATTTCCCCCCTTGTTATAGTATGCTCTGCATACAGCTTTTCAGGAGGGTATATCCTATCCAAATATTTCAGCCTGCACTGCTCACACTGCACCAACGCGCTCTCAAACGCCCCCACTCTAGAAACCCTTAACTGCTTCCGTTTTTTCCCGGAACAGAGAGGGCATTCACTAACTGCAAGCTTCCGCATACCGGCATTCAACCCCTTTTAATATATAAGCTTTTATTCATGCAACCAAAAAGAACTTAAGCCTTCTTTTTTGAGCGCCTGAGCGCCACTATTAAAACAATCAGGGCCGCAACCCCCGCAGCTACGTAAAGGCGGTAATTAAGCGCAAAAGCCCTTACCTTCACTATTAGTTTTAAAGCCAAACCAGCAAAGTCGGCGATTAGCCTGTCACGGAAAAGGTAAACCAGCAAAGCAGCCATGACGAGCAGGAAAAGGATGACAATTGGCGCAAGGTAAGGCCTCAGGGAAGGAAGCTTTGAAAGCAGGGCCTTCAATTTCAGCTTCTTTCCCCTCCCGTCCTTCTTCATCAGCTTGTCTGCGGTTTTCCCTGCCTTATGAATAACCGCCATCTTTCGCCGGTTAACAACGTATATGAAGACTGCAAGCGCTGCAACAAGCGCTACAACCGCTACGACAACAGCGTAGGCATAGGGCTTATACAAACCAGCCTTTTCACGCAAAACGGAAATGTCAACCTCCGGCAAGCTAAGATTCAGCCTTGGAAGGGTTATATTCAAAGAGAAATTAGATGGGGCTATTTCTGCTTCCGGCTCTGCAATCCTCTGCTCTTCAGTCTCTTCAACGTCTGTTGCGTTAAGAGCGCTGTTAAAAAGAAACTGCGGGACACCAAACAGGTAGGAAGGGGCTGCTATCAGTATCAGCACTGCAGCAACGACTAAAATAAGAAGCGCGGTGTTGCTTGCAGGCGCCTTTTTCTCCGGTGGAAGCTTAAGATAATCCTCCCAGCCATAGCGCTCCTGCTTTTTCAGCTCAGGAACAACTATTTTCGGGGCTTCGGAGCTGCGCTTCAACGCCGCCAAGACGATTAGAAAGACGACTTCCAGAGGAATAAGCAACAACAATCCAACCACGGCAATAAAGACGACACCCGGCATAAAAAACCCCTCAGTTACCACTATAAAATGGATTCTTTTATTTAAAGGTTATGATAAGAAAGTCCATATTGAAAAGTTCCTGCTACGCCACCTCCCCGGATTTCACATTTTCCACTTTCCTCCCCCTGACCAGTTAAGGGGGAGGAAAGTGAAGAAGCAGCAGGGCAAAGCAAATTGCATCGCAAGCTAACTTTTCAATGACGCCGATAAGAAAGGTTTTTCACATTAATAGCGTTTTGCACATTTATCGTGCTTTGCGTTGATTTAAACAGGCGTCATTGACAAGTCCCTGCCCTATTTCCCCATTTGCCATCATGCGGCTGAATTTTCCCCGCCTTAACCAGGCATGGCTAGGGGTGTCAAATTCAGCACGGCAGCGCCATGGCATAGTAACAGGAAGTAAACTCTAAAGAACCACCAGTCAAAGACTGGTGGGATTTAACATTATGTTAGCATAGCTGGTGGTTCTTAGTGCTCAGAATTTTCCTGACTATGAAGTCGAAAGCAAGCGAAGCTTGCCATCAGTCATAGACTGATGGAAAATTCTGACATTTTAATAAGGCAGATTAACAGAAATATTTATATATAAGCATATCCTTATATTACTCGTGGGTGGTTTATGCAATGAAATGGAGAAATTCGGCAAAGGCATAGGCAATGCCTCACGCTACCGAATTGTTGAAGCTCTGTTCAAAAGCAGGAAAACTGTGGGAGAACTGGTAAAAATCGTAGGCATATCCCAGCCTGCCGTTTCCCAGCATCTAAAAACACTCAAAGCCAACAGCCTGGTGATTGCGGAAAGGAAAGGGCAAGAAGTGTTTTACGCAATAAACACCGATTACGTGCTTACCCTCTTGAAAAATTTAGCGGCAGAATTACAAAAACAAAAAGAAAGGAGTTGAAAACATGGAACAAACAATAAAAATCAAAGTCATTGTAGGAAGCACGCGCCAAAACAGGTTTAGCGAGAAGCCAGCTTATTGGATATATAATGAAGTAAAAAAAGAAGAAGGCGTTGAAGCAGAGCTTTTGGACTTGAGGGATTACGCCATGCCTTTTTTCAACGAGCCCGTATCACCTGCCATGAGCGGAGGCAAGTATGCTAACGAGGTTGTCCAAAAGTGGGCTGAAAAAATAAAGGAAGGGGACGCCTTTATCATTGTAACACCAGAATACAATCACGGATACCCTGCAGTGCTCAAAAACGCCCTTGATTCAATATTTCAGGAATGGAACAGAAAGGCTGTCGGTTTCGTCAGTTATGGCGGTGCAGGAGGAACTCGTTCCGTAGAGCAGCTGCGCCAGGTTGTCATAGAGCTGCAGATGACGCCTATCAGAAACGCGATTCACATCCCGATGGAAATTTACCTTGCAGTAATGAAAGAGCAGGTTCCTGTAAATCCAGAACTTTTCAAGCCTTTAAGGAAAGGCATGATGGGAGACCGCGTTGAGGCGTTTTTGAACGAACTTATTTGGACTTCTATGGCGCTGAAAACAGGGGGCGAAAAGGAGAAAAAGACAGAACAGACGTAATCAGCTTGTTGCTCTCTACAAAACCAAATAAATCTAAGCCGCTACAAAAAAATACTCAAAAAACAATAAACAGGAAGACTTAATGAACAATTTAATTACATTAATACAACCGGTTCATCTTGTTCATCCTATCCATCTCCTCTTTCCTATGCTTATTCTTTACAAATAAAACGACAGCAGTAACCAATAATCCCGAAATACCAACCAACGTGAAGAAAAGCTTCAAGTTCTGGTCAATAACAGTAAGCTTGGTTTTTGCAGCCCTTATGCAGTCACTATCCAGAGATTGAAACACAGAACAATCAGGGTCACAAATATTATCAGCAACACCATCGCAATAGTCATCGGCTGAGCCTGATCGGCAATCCAGCTGGCAGGATTCGTAGCTTTCCTGAGGCTCGCAAATTGCATTCCCGCAGGTGTCTGCAAACTGAAGCACAGGAATTTCTAATAATTTCTTATCAATTTCATCATAAACATTTATTTGCTTAGCATTGGGGAAATAAGGGATTACAAGCTCCTTGGTTGTTTCTGTAAGGACTATGAATGATTCCTCTGCAGAAGGTATATAAATCTGCTCTCCAGACTCATCAAACCACTCTGGCAAAGGACTTGAAAAAAGGTTTAAATTAAAATTAAATCTTTCTGAGTAAAGAACACCCCCATCAAAGGATATTACTTCCAACTTATATGCCCCTTCCGATGACGTACGCTCATTGAAGAATCCTTGCGTAACAAAAATGCCATCAAGACTAACTACGCCGTTGTCATAATTAAGTGTTAACACAAAAACCTGTTGTTCTACGGCGTTAACACTAATGATTAAGATGACACATAAAACCAGAAACATCGCCACTTTACAGATTAGTTTCATTTTTATTCACCTGAAGACACTATGAAAAGGACGCGCATATTCCTCCTGCAGAGCCTGTAACCTCCTCTATCCTTTCACAGATAAGCCTCTCATTAAATTCGCCAAATGCTCTTGGCGTATTATCGGATATTGCAGCATGATGGTTTCTCATGACAGTGTTAAAAGCAGGTCTGAAAGAGTTTTTAGAATAGCCGAATGATCCTTCAAAGCATGCTGTTTCTATATGACACCCTTTATCGCCTCCTTTACACATTACTTTTTTTGAAGAGGGATCATAATCGCTTATACAATCAATAACACCCTCTTCCGAACACCCATTTCC